>JAITQD010000084.1 GCA_031289095.1 Azoarcus sp.
CGCGCCGGGCAGGCGGCGTTCGAGGTTGCCGTCGGCCATGGCCTGACTGGCGACCAACATGCGCGCGAGACGGCTGGATATTTTGTGGCCGAGAACCCACAGCAGTGCAAAAGCGATCAGTGTGGCGGCCAGGGCTGTCGTCATTCCCTGCCGGGTGAGCGCTTGCCGGGTTGCCGCCAGTTCGCCGGTCGAGATGCCGAACTGAAGAAAGCCGGTCTCGCCGTCCGGCAGCGCTAGCGGATGGCGGACGTGGATCAGTGGCCGGTCGAGCAGGCGAGGGGTGATTTCGCCGCCGCCGTCGATTACGTTGGGGGGATGCAGTGTTTCCTGCTCAGGCAACCCTGCGGCGATCAGGATGTTGCCGGCGGCGTTGCCGATGCGCACATACGTGAGTGCGTCATCGGTGCGCGCGAGCTTTTTCCCCAATATGTCCTGTAAGGGGCCAAAACCGGGCCGGTCGATATAGGCGGCGGTCATCGCGTGCAGCATGTCCGCGCGCCGTGAAATCAGCTCGTCCAGATTGATGCGGGTGGCGTCTTCCAGCAACCGCATGCTGTTGACCAGCAACAGGATCGGCAGCAGAACCTGCGATATTGCGCAGGCGAGCAATCCGGTTTTGCCACCGGGAAACATCGGGATACGCATGGCGCATTCTCCCGGAACGGAAATCTGTTCACCCCTTGCCCAGTCGTCGTACCGAGGCTGAGGTGTCGATCCTGCCGTCGCGTTCGTAAGCTTCAACGTTCGCTTCGAGAGCGTCGAGGTTGTAGAGGTAATTGACCATGATCCCCCACGACTGCGCGCCCCCTTTTTCTGAAGCGTCGGCCAGCCAGTTCAGGCGCTCAATGCGGGCGCCGTTGCCGAGATGGAAGCGGGCCACCGAATCGAGCGGACGGTTGCCGCGTTTGGCCTGAGTCAGGTAGTGCGCGGCCAGGCGCAACAGAGGCGCGCGCAGGGCCGAGGCCAGCGCGTTGTTGTTCGTCCAGTCGGCCTCACCCGCCAGCAAGGCGGCGAAAAACGCCGGGCCGGACTCACGGGAAACGCCAGCGGCGGCCAAGTGTTTCCACTCCGCAGCAGTGAGTGTTTTGTCCAGATCTTGCGGGTTTTGTTTCGCCCAGCGGATAAGACCGGGAAGCGGCGACAACGTGGAAAACGTGCGCAGGTGCGGAAAATCGCGTTGCAGGTCGGCAATGACCCGTTTCAGCAAAAAGTTGCCGAACGACACGCCGCGCAGCCCGGTTTGTGAGGACGTAATCGAATAAAAGATTGCGGTGTCGGCCTTGCCGGTGTCGCCGAGTGGGGCATTGACGTCAAGCAGGTTCTGGATGTTGCCGGCCAGCGCTTCGGTGAGCGCCACCTGTACAAAAATCAACGGTTCCAGCGGCATGCGAGAGTGGAAAAAAGCGTAGCAGCGGCGATCGGAATCGAGGCGGTTGCGCAAATCTTCCCACGAGCGAATGGCATGCACGGCCTCGTATCTGACCAGCCGTTCCAGGAGCGCCGCTGGCGATTCCCAGGTGATGCGCTGGAGTTCGAGAAAGCCCACGTCGAACCAGGCGGCGAAGCGGTTTTCGAGTTCGCGGTCGAGCGGCTTGAGCAAAGGGTCGTCGGCGGCGTAGCGCAACAGATCGGCGCGCAGGTCGACGAGAAACTTGACCCCTTGCGGGATAGCGTTGAACTGGGTGAGGATGCGCAGCCGCCGCGAGCGCATCGCCATACGCAATTGTGCTTCGGCTTCCCACTGCTCGTCGCTGCCGACCGCTTTCTGGTAAGCGGCGTGCGCCTTGGCGACGGCTTTGGGATCGGGGCCGAAATCGAGCGCGATCATTTTGAGCATGGCCCGCCGTCCGGTGTCGTCCAGACGCAGATAAGTGTCGGCCAGCCGCGCTGCGCGTTGCCGCGTGGACACCTCGCCGCCGAGACCGATGGCGCATTCCTCAAGCTGGCGGTGAATGCGTTCGAGTTCCTTTTCAGAGGGTTCGCGTGTTTTCCGGGTCGCCTGCACCACGATGTCGCGCATTCTGGACAGGCTTTTTGCAACCAGATTCGATGGCATGGCGCTCTCCTTTGTCGATAAGTTTCCTGGCGCGGAATGCCGGACGGTCAGCCGCGACGAGCGATGTGGGCGTGTGCGCACAGCCCGATGCCCACCAGGAACATCGGCAGGCAAAGCCATTGCGCGGTGGTGAGTCCCAACCCGAGGGAACTGAAAATGCCGGGGTCGGGATTGCGGAAAAACTCCGCACTGAAACGCAGGATGCCGTAACCGGCCAGGAAAAACCCGGAGACCGCCCGGGGCGGACGGGGACGGGACGAATACCACCACAGCAGGGCGAACAGCAGCAACCCCTCGCCCGTGGCCTGGTAGAGCTGCGAGGGATGGCGCGGCAGATCGTCGACCTGGGGGTAATACATCGACCAGGGCAGAACGGTGCTCATGGGGCGGCCATACAGCTCGCCGTTGATGAAATTGCCGATCCGTCCCGCGAACAGACCGACAGGCACCATCGGGGCGATGAAATCGGTAATTTCCCAGAACCCCCGGCCATGGCGGCGGCCATAAAGCCACATCGCCACCAGCACGCCGAGGAAACCGCCGTGAAAGCTCATACCCCCATGCCATACCGCGAGAATCTCGATCGGGTGGGCGAAATAGTAGCCGGGCTGGAAGAACAACACTTCTCCCAGGCGAGCGCCGACGATGACGCCGAGCACACCGTAGAAAAGCAGATCGTCGATGGCCTGCTCGCTCCAGACCGGCCCCGGCCCCTGGTGCGCGCGTCGGCGGGCGAGGAAGGCGAAACAAATGAAAGCGAAAAGGTAGGTCAGGCCATACCAGCGCACGCTGAGCGGGCCAATGGAAAAAGCGACGGGATCGAATTGGGGATGTGTCAGCATGGGAAAAGGCAGAAAAACGGACAGTCCCGGCAAGAGAACTGTTCTTGTTGGAGGATGACGGGGAGGATTTGTTTCACTGGCGGGAAATCCAGCCTCGCCCCTTATAATCGTACTTCATCAAAATGTCAGGAAGTTTTCATGTCCATTCTCGTCTGCGGTTCGATGGCTTACGACAACATCATGGTTTTTGGCGACCGCTTCAAAAACCACATCCTGCCTGAACAGATCCACATTCTGAACGTTTCCTTCCTGGTGCCGGAATTGCGGCGGGATTTCGGCGGCTGTGCAGGCAACATCGCCTACAGCCTGCGCCTGCTGGGGGCCGAACCGCTGATCGTCGCCACCGTCGGCGACGACGCTTCCGACTACCGGCAAAGGCTCGACGAACTCGGGCTGCGCCAGGATCATGTGCGCCATGTGCCGGGCACTTACACCGCGCAGGCATTTATCACCACCGATGCCGACGACAACCAGATCACCGCCTTTCACCCCGGCGCGATGATGTATTCGCACCGGAACGACGTGCGCACGGCCAAAGGCGTACAGCTTGGCATTGTCTCGCCCGATGGGCGCGACGGCATGCTGCGCCATGCCGAAGGGCTGGCCGAAATCGGGGTGCCTTTTGTGTTCGATCCCGGTCAGGCGCTGCCGATCCTTGCCGCCGCCGAACTGCTGCATTGCCTGAAGCTCGCCCGCTACTGCACGGTCAACGACTACGAAGCGCGACTGATATGCGACAAGACCGGGCTCGCCATCGAAGCCCTGGCCGCCGAAGTCGACGCCCTGGTGGTGACGCGCGGAGGCGAAGGCTCGCACATCTATGCCGGTGGCGAGCGCATCGAAGTACCGGCGGCGGCGGTCGATGCCGTGGTCGACCCGACCGGCTGCGGCGACGCCTATCGCGCCGGTTTGCTCTACGGCATCTCACGGGGTTGGGACTGGCTTTCCTGCGGGCGGCTTGCCACGGTGATGGGCGCAATCAAAATCGGCCATCGCGGTGGGCAGAATCATCGTCCGGCACGGGAGGACATCGCGGGCGTCTACTGCGCCGCCTTTGGCGATCTCCCCTCGGGGTGGTGATGCTGGCGGGTGCAATTTCAAAAGGGCTGCGCAAATCGCGCCCGCTGCCTTTTTTGTGATCGCCGGACGTCAGGGATAAAAATGGTCGACCCGGTAATTGCTCGGGCCGACGCCAGCGACTTCCAGATCCATGCGCACTGAAACGTTGTTGCGCGGCGTGATGCCGCCTTTGGATAGTTGTTCGGATGGCGCCCATTCGACGGGTGTTATAACGCGGCGGGCGAGTGGCTGGTTGGTGATATCGAGCAGCGTGAGTTCGATGTTCGGCCAATCCTGAGTGAAACCCGCCAGGTTGCTGACGGTGGCGTAAAAGATGTAGTGCCCGGGCCGGTCGTCCTGGCGCAGAACGCCATAGTCGTCGATGCGAATCTGCCCGCTGTCGCGCGGCAGCGGCATGCTGCAACCGAATGTCTTGCAGGTCGAGACGAAAAACGGACGGGTATTGGGAAGCTGGCGGGCGATGCTGTGGCGGAAAAGAAAAACCGCCTGGACGAGCAGCGCCACACCCAGCACGGAAACGGTCGACGTCCAGATGGCGCGCGCGCGCGGCGTCATCGGTTTGCCGTAGAAATCGAAATGGTGGGCGGCCTTGTGAGGCTTGTTTTCCTTGGCGGCGTCTTTTTCCTGGCCAGTGTTTTTGCCCCGGGCCGCCAGGTGGGCGGTCTTGCGTTCGGCGTTGATTTCGGCCTCGATCTTGTTGATCTTGGCTTCGAGGCCGACTTTGCTGGACATTTCGTTTAGTACGGCGTCATCGACAACTTCGGCAGCCGCCTGCACGGCCTGGTCACGCCTGCTGAGTCTGGATTCGGCCTCTTTCGTTTTCTTGCCGCTGCCGAAAATAGAAAACCTGCTTTTGACTTGCTTGCCGTTTTTGCTGCGTTTGGCCCGTTTTTCCTTGTCTTTGTCCTTGTCCTTGTCGCGGTCGTGTCGACCTCGCGTGGCCCTGGACATTCCATCCAGTTGGGAAAAGATGGAATCGTCGTCGTCGAGATTCGTCTGCACGGACATCGCCGCAGCGCGGGAAGGCGGCGGTGCGACGGATACGTTGGTCTCGACTGGCGCGAGGAAAGGAATTTTGGATGCTGCCGGCGCTTTGGGCGGAACCGGCGGCGGTGTTTTGGGCGAAGTCAGTGGCGGCTGCCGGATCGCCTCGGGCTTGGGATGCGTGGGCAGCGGCGCTTGGGTGAGAGGCGCTGCCGGAGCCTGGGTCGGCAGCGGCGCCTGGGTTGGTAGCGGAGCCTGGGTTGGTAGCGGAGCCTGGGTCGGCGGCGGTGCCTGGGTCAGCGGCGGTGCCTGGGTCAGGGCGGCGGGCGGCGTCTCGACTGGGGCGAGAGGTTCATCCAGTTGTGGGAATTCCTCGCCGGGATGCCACGGAAGGCTGCGGGACATCCTGGATTTCGTGTCTATCGACGACGAGAAATCGAGTTCGTTCAGTAGGCGCAGCGACGGCTTCTTGACGACGGGCGCCAGCGCTGGACGTGGACGCGGCTGAGCGGGCGTATCGGTTGGCGCACCGGGCGGGAAAGTTCCCTCCATGCCGAAATCGCCCGGACTTTGCCGGGAACCCTGCGGAGCCGATGGAAGGCGGGAGGCGGTTTCAGCCGCCATGTGCGGCGCTGCGGTACTGTCTGAGGGGAGGGCGTGAGATTTCGCACTGGGCGGGCGCGAGGCTTTACCGGATGCGTTTTGTTGCCCGCCGGGCTGCCCGGCCTTGGGATCGGATTCGGCCAGGTGATCGAGGGCGTTGAAGGCAAATGAGCAGCTTCCACAACGAACCCGGCCTTGTCGAGCAAGCAATTGTTCCGACGTAAGCCGGAAGACGGTTTGACAGCTCGGGCAACGGGTCAGCATCAGGAACGAACTCGGGCCTGCGGATATAGAACACTCAATGATAAATCATCGCCCGATCCGCGCGGCGATCACGCGCATTCTTTTGCATCGGAAACGGTTCAGCGGCGACCCTGTAGCCTGACCCATCCTTCGCGGGTCGCGCCGATTTCGAGGGCGAGCCAGGGTGACCAGGCGGCGATGACCTGTGGGGCCTGTTGTTCGAGCACGCCGGAGAGCGCCACCTTGCCGCCGTCGGCGACGCGCGCCGCAATGGCGGGAGCGAGCACGCACAGCGGGTTGGTGAGGATGTTGGCGACGACGAGATCGAACATCGTCTCCAGCGGTGCGCCCGGGTGTTGCACCCGCAGGATGTCGGCGACGCCGTTGCGTGCGCCGTTGGCGAGGGTCGCCTCCAGTGCGCGTTCGTCGATATCGACGCCGAGCGCCGTCCCCGCGCCGAGGCGGACGGCGGCGATGCCGAGAATGCCCGAGCCGCAGCCGTAGTCGAGTACCGAGCAGCCTGGACGCACGTTGTCGCAGAGCCACTCCAGGCACAGGTGGGTGGTCGGGTGTGAGCCGGTGCCAAAAGCCATGCCGGGATCGAGTTCGATGTTGATGGCGTCGGGATCGGGCGCTTCGTGCCAGGACGGCACAATCCACAGGCGCTCACCGATGCGGATGGGGGCGAACTGGCTTTGCGTGAGCTGTACCCAGTTTTGCTCGGGGACTTCTTCGATGGCGAAGGACGGCGCGGCGTCGCACCCTGCCGCCGTGGCGGCGGCGGCGACGAGATCGGCGACGGCGGCATCGGCCCCGAACAGGGCGATCACCCGGCTGTGCGCCCACAGGCTCGCTGGCGACTGGCCGGGTTCGCCGAACTGCGGTGTTTCGGCGGCGGTGCCGGCGTCGGCGTCCTCAATCGACACCGACAGCGCTCCCGCTTCCAGGAGCGCTTCCGACAGGGCTTCGGCGCGGTCGGCGTCGGCCTGGAGCGAAACCGAGAGCCACATGGCGCGCGCTTTCAGTCGGTTTTGACTTCGGTGAGGTCGGACAGCCGTTCTTCGAGGTAGTGGATGCTGGCGCCGCCTTCGATGAAGTGACTGTCGAGCATCAACGCCTGATGCAACGGAACGTTGGTCTTGATCCCGGCGACGGCCATCTCCGAGAGCGCGATGCGCATGCGGCGGATGGCCTGCTCGCGCGTGTCGCCGTGGACGATCAGCTTGCCGATCATCGAGTCGTAATGCGACGGCACGACGTAGCCGTTGTAGACGTGGGAATCGACCCGTACGCCTGGCCCGCCAGGTGTGTGCCAGTTGGTGATCCGTCCCGGCGAGGGCGTGAACTTGAACGGATCTTCGGCGTTGATCCGGCATTCGATGGCATGGCCGCGCAGGATGATGTCGCGCTGGCGAAAGCGGAGTTTTTCTCCGGCGGCGACGCGAATCTGGGTCTGGACGATGTCGATGCCGGTGATGAGTTCGGTGACCGGGTGTTCGACCTGCACTCGCGTGTTCATCTCGATGAAATAGAACTCGCCGTTTTCGTACAGGAACTCGAAGGTGCCCGCGCCACGATAGCCGATCTTGCGGCATGCCTTGGCGCAGCGTTCGCCGATGGCGGCGATCAGCTTGCGGTCGATACCCGGCGCGGGAGCTTCCTCGATCACCTTCTGGTGACGGCGCTGCATCGAGCAGTCGCGTTCGCCCAGGTAAACGGCGCTACCGTGCTGGTCTGCCATGATCTGGATTTCGATGTGGCGCGGGTTTTCGAGGAATTTTTCCATGTACACCACGGGGTTGCCGAAGGCGGCCTGCGCTTCGGCCTGCGTCGTGGCCACGGCGTTGAGCAGCGCCGCTTCGGTGTGCACTACCCGCATGCCCCGCCCGCCGCCGCCGCCTGCGGCCTTGATGATGACCGGATATCCGACATTGCGGGCGACTCTCACGACCTCTTTGGGGTCGTCCGGCAGCGCGCCGTCCGAACCGGGCACGCAGGGCACGCCCGCAGCTTTCATCGCGTTCTTGGCCGATACCTTGTCGCCCATGAGGCGGATCGTGTCTGGGCGCGGGCCGATGAAGACGAAGCCAGACTGTTCGACCCGTTCGGCGAAATCGGCATTTTCGGACAGAAAGCCATAGCCGGGGTGGATGGCCTCGGCATCGGTCACTTCCGCCGCCGAGATGATGGCGGGGACGTTGAGATAACTTTGCGCGGACGGCGCGGGGCCGATGCACACCGATTCGTCGGCGAGCTTGACGTACTTGGCTTCGGTGTCGGCCTCGGAATGCACGGCGACGACCTTGACACCCAGTTCGCGGCAGGCGCGCAACACCCGCAAGGCGATTTCGCCCCGGTTGGCGATGAGAATCTTCTCGAACATGGCGCTCAACCGATCACGAACAAGGGCTGGCCGAACTCGACCGGCTGGCCGTTCTCGACCAGCACGGCCTTGATCGTGCCGGCGGCGTCGGCCTCGATTTCGTTCATCAGCTTCATCGCCTCGATGATGCACAGGCGGTCGCCGATGGCGATGCTCTGGCCGATTTCGGCAAGCGGCTCGGCTCCCGGTGCGGAAGCGCGGTAGAAAGTGCCGACCATCGGCGATTTCACCACGTGGCCGTCGGGCAGTGCGGCGGCTTCCGGTTCGCCGCCCGCTGCGGCGGGCGCGACGGGGGCTGGCTGTGGCGGCGCGTAGATTGGCTGGGGCATGATGGCTTGGGTGGGCAAATGTTTGGCGATGCGTACCTTTTCTTCGCCTTCGGTGACTTCGAGTTCGGAAATACCTGATTCCTGCACGAGGTCGATCAGTTTCTTGAGTTTGCGCAAATCCATGTCGTACTCCGAAAAACAGGGGCCGCTGTCAGCAGGCCGTTGGAGAGAGGGGCATCCGGTGGTGTCGTGGCGTCAGTCAGCCTGTTCGCACAACCGGGTGAGAGCGAAATCCACCGCCGCCAGGTAGCCGTGTACGCCGAGGCCGCAAATCACGCCCACCGCGAGATCGGAAAAATACGAATGGTGGCGGAAGGATTCGCGGCTGTGGATGTTGGACAGGTGCACTTCCACGAACGGGATTCTGACGGCAGCCAGGGCGTCGCGCAGGGCGACACTGGTGTGGGTGTAGGCGGCGGGGTTGATGATGATGAAGTCGATACCTTCAGCCGCAGCGGCCTGGATGCGGTCGATGAGCTGGCCTTCGTGATTGCTCTGGAAGGATTCGAGCTGCACGCCATCGGCGCGGGCGCGCGATTCCATGGCGATGTGGATGTCGGCGAGGGTTGTGCGTCCGTAGATTTCCGGCTCCCGTGTACCGAGCAGATTGAGGTTCGGGCCATGCAGCGCCAGGATGCGGCGCTGCGGGGGAGGTGGCGTTTTGCTGCTTTTTTGTCGCGTCATGGTGGGAGTTTGGCGCAGTTGGCGACACTTTGTCCAGCGTGGGAGATACGGATGCGTTTTTCGGTCTGCGCGTTCATGTTTGTTCGCCCGCCGCGAGCAGCGCTTCAACCTGGGAAAGCCGGGCGCGCGGTTGATGGCGGTCGCGTTCGGCGTCAGCCGGGTAGATGGAAAGCCTGGCCGGTATATCTTCCCAATCGAGGGCGAGCGCCATTTCGGGGGCATCGGGCGCGGGCTTGCGCACTTCGCGGTGTTCAAAGGCGAGGCCGGTATCGAGGAAAAAGATTTCGACGTCTTTGGCGCTTTCCGGGAAAAGGTCGATTTCGAGTTCGGCGTAACGGCCCGCAGTACCGTCGAGCGCGCCGCCGGTCAGGTAGGGCCGGAACCCGGCGAGCCGGCGCATCAGCCCTGCCGCCGCCGTGCGCATGCGGGCGAGGCGCTCGGTTTGTTCCTCGCCCTGGTACAACGATTGCCAAGTGCGCAGTTCGGTCTCGATCTCGGCGTTGGCTGGCAGATCCTCGCCATCGCCCGCGCCAAGCTGGCGGGCGGCCTTGCGTTTGGCAAAACCGAAATCGCCAACACCGTCCTCGGCCATCATGCGCGCGGCAAGCGCGGCGATTTCTCGGCGGCGTTGCGCGCTCCGGAGAGGAAAACCATGTTGCGCCATGGAAGATACGTATCCGCCTTCGGGTAGAATCCGTTCATTCTACACGGGGCGTTTGCATCCATGCACATCCACATTCTCGGCATTTGCGGCACCTTCATGGGGGGTATGGCGCAGTTGGCGGCGGCTTCAGGACACAAGGTCACGGGTTGCGACGCCAACGTCTACCCGCCGATGAGCGACCAGTTACGGGCGGCGGGCATCGCGCTCACCGAAGGGTTCGATGTCGACCAGACCGGCCTGAAGCCCGACGTGTTCGTGATCGGCAACGCCATCTCGCGCGGTAATCCGCTGCTTGAAGCGATTCTCGACCAGGGGCTGCCCTATGTCTCCGGCCCGCAGTGGCTGGCCGAAAACGTCCTGCAAGGGCGCTGGGTGCTTGGCGTGGCGGGTACGCACGGCAAGACCACCACGGCGGCGATGCTCGCCTTCATCCTGGAAAAAGCGGGACTCAATCCCGGCTTTCTGATTGGCGGCGTGCCGCTGGATTTCGGCGTTTCCGCCCGTCTCGGCAAGACGCCCCTGTTCGTGATCGAGGCCGACGAGTACGACACGGCCTTCTGCGACAAACGCTCCAAGTTCGTGCATTACCGGCCCCGTACCGTGATTCTGAACAACCTGGAGTTCGATCATGCGGACATCTTCGCCGATCTGGCGGCGATCGAGACGCAGTTCCACCATCTCGTGCGCACCTTGCCCACTTCGGGCCGCATCGTCGCCAATGCCAGGGAAGAAAGCCTGAGGCGCGTGCTCGCGCGCGGCTGCTGGACGCCGGTGGACTGGTTCAATGCCTGGAAGGACGGCTGGGGCGTGGAAGGCGACGATGCCGACGGCAGTCTCGTCATCTACGACGACAGCGGCGAAATCGGTCGCACGCAGTGGCAGCTAACGGGCGCTCACAACCGGGCCAACGCCTGCGCCGCGCTCCTGGCCGCGCGCCATGTCGGGGTTGCACCTGCCGATGGGCTGGCGGCCCTGTCCGAATTCAAAAATGTCAAGCGCCGCCTGGAAGTGCGCGGCGAGGCCGGCGGCGTGAAGGTCTATGACGATTTTGCCCACCATCCCACCGCCATCGGGACGACGCTCGACGGTTTGCGCCGCAAGGTGGGGCCGGCGGCGCGCATCCTTGCGGTACTGGAGCCGCGCTCCAACACCATGAAAATGGGCACGATGAAAGACAAGCTCGTGGCGAGCCTGCGGCAGGCCGACCGGGTGTTCTGCTACAGCGCCAGCCTGGGGTGGGACGCCGCCGCCGTCCTTGCGCCGTTGGGTGAACACCAGTCTTGTCATGACGACCTTGCCGCCCTGGTGGCCGCAGTCGCCGCTGAAGCGCGTCCTGGCGACCACGTGCTGGTGATGAGCAACGGCGGCTTCGGCGGCATCCACCAGAAGCTGCTCGACGCGCTTGCCGCGCCCTGAGATCAGGGCGCTTCGGACAATGGAGACGGAGCGGGTTCGTTGCTTCGGTTGCTGTTGGCGTTGTCGAGCTTTTTGGCGGCGTTTTCGCCGATGTATTCAAACACCTTGACGACTCTCGTTACACCTCGGCTGGTGCGGGCGATTTCCGCCGCCTGATTGCCTTCGGCGTGGGTAACGATGCCGAGCAGGAAGACGGCGCCCGCCTCGGTGACGACCTTGATGTGGTTGAAAGAGAACTGGCCGCTGTTGAGGAAGCGCGTTTTTACGTTGGACGTGGTGAGCGCGTCGTTGCTGCGGGCACCCAGCGAGGAGGGCGGGCCGACGACCAGTTCATTGACGACGGAACGCACGTTGGCGACGCTCCAGGCCAAGCGTTGCATCTCGGTGCGCGTGCTTTCGTTCTGCACTTCGCCGGTGAGCAGCACGTTGCGGTTGTACGAGGTGACGTTGATGTGATTGAGCGAGCCGAAATGCTTGCTCACGGTGTCGGCCACCTTCCATTCGATGGCTTCGTCGTCGACGTAGGAGCCCGAGGTTCGGCGATCGGCGACCATGACCGCGCCCGCGCCGATCCCGACGGCAACAAGCGGAAAGCAGCCCTGCAACAGGGTTGCGCTGGCGAGGACGAACGCGCCCAGCATCAGCGGGCGGCGGACGGAGAACGACAAGGTATCCATTTCAGTCTTCCACTCCAAGTAGCAAACAATCAATGCCGTCGCACAGACAGTGCAGGACGAGCAGGTGAATTTCCTGGATGCGCGCGGTGCGCTCGGCGGGCGCGCATACGTGAACATCGTTTGGGGAGAGCAATTCCGCAATTTTGCCGCCACCCTTGCCGGTGAGGGCGACAACGCGCATTTCGCGTTCGTGCGCGGCGGTGATGGCGGCCAGAACGTTGGGCGAGTCGCCGCTGGTCGAGATCGCCAGCAACACGTCGCCAGCCTGCCCCAGGGCGCGAACCTGCTTGGCGAAGACCCGCACGAAATCGTAATCGTTGCCGATAGAGGTCAGCACCGAACTGTCGGTGGTCAGCGCCACGGCGGCCAGCGGCGGGCGCTCCAGCTCAAAGCGGTTGACCAGTTCGGCGGCGAAATGCTGCGCATCGGCCGCCGAGCCACCGTTGCCGCAGGCGAGAATCTTGCCGTTATCGAGCAGGCAGGCCGTCATGGCCTCGACCGCCTCCGCTACCGGCGGCGCCAGCCATTCAGCGGCGGCAAGTTTGCTGCGAGCGCTGTCTTCGAACTGGCGGGAAATACGGTCGATCAGGTTCATGAGGCGGGGGTTGCGGAAGTTGCGGAAAATCGGCATGGAAGTCTAGCATGCGCGTCTGGGGCGGCAGGAATGTTCTTGCCTGCAAAAGACCTGAAGACCGGACGTGGAACTTCCGCTTTTGCGTCATGCCGCTGCGTTGCAGGGCATTCCCGATGCCGGGCGCGAACATCGTCATGTCCGCAAGATGGCGGCATGGTTCGGCGGGCCGCGCCCGCAGGTCTGCGCGCCTCGTGGTCAGTCCCGCCAGGGGGCGTACTGTGGTGGTTGTGCAACGGGCCGGGCCGGGCCGGGGGGCGGGGCGCCCGGCCCGTGGAAGCGGACGGACTTACGTCCGGCTCCACGAGCGGCAATGATCCCGCGCCGAGCGGGGAACGTTCCCGGTGGCATGAGATCGACGCGATCCGTGGCGGAATTATGTAAATACTGTATGCAGGATGCTGTTCCCGATCGTGATTGGCGCAAGCGATGACGACGGGCAGATCCGATGCCGTATTTTTAGCTGTTGCGGGGGTGTACTTCCTCATGGCGGTGTTAGAATCCGCCGGGCTGATGCAGTCGTTCGTCCAAGCAAGTAACAACAACCTGTCTAATCGAGGAAAAGCATGAACAAAGGTGAATTCGTCGAAGCCCTGGCTGATCGTCTGGAAGTGCCGCGTGCTCAGGCCGAGCGCGCACTGGCCGGCGTTCTTGAGATTGTGTCCGAGGAACTGGTCAAGGGCGAGAAAGTCGCTTTTACCGGGTTTGGCTCGTTCGAGGTGTCCAGACGGGCGGCTCGTACGGGGCGCAATCCGCAGACCGGCGGCACGCTCGATATTCCTGAATCGAACGTGCCCAAGTTTTCCGCTGGCGCCACGCTGAAGGCCGCAGTCAACGCCGTCAAGGGCAAGCGCTGAACCGCCGAACCGGACAGGGCGTTCAACATAAAAAACCGACAGGTTGCACCTGCCGGTTTTTTTATTGCCTTCACATCGCAGAGGCGTGACGGTGTCAGCCGTTGCCGCTGTCTTCGCGTTTACCTTGCCGGCGGCTCTCGCGGACGGCGGCGGCTTCTTCGGGGCGGATGCTGGCCGCCAGGCGGTCGAGTACGCCATTGACGAATTTGTGACCGTCGGTGCCGCCATATTTTTTTGCCAGTTCGATGGCTTCGTTGATGACAACGCGGTAAGGCGTTTCAATATCGTGGCGCAATTCAAAAGCGCCCAACAGCAGCAGCGCATGTTCGACCGGCGACAGTTCCGTGACGGCGCGCGTGAGCAGGGGAGCGAAAAGCGCGCGCAATTCCCCGGCCTCATCGACCGCGCCTTGCAGCAGGGCGGTGAAAAAATCGGCATCGACCGGGGTGTGTGCCTTTGTTCCTTTCTGGTCTTCCGGCGTGGCGCTGCCAAGGAGTTCCCGGATGGCGTGCAATTGGGCCTGCGGCGGCTGTTCGGGCAAGGACTCGCGCGCGGGCGGCGCTTGCGCGCCAGCCTCGCCGGTGGGCGCGTTGTGCAGCAGCCATTGATAGATACTCTGTAACGCCAGTTCGCGCGCGCGCCGCCGGGCCGCGATCTCCCCTCGTCCTTCGCGGCTCATGGCAGCGTCTTTTGCAGGTTGGCCATTTCCACCGCCGCGCGCGCGCAGTCGCAGCCTTTTTCCCGCATCCGCACGAGCGCCTGATCGTCGTTGTTGGTGGTCAACACGCCATTGGCGACTGGCAGGCCGTGATCGAGGGTGACGCGGGTGATACCCGCACCGGCTTCGTTGGAAACCAGTTCAAAATGATAGGTTTCGCCGCGCACGACCGCGCCCAGCGCCACCAGGGCGTCGAATTTGCCGCTTTGGGCGAGGCGTTGCAGCACCAGCGGAATTTCAAGCGCGCCGGGCACGGTGGCGACGCGGATCCGTTCGGGTGAAACGCCAAGGGCGCGCAGCTCGTCGAGGCAGGCCGACAGCAGTCCTTCACCTATTTTCGGGTTGAAGCGGCTCATGACCACGCCAATGCGCAGTCCCTGTCCGTTAAGGTCGATGTCGTAAGTAGCGATGTCGTTTGGGGGCATGGTGTCTCGTTGCGGGAAAAACAGGCGGCTTCAGGCGGATTTGCCGGAGCCGGGGGGATGGATGCCGGGAAGGGGAGCTTTGTCCGGTTCGAGTTGCGCGAGAAAACCTGTGATTTCGAGGCCGAAGCCGCCCATGTTGGGAATCTTGCGCGGGCTGGCCAGCACGCGCATCTTGCCAACGTTGAGTTTGCGCAGGATTTGCGCGCCGACGCCGGACAGGCGCGCATCCCAGCGCGTCTGCGGCGTCCCCTGGCCGGTGAGGCGGTCAAGCAGTTCCTGACCGCTCTGCGGGCGGTAAAGGAGCACGACCACGCCGGCTTCGGACTCAGCCAGTCCGGCGAGCGCCTGACTGATCGAAAAGGCATGACCGGCGTCGGCGGAGTCGAGAAAATCGACGAAGGAAACCGGCTCATGCACGCGCACAAACGTTTCATGTTCGGGGTGGATGTCGCCATGGTAGACCGCGAAATGCACGTCGCCCGAGGTCGTGTCCCGGAACGCAGCGAGGCGGAAACGTCCGTAAGGCGTGTTGATTTCCTTATCGGCGATTTTTTCCACCAGACGCTCGGTGGCGGCGCGGTATTCGATGAGGTCGCGGATGGCGCCGATCTTGAGGCCGTGTTTGCGGGCGAACTCGACCAAGTCGGGCAGTCGCGCCATGGTGCCGTCTTCCTTGAGCACTTCGCAGATCACCGCCGCCGGTTCCAGCCCGGCGAGTTGGGTCAGGTCACAGCCGGCCTCGGTGTGTCCGGCGCGGATCAGCACGCCGCCCGCCTTGGCGGTGAGCGGAAAAATGTGGCCGGGCATCACGACATCTTCCGGGCGGGCGTGGCGGGCGACGGCCACCTGTATCGTGCGGGCGCGGTCGTGCGCGGAAATGCCGGTGGTGACGCCGGTGGCGGCCTCGATCGAGACGGTGAACGCGGTGCCGTGCGGGGCACGGTTGTCGTTGACCATCTGTTCCAGCCCGAGCTGCTTGCAGCGTTCTGAGGTGAGTGTCAGGCAGACAAGGCCGCGCCCGTGCGTGACCATGAAGTTGATCGCCTCCGGGGTGACGAACTCGGCGGCCATCAGCAGATCGCCTTCGTTCTCGCGGTCTTCCTCGTCGACGAGGATGACAACGCGCCCAGCCTTGATTTCCGCGATGATCTCGGAGATCGGCGACAGGGCGCCGGATTTTGCGCGCTCAGGCGTCAGGGGAGCGAGCGGGAGAGGAAAGGTTTGGACTTGTGCGCTCATCGTGGAACGGGCTCCGGGTTGATGATTTTGCCTTCAGTGGCTGCGAGGGCCGAGGGCCAGGGCAGCAACCGTGGCATGCGGATTCGTGTTGTCAGGCGCAGGTTCAGGAAGAGACTGCGCCATCTCCGTCGCGCCACGCCATCATGCGTTCGACGTAGCGGGCAATGAGGTCGATTTCCAGGTTGACCCTGCTGCCTGCCGCCAAGTGCTTGAGGTTGGTGACTTCAACTGTGTGCGGAATCAGGTTGGTCGAAAAATCCTGCCCCTCCACACGATTGACCGTCAGGCTCACGCCATTGACGGTGATCGACCCCTTGCGCGCGATGTAACCGGCGATGGCCGCCGGTGCGCGCACGATCAACTCGAAACTCTCCGCCACCGGTACGAACTTCACGACCTCGCCAATGCCATCCACGTGCCCGGTGACAAGGTGTCCGCCGAGGCGGTCGGAGAGCGCGAGCGCCTTTTCGAGATTGACCTCGGTGCCGACGCAATCCAGCCCGACTGCGCAGGTGAGCGTTTCGCGCGACACGTCGAACTTCACCCGCTGGCCTTCGCGTTCGATGACGGTGAGGCAGACACCGCTATTGGCGATGCTGTCGCCGACGGCGACGTCGCCCAGGTCGAGACCGGCTGCATCGACGGTGAGCCGCAGTCCGTCGCCCAGGGGTTCGGTGTGTTCAATACGGCCAAGCGCGGCCACGATACCGGAGAACATGGAATGAAAAGGGGAATGATTGAAAAGGGCGATTGTAGGCTGAAAGCGCCTACAGTGCGCGATCCAGCAAGGCCGTGAACCGTGTGGCCGGCATGAACCCCGTTACGCGCAGGTCATCGCGCTGACGACCGGCGGCATCGAAAAAGACGACTCCTGGCGGGCCGACAAAGCCGAAACGTTGCAGCAACGCCTTGTGTGCGTCGTCGTAGGCGGTGACGTCGACCTGGAGCAGTAACATGCGCCCCATGCGCGCGGCCACGTCCGAATCGCTGAACGTGTCGCGCGCCATTTCCTTGCACGCCACGCACCAGTCGGCATAAAAATCGAGCATGACCGGGCGACTGGCGGCGGCCAGCCGCGCATCGAGTTCGGCGTTTGAGGCGATGCGCTCGAAGGCGGGGGCGGTCAGTGGCGCGCGGGCCTGGAAAACGGCGAGCGGCTGCAACGGGTCGCGCGAACCGGCCAAGGCCCCGGCCAGCATGGCCGCACCGCAGACGAAGATCGCTACTCCCGTGGCCTTCCAGAACCGTTGCCAGCCATGGGCCTCGTGGGGCAAGGGGTCGAGCGCGGAAAGGAACACCCCCGAGAACAACAGCAACGCCGCCCAGCCGAGCATCACCGCCAGCCCAGGCAGTACCGGCGACGCCACCCAGAGCGCCACCGCCAGCAGCAGCACGCCTGCCGCTTTTTTCACCCCTTCCATCCACGGCCCGACTCTGGGCAGCACCGAGCGCGCCGCCAGGGCCACGGCGATGAGCGGCGTTCCCATGCCCAGCGCCAGCGCGAACAGGGCGAAGCCGCCGAGCACCGCGTCGCCGGTCTGTGCGATGTAGAGCAGGGCGCCCGCCAGCGGCGCGGTCACGCAGGGGCCGACGATCAAGGCCGACAACACGCCCATCACCGCCACGCCGCCGAGATGACCGCCTTTTTCCTGGTTGGCGGTATTGGCGAGCCGGCTTTGCAGCGCCACCGGCAGTTGCAGCGGGAAAAAGCCGAACATCGACAGCGCCAGCAACACGAAAAGAAGCGCGAACGCCGACAGCACCCAGACGTTTTGCAGCGCGGCGGCGAGCAGGGTGCCGGTGAGTCCGGCGGCGACCCCGGCCACGGCGTAGGTGAGCGCCATGCCGAGCACGTAGGCGAGCGACAGCGCCAGTGCGCGCCCGCGCGACACCGGGCGTCCCGCGCCGACGACGATGCCCGACAGAATCGGGATCATCGGGAAGGTGCAAGGCGTAAACGCCAGGAGGAGACCGAGGCCGAAAAAGCTCGCCAGCACCAGCGGATTGCGGGCGGTAAAAAGCAGTCCGGCGATTTGGCCACTTTCGTCGCCGCCGTGCGTGGCGTCGGCGGGCGTGAGATCAAACAAGCGGTCAAGACCGGTCTTGTCGCCGCCCGGACTTGCCGTGAGGTCGATGTCTGCGTGCTGCGGCGTGGGCGGATAGCACACGCCGCCGTCCCAACAGCCCTGGCTGGTCACGGTGAGGGTGAAACGTTTGATTTCCGCCGGGGCTGTGACCGGTAGCAAGATGCGCAACTGGCCGCGATAGATTTCGACCTCGCCGAACAACGGATCGGCATGGCGTTCGCCGGGAGGGCGTTGGGCTGCGCCAAGCGCGACCCCGGACGGCGACGCCTCGAAGCGGAAACGCTCGCCGTACAGGTAATAACCGCGTGCGACATCGAAGACCACCTCGACGGTCTCCGGCCCGAGGGCGCGGGCGTGCATGGCGAAGGCTTTTTCCGGGTCGAGTGGATCGGCGGCGCGCGCCGGCAGGGCGAGCAGCGCCAACAGGAAGGCGGCGAGGACGAGCGGCAGACGGAGAAAAACAAAACGGATCGGCATGGGTCAGGAAGCGTCCGGCGCGGGCGAAGCCGTCATCGTAACCGAAGCCGCCACCCAGTCGAGGTAGTCCGGCAGTCCCTGCGTGACGGGGAGCGCGATCAGCTCGGGAAGCTGACAGCGCGCCGCCGGCGGCAAGCCGCACTGGCGGGGTGATTTACCGCACCAGCGCCACCCCGATGCGAAATTGCGGGTGGCGCGATTCGTTGTATTCGAGCAGGGTCTGACCGTAGCCGTTGTAGTACTGCAAGTACACGAAAGTGCCGGCGCCCGAGAAAATGCTTTTCCGTATCGGGTAGGAAAGATCAAGCTGGGTACTGCCGACGCCAGCGGTGCCGCGACGCAGGATTGCGGTGAGCATCAGGGCGGAATCGCGCCCGAAGCGCAGCCCAAGCTGACCGTAACCGCGATAACGGGCGATGTCGCGGTTGTCGCTCTTGTCCATGTAATGCACGACCTTGGGCTCGATGCCGATGTAAGTCTTGCCATCGGGCAGGTGATATCGCAGGTCGGCGCGCGCGAACCACGTGTCGATGCTGCGCGAATCAGCACCGTCGCGCCCGTTGGATTCATGCTCGTAACCGGCGGCCAGCGCCAGGGAATCGCCGAGCGGCGGGTTGCTGGCTTTCCACTGGAAAAACAGCGACGGGCGGAAACTGGTGTCGCGGAACGGCTTTGATTCGGACTCCAGATCCCACATCGCGGTCTGCGTAAACGCAAAATACAGCCCCTGGATCACCGGCAGGTTCTTGACTACGCCGTGCGCGTCGAACAGGCGGTAGCGGAAACTGAGTTGATAGCGCGCCGAACGCGGGTGCTTGCCGCCATACACGATGTACATCGGCTCGTGAAAACTCAGCGCCGTCGGTTCGACCACGGCGTTTTCGTCGGCGGGGATAAGGTCGACATCGGCGGGCGCCTGCGCAACCTGTGACGGCGCAAGGTCTTCGGGCTGGCCGTCGGGCGCGGGCGCGGCCTCGACCAGCAGGCGGGCCTTGGCGGCGTCGGGCAGCGTCAGCGCGACCAGTCCCAGAATTTCGAGCGGCCATTGCCCGAAATAGCGTTGCCGCGACGGGCTGGGGTCGCCCGATGCGGTCAGTGTCACCGCGATGCGCGGGCCATTGCCGGGCAATTCGATCAGCGCCGGCAAGCGGAGTGGCCAACCTGCTTCGCCCGGCTCGCCGACCACGACGACCTCGAATGCCTGCCCAGGCGCGACTCTGGGCGTCGGCGCGGCCAGCAGCCAGTCCGCCGCAAGTGCGGGTGTCGCCACCGCTGCGGTCAGCAGCAACACTAGGAACGCGTCACGCAGGCCGCGATTCGAGCAGGGAATTCGCATGATCTGTCTGAACGGGAAGGGTCGGAACGGCGAATCCTACGCACCGTTCCCCCCGTTGTGAAGCCTGCGCCGGGAAAACGACCTTGCGGTCAGGGGCGTGCTGCGCGGCGGGCTGGGGCATAATCAGTCTCTGTGCCGTCGCCGGAATCCATCATGTCCGAATCCCTGACCGTCTTGCTTCAATACCTGATGCCCAAGCAGGCACTCACGTACGTGGCGGGCAAATTTGCGTCCTGGCGCGGCGGGGCGGTCACGGCGGCGGCCATTTCCGCCTTCGCGCGCCGCTATCGCGTCGACATGGGCGAGGCCGCCGAACCCGGTTTGCGCGCCTACGCCAGTTTCAACGACTTCTTTACCCGCGCCCTGCGCCCGGAACTGCGTCCGCTCGCCAAGGCCGATCTCGTCTGTCCGGTCGATGGCGCGGTCAGCGAATTCGGCGCAATCATGGGCGGGCAGATTTTCCAGGCCAAAGGGCACCGCTATTCCACGCACGCCCTCGTTGGCGGCGACGCTGAACTGGCGGCGCGTTTCGACAATGGCAGCTTCGCCACCCTCTACCTGAGCCCGAGCGACTACCACCGTATCCACATGCCGCGCGCCGGACGGCTCATCCGCATGATCCATGTGCCAGGCAGCCTGTTCTCGGTCAATCCGCTCATGGCGCGGCGGGTGCCGGGGCTTTTTGCCCGCAACGAGCGGGTCGTGTGCGTGTTTGAATCGGCAGAGGGGCTGTTCGCACTCGTGCTGGTCGGCGCAGTGATCGTCGGCAGCATAGCGACCGTCTGGCACGGCGTGGTGACGCCGCCGCGCCATCGCCGCCCGAGCATCTGGAAGTACGAGGCTGACGCGGGCATCGAACTGGCGCAGGGCGCGGAGATGGGGCGCTTCATGCTCGGTTCGACCGTGGTGGCGCTGTTCGATAACCCGGAAGTGCGCTTCGTCCCGGAATGGGAGCCGGGCGTGCCGGTGCGCATGGGCGGGGCGATGGGCCGCCTTGGCGCGGTCTGAGGCGGGCAAACAAGCGCGATGACGTCGGCTGTCGTCCTTGACGTGTTCGCCTGCCCGCTCGACGGCATTGCGCTGATCGAAGCGTCGGCGGGCACCGGCAAAACCTGGAACATCTGCGGCCTCTACCTGCGGCAGTTGCTCGAACGGGATCTGCCGGTTGCCCGCCTGCTGGTCGTGACCTTCACCCGCGCCGCCACCGCCGAATTGTCCGCCCGCATCCGGGAACGCATCGCCGCCGCCCTGCGCGTGCTCGACGGTGTTGATTCCGGCGACGATCCTTTTGTCCCCGCCCTGATCGCCGCGTCACGTCTGGCGGGCAGGAACGAGGACGAAATGCGTCAGCGCCTGGAAGGCGCGCTGGCGACGTTCGACGAAGCCGCCATCTTTACGATTCACGGTTTTTGCCAGCGCGCCCTGGCCGATGCGCCGTTTGCCGCAGGCCTGCCTTACTTGCTTGAAGTGGGCGAAGATGACGGCGAGCTGCGCCTTGAAGTGACGCAGGACTTCTGGCGGCGTGAAGTCGCCTCTGTCGGCGCGGCGCTGGCCGGTCACCTGCTGACCTGCCGCGACAGCCCCGAACGCTGGGCGCAGTGGCTCAAGGATGCCCAGGCGCGTCCACTGGCGCGGGCGCTGTGGGACGAAGCGGACGATAGCGACCTGGAAGCGCTCTCAGCGGCGCTCGATGCCGCTTACGACGAGGCCCGCCACCACTGGCGCAACAGCGGCGACACCCTCCGGCGCTTGCTCGACAAGGCCGACGGCCTCCACAAGAACAGCTACAAACCCGCGACACTCGACGCCGCCTTCCGGCAATGGGCGGCATGGCTGTCGGCGGGCGACGCGCGCGCCGTCCCCGATCCGGGCAGCCAACTCCCGCTCCTGGACGCGACGATGCTCGCGGACAGAACGAACAAAGGACATCGCCCGCCCAAACACCCCTTTTTCACCGCTGCGCATGCACTGCTGGATGCGCGCCAGCGCCTCGATGACGTCCTGGCTGCGGCTCGCCTGCGGCTGCTGCGCCGTTTCATCGAAGAAGGCGGCGACCAATTGCGCCGCCGCAAACAGACCGAGCGCCGCCTTGCGTTCGACGACATCCTGTGGAACGCGCACGACGCCCTCGTCTCCGGTCGGCAACCGTGGCTCGCCGCCGCCCTGCATGCGCGCTACCCCGTCGCCCTGATCGACGAATTCCAGGACACCGACCCGCTGCAACTGGAAATATTCCGGCGCATCTACGCCAGCGACAACCGCCATGGCAGCCTGTTTCTCGTCGGCGACCCCAAGCAGGCAATCTACAGCTTTCGCGGTGCGGACATCTACTCCTATCTCGGCGCACGCGCGCTGGCCGACGCGCATTACACACTGAACGTCAACCGCCGCTCGGCCCCGGCGCTGGTCGTGGCCTGCAATGCCCTGTTCGGCGGCAACGACGAAGCGTTCATGGCGGCGGGCCTCGCCTTTCGGCCCGTGCTGGCCCGCGAACCGGCGCAGCGCCTGGATGACCGGACGGCTTCGGAGGGCGATGCCGCCCTGCGTCTGTGGCGCATTCCGCGCGGCGAACGCGGTGGCGAAGAAGGCGCGGGTGGCGAGCGCCTGAACCGGGAACAAGCAATCGAGCGCGCAGCAGCGGCGAGCGCCGCCGAAATCGCCCGCCTGCTCGCGGCGGGCGGGCGGGGCGAACTGCGCATCGGCGAACGGGCGCTCGTCCCGGATGACGTGGCGGTGCTGGTGCGCACCCACCGCGAAGGCGCAATCATGAAAGCGGCCCTGGCGCGCAAGGGCGTAGGCAGCGTCGAACTATCGCAAAGCAGTGTTTTTAGCTCGGACGAAGCCGAAGAACTGGAGAGGGTCTTGCGGGCGATTGCCGATCCGGCGCGCGAGCATCTGATCAAGACCGCATTGGCGACCGCATTGATGGGATGGGACGCCGCCGCGCTGGCGCAACTGGCGAACGACGATAACGGACTCGTCGAAGAGTTCGGTCGCTTCGCCGGATGGCGCGAAGACTGGGCGCGACACGGCTTTGCCTTCATGTTATGGCGCTGGATGGGCGACGACGCCGTCGCTGCGCGCCTGCTCGCGCGCGACGACGGCGAACGGCGGCTGACCAACCTGCTGCACCTCGCCGAACTGCTGCAACGGGAAGCCGGGCGCGCCTCGCCTGCCGTTCTGCTCGGCACGTTCGCCCGTCGTCGCGCCGAAGGCGGCGGGGGCGATGACGTCCTGTTGCGGCTGGAATCCGACCGCAATCTGGTGCGGATCGTCACCATCTACAGCGCCAAGGGCCTGCAATACTGCATCGTGTTCTGCCCGTTCCTGTTCGACGGCTACGCCATGAGCGGCCCCGGCGGGCCGATGCGGCTCTGGCACGACGACGACGGCGGACAAGTGTCGGACTGGCGGCGCGCCCCGGCGGACGCAGACCGCATCAAGGCGCGGCTGGCGAGCGAGCGCGACGCCGAAACCCTGCGCCTCATCTACGTGGCGCTGACCCGGGCCGTGCATCGCTGCTACCTCGTCGTTGGCTGTTACGCCAAAGGCGAAAAAGGCGAAAACTACCGGGAAAGCGGTCATAGTCTGCTCAACTGGCTGGTGGCCGGCGCGGGCGTCACAGTCGCGGCCTGGCGGGAAAGGGACTATTTCCCCGCCGAGGTTGATGCGCACTGGCGGCGGCTTGCCGCTGCGAGCGGTGTGGCGATCTCGCTGGGCGACCTGCCTTCGGGCGAAGGCGACTTCCTGGCGCTGGCGGCCAGACAACCGGCGTTCACCGCGCCGCGCGCACCCATAGTGCCGGGCGGCTGGCGGCTGGGCAGCTTCAGCGCCCTGGTGTCGGGCGCGATCCATGAAGACGCCGCCCGCGACCACGACGCCCGTATCGAACTCCCCGGCGTCGTGGCGGACGCAGACGCGCCGCCGCTGGCCGACGACGACGTTTTGCACTTCCCGCGCGGCGCGACCGCAGGCGATTGCATCCACGCCGTGTTTGAGGCCATCGACTTTACCCGCGCCGCCAGCCGCGCCCCCGCCATCGCCCGGGCGCTCGCCGCGCACGCCCCGATCGCGGCGGGCCGGGATGGCGCGCTCCTTGCGCGTATGCTCGACAAACTCGTCGCCGACGTGCTCGCCACGCCGCTCGCCCCCGACGAAGACGACGGCCTGCGTCTGGAAACAATACCCCTGGCGCGGCGGCTGACCGAGCTGGAGTTCTACCTGCCCGCGCCGCGCCTCGTCGTCACGACCCTTGGCGACTGGTTCGCCGCCCACGCCTACGACATGCCGAAGTTGACGGCGCGCGACCTCACAGGCTACCTCAAGGGCTACATCGACCTCGTGTTCGAGCACGACGGGCGCTACTGGATACTCGACTGGAAATCCAATCATCTTGGCGACACCCCGGCGGCCTACGCCCCGGCGGCGCTGGCGGCGGCGATGGCGCAGCACGGCTACCACCTCCAGCACCTGCTCTACACCGTCGCCCTGCATCGCCATCTTGGCGGCGCGCTTCCCGGCTACGACTACCAACGCCACTTTGGCGGCGTGCTCTACCTGTTCGTGCGCGGCGTGCGGCCCGGCTGGCGAATCGGAGACGCGCCCGCTGGCGTCTTCCACCACCGCGCCGCGCCGGAAGTCATCGCATCGCTTGATGCGCTGCTGGCGGGCGGCGACGCCGAACCCGGCGCGAGACGGCGATGACGACGAACGCATTCCTGCCCCCAGCCCTGCCCGCAGACGGGCGCGGCTCGCCGCAAACCGCGCGCAACGCGCTCGCCGACGGTCTTGCCGCCCGGATCGGCGTGTGGGCGGAACGCCTTGGCGCGGCACAGGCCGACATTGCGCTCCTGGTGCGCGCGGCGCACGCTCTGGCGCTGTCCGCGTGCGACGGACACGTCTGTCTGCCCCTGCGGCAACTGCCCGCAATGGACATGGCAGAAGCGCGGCGCGCGCTGCTCGCCAGCGGCGTAGCGGTCGAAGCCAGCGAGTGCTCCTTGTCCGCTGCTTGGCCGATGGTTATCGACGGCGAACGCCTGTACCTGCGCAACTTCTTCGATCTCGAAACCCGCCTCGCCGCCGCGCTGGCCGCGCTGGCCGCCGAACCGGCCAATGACGATTCCGCCTTCTCCCCCAACGCTTCTCCCGCAGGCGGGCGGGAACGTCTGCGGGCCGCGCTCGACGCCCGTTTTCCGCCGCGCCCTGGCGCCGGCCCGGACTGGCAGAAAGTTGCGGCGGCGCTCGCGCTCACCCGGCGACTGACCATCATCAGCGGCGGCCCCGGCACCGGCAAAACCACCACCGTCGCCGCCCTCATCGCCTGCCTGCTCGAACTCGAACCGGGGCTGCGCATCGCGCTCGCCGCCCCCACCGGCAAAGCGGCGGCGCGGATGCGCGAAGCGCTGGCGGCGCGCGCCCGCGACCTGCCGGAAGCGGCGCGCGCCCGGCTGCCGACAGAATCCCACACCATTCACCGCCTGCTTGGCGCTGCATCGACGCCGGGGCGCTTCCACCGCCACGCCATGAATCCGCTCGCCCTCGACCTGCTCGTGGTCGACGAAGCCTCGATGCTTGATCTCGCCCTCGCCGCCGCCCTGCTCGACGCCTTACCCGCGCACGCCCGCCTTGTGCTGCTCGGCGACAAAGACCAGCTTGCCGCCGTAGAAGCAGGGTCGGTGTTCGCCGAACTGTCCGCTGGCTGGCGTTTCGGCGCGGCGCAAGCGGCGCGTCTGGCGGCGCTCACCGATGTACCGGCAGACGTGTTGACGCGCGGATCGGGCGATGTGCGCGCTGCGGTACTCGCCGATAGCGTGGTCTGGTTCAACGAAAGCCATCGTTTCCGCGTCGATTCCGGCATCGGACGCCTTGCGCGCGACATCAACGCTGGCGAGGGCGCGGCGGCGCTCGCCTGGCTGAAGTCCTCCGCCGATGCCGCCGTGCGCTGGATCGGGCACGACGATGTCGAGCCGGATGTGGCAGGCCCCTCCGCCGCTGTGCTGGCGGCGATGGAGCACGGTTATGCCGACTACTTTGCCGCGCTACGGGAAACGCCCGTGAGCGAACCGCCCTCGGCGCGCGCGGCCCGGGTGTTCGCCGCCTTTGAACGTTTTCGGGTACTGGTGGCGGTTCACGACGGTTCGTGCGGGTTGGCGGCGATCAATGCTCACCTCGCCGCCCACGCGCGCGCCATGCTCGGCGTCGACCTCGCCGCCGGGCCGTTCTGGGCCGGCAGGCCGGTCATCGTGCTGAGGAACGATTCCGTCACGCGGCTTTTCAACGGCGATGTTGGCCTGTGTCTGCCCGCCGCTGACGGTGAGACGCGGGTGTATTTCCCCGCCGCCGACGGCGACTTTCGCCCCCTGTCGCCGCAAAGGCTGCCGGAACACGACACCGCCTTCGCTCTGACCGTTCATAAGAGTCAAGGCTCGGAATTCGCCGAAGTTCTGCTGTTGCTGCCCGCCCGCGCCTCGAAGGTGCTGAGCCGCGAACTGCTCTACACCGCCGTCACCCGCGCCTCGCAGCGTGTGACGATCGCGGGGAGCGCGGCGGTGTTGACCGCCGCCTGCGCGGTGCGCACCGAAAGGTTCAGCGGGCTGGGGGAGCGGCTGGCAGGCGGACTGTGAGGGAATTGCACATGACTTCCATTACTCGTACTTCGCCGCGATCGGCATCTTTCGTCCACTGCCGAACGCCCGGGGCCGCAGGCGCAGGATGGGCGGAGCCTGACGGCGCTTGTATTCGTTTTTCCAGATCATCCGCCGCACCCGCGCGATCAGCGCCGCGCCGTTTTCCGTCTCGGCCAGACGCGCGTAGTCGGCCTTGACGGCTTCGCGTTCCTCGGCGGACAGGCGTTTGCCTTCGATCAGGATTTTCAGAATCGTGTCCAGCACCGGGTAGGGCGGCAGGCTGTCGGTGTCTTTCTGGTCGGGCGCGAGTTCGGCGGAAGGCGGTTTGTCGATGATGGCGGCGGGAATGAGTTCGCGCCCGGCGGCTTCGTTGAGGTGGCGGGAGAGGGCGAAGACTTCCGTTTTATAGAGGTCGCCGATCAGCCCCAGGCCGCCGTTGGTGTCGCCGTAGAGCGTGCAGTAGCCGACGGAAATCTCGCTTTTGTTGCCGGTGGTGAGCAGTAGCGCGCCGTACTGGTTGGAGTATTCCATGAGGATGGTGCCGCGTGTGCGGGCTTGCAGGTTTTCGAGCGGCAGCCCTGCCAGCGGTTCGCCGAAGGCGGCGTGGAAGCCTTTTTCGTAGTCGGCGATGATGTCACGGATCGGGTGCTCGAAAAGCCGGATGCCGAGCTTGTTGCAGAGGGCTACGGAGTCGTCGACGCTGCCCGCGCTGGAAAAGCGGGAGGGAAGCGTGATGGCGATGACGTTTTCCGGCCCGAGGGCTTCGGCGGCGAGCGCCAGCGTGAGCGCGCTGTCGATGCCACCCGAGGAACCGACCAGCGCTTTGCTGAAGCCGCAGCGGCGGGCGTAGTCGGTGAGGCCGAGTACGATCTGGCGGCGATAGAAGGCCATGACGGACAGCCCGGTGGCAGGGACGGGTGCGAGCGTTTTGCCGTCCGCATCGGAGAATTCGCTGTTCGCAAGGCGCAGGGTGGCGACTTCTTCCTCGAAGCGCGCCGCCTCGAAGACGACGCCGCGCCGGGGCGTGACCGCAAAGGACGCGCCGTCGAACACCAGTTGGTCGTGGCCGCCGATCTGGTTCACATAGATCATCGGCAACCCGTGGCGGCGGCTCGCGGCTGCGAGCAGAGCGTGGCGTTCTTCGCGCTTGCCGATGTTGGACGGGCTGGCGTTGATGGTGACGACGAGATCGGGTTTTTCCGCCGCGAGGCGGGCGAGGGGGTTGATGGGGTAATCGACGCCCGCGTCGTTCCAGGCGTCCTCACAGACGAGGAAGCCGATTTTTGCGCCGTCGATTTCCAGTGTCCGCGCCACATCCGGCCCCGGCTCGAAGTAGCGCCGCTCGTCGAAGACGTTGTAGGTCGGCAGGAGTTGTTTGGCGTAGGAGAGGACGATTTTCCCGTTTTTGAGCACGAGCAGGCTGTTTTCCAGTGCTTTGCCCGGCCCTTGCCGCCGGGTGGGCGCGCCCGCGACCCAGTACAGGCCGGGCGTGACACGGCTGGCGTCGCAGAGACCGGCCAGCGCGATGTCGACACGAGCGAGGAAGTCCGGCTCGTCGAGCAGGTCGTCGGGCGGGTAGCCGGTGAGCGAGAGTTCCGGGAAGACGACGATTTGCGCGCCCGCTGCGACTGCTTGCCGGGCGGCGGCGGTCATCAGGGCGATGTTGCCGGGCATGTCGCCGATTGTGAGGTTGAGTTGGGCGAGGGAGAGGGAGAGCATGTGGGCCTCTTGATCTTTTGCTTACACCCGCATCTCGCGGGCGGTTTGGAACCAGCGCTTTCGGAGCGGCGGGTTGTCACTTCACTTCCGGATGCTGAAACACTTGCCGCAGATACCCCAGAAACGTTTCGTCGTCGCACAGCGTTTTTCCTGGGGAGTCCGAGAGTTTGGCGACCGGCTGGCCGTTGCAGGCGACGAGTTTCATCACGATGTTGAGCGCTTTTTTTGGGGTGTCGTTGGTGAGGTTGGTGCCGATGCCGTAGGCGGTGCGGATGCGGCCCTTGAAGTGGCGGTGGAGTGCGATGGCGCGTGGGATGTCGAGGCCGTCCGAGAAGATGAGTTGTTTGGTGAGCGGGTCGATGCGCAGTTCGCGGTAGTGGGCGATGGCTTTTTCGCCCCATTGCACCGGGTCGCCGGAGTCGTGGCGCAGGCCGTCGAACAGTTTGGCGAAGTAGAGGTCGAAATCGCGCAGGAAGGCGTCCATGCCCACGACGTCGGTGAGCGCGATACCCAGGTCGCCCCGGTATTCCTGCACCCAGCCTTCGAGCGCCGCTTTTTGGAAGTCGCGTAGCCGCACGCCGACGGCCTGGTAGGCTTGCAGGTATTCGTGCGCCATGGTGCCGATGGGGGTGATGCCGGTTTTTTTGGCGAGGTAGACATCGGAGGTGCCGGTGAAGTGGTGCGGCAGCTTCTCGGCCAGGGTGCGCAGCACTTCTTCGTGCCAGGGGCCGGAATAGCGGCGGCGCACGCCGAAATCGCTGAAGATGAAGCCGGAGAAGGGGCCCGGGCCGCGCAGGTCTTCGGTTTCGGCTTCGACGATGAGGGCGATTTTCGCGTGCAGACGGCGGCGGGCTTCGGCAAGCGTGGCTTCCGTGTCGCCGAGACAGCGGAAATAGAGTTCGTTGACGATGTAGAGCACGAAAATCTCGAACCCCATGACGTGCACGATGGGGCCTTTCGCCGTGATTTGCAGCGTTTCGCCCTCGGTCTTCACCGTGATGAAACGGCGCTGGAAACGGAAGACGGAAAGAAAATCGACGAAATCGCTCTTGATGAAACGCAAGCTGCGCAGGTAATCGAGTTCTTCGAGCGTGAAGGTCAGGGCGCAGAGCCGGTCGAGTTCTGCTTCGACTTGCACTTTCAGGTCGGCGAGCGGAAACGCGGGCGCGTTGCGGCAGACGAAGGCGTATTCGGCCTGGATGCCAGGGTGGCTGTGCAGGAGCGCCTGCCACATGGTGAATTTGTAGAGGTCGGTTTCGAGCAGGCTTTGTACGATGGGCGAGTTTTCCATGGCGAGTCCTTTTCCTGGATGGTGTGTTCAGGGCGCGTTGTTCATCAATTCCGGCAGGATTTCCGCGCAGGTGGCGATACGCGCACCGCGCTGGCGAATGTCGTCGAAAAATTCCTTTTGCGCGTCCGCGAACCCTGTGACCGGACTCATGCAGTCGGCAAGCAATACGATGCGTTTCGCGGTGTCCGGGCGGTATGTGGCGACGTCCTCGACGGTCGCCTTGACGCAGTGACTGGACGCTTCGCCCGCGACCAGAATTTCATCGGCGTTGGCGAGGCGGTCGAGCAGGGCGTTGTGGGTGAGCGTGTCGGGCGATGCGGGATCGGGGACTTCGGCGCGGATGGCGCTGTAGTGTTCCGTCAGGGGGTAGAGTCCCTTGAGGATTTTTTCCGCGTTGCTGCTGGTTGCGTCTTCCCAGCGGTTGTATGCGCGGCGCACTGCTTCGTGTGCGTTGTGTCCCCATGCGCCGAGTTCGCAATGTACCGGCCAGACCATGTGGATATGGCGTCCAGCGGCTTCCAGGGCGTCCAGGTAGGTGATGACGCGCAGCAGCATGTTCGCCGCGCGGGGCCGGAATGCGCCAGCCTTGACGTCGTTCGCGTGGATTTGCGTGAAAGGGGCGAGCGCGCCGCCATCGGCGCGTTGCCAGAAGCCGGGGTGCGCGATGTCGAGCCGGTAGTGTGAGTCGAGCGTGACCGTGATGGCGGCGATGCCTTTGCCGCCCTGGTCGATGAGCGCCGCCAGCCGCAGCATGTCGGCGTGCGCACCTGGGACGGGCAGGGTGGGAACGTTACCGCTGCATTCGGCTTCGGGAAGGTCGCAGAAGTCGTTTTGCGGGTCGATGATGAGGAGATGCACGGTTTTGCGGGTCATGGCGAGACTCCCGGAAAGTGAGCGCGATACAACAGTGGGGCCATTCTGAGCCTGTTTGTTTATTTTTGCAACTAACTTGTGTTGTTTTCTCTGTTACGTTTATTGCCGGTTTGTATCGTGTTTCTCGGCGTACTGTTAAAATTTTCGGAAAGTTCATACAGTTGTTATCATAACGTTGTCGTTCGACTGCGAGGTTTGGTCATGCCCGACATCATTTCCACCGTGGATGTGATCCTGCTCACCCTGAAAGATGGCGGGTTGCAGGTCGTTCTGCTCGAACGCGAGCACGAACCCTACGCGGGCGTGCTGGCGTTGCCCGGCGGCTACATCCATCCGGGGGAGGATGCCGATGCCGAGGCCGCTGCCGAACGGGTGTTGCGTGACAAGACCGGCATTGTCAGTCCTTATCTCGAACAATTGGCGACTTTTTCGGGACGGGGGCGCGACCCGCGCGGCTGGTCGTTGTCGGTCTGCTACTACGCGCTGGTGCCGCACGGGGTTATCGGGAACGCGGGGCGCACGCAAGTGAGCCTGTATCCCGTCGATGCCGTGCGCGGGCTGCCCTTCGACCATGCGCGGATTATCGCCGCCGCCGTGGAGCGCGTGAAAAACAAGAGCAGTTATTCCTCGCTGCCCGTTTACCTTTGCGGCGAAACGTTCACCTTGCCCCAGCTCCAGGCTGTCTATGAAACGCTGCTGGGTGAGCCGATCAACAAGGTGAGCTTTCGCCGCAAGATCGAAGCGTTCGATATTCTCGAACCCGTCAGGGGAGCGCTGGCGACAGGCGGCGCGCATCGTCCGGCGCAGCTCTACCGGCTGAAGCCGCGTTATCACAAACAGCTGTCGTTGACGGATCGGGGACTGAACGCGGGCTGATTCTCCGCGTCTTCAGGGGGCTTCGAGCGCGGTCATGAGGGTGGCGAGGTTGTGCCGCATCATGGCGAGGTAAGTCGGCGCGGGGCCGCTGGCGATCGAGAGCGCGTCGGAGTAGAGCGTGCCGCCTGCGGCGACGCCGCTTTCGTTGCGGATGCGTTCCATGAGGCGGGGGTCATTGATGTTTTCGAGGAAGACAGGCGCTTTTTCGCGCCGCAATTGGGCGATGAGGCGGGCGAGGGCGCGCGCGCCGGGTTCGGCGTTTCCGGCCACGCCCGCCGGAGCGAGAAAACGCAGGCCGTAGGCGCGGGCGAAATAGGTGAAGGCGTCGTGCGAACTGACGACTTGCCGGCGAGCGGGAGGCAGGCGGGCGATGGCGGCGCGGATTTCGGCGTCGAGTCTGGCAAGCTCGTCGCGGTAGCGTGCGGCGTTGCTGCGGTAGGTGTCCGCGCCGCCGGGGTCGGCGGCGATAAGGGCTGCGGCGATGTTATCGACGTAGGTCTGGACGTTGCGCACGTCCTGCCAGGCATGGGGGTCGATGCGCTCGTCGTGGCCGGTGTGTTCGTGATGGGCGTCGGATTTGTCCATGGACAGGGGACGTATGCCTGCGCTGGCGATGGCGAACGTGCCTGTGTAGCCTGCCGAGCGCGCGAGCCGGGGTAGCCAGTCGTCGTAGCCGAGGCCGTTTGTCACGATCAGCCGGGCGCGTCCGGCGCGGCGGGCATCGGATGGGCGCGGTTCGTAGACGTGGGCGTCCTGGTCGGGGCCGACGAGGGCGGCGACTGTGACCCGTTCGCCGCCGACTTCGCGCGCCAGGTCGCCGAGGATGCTGAAGCTGGCGACGACTTCGATTTCGGCGCAAGCCTGGGTGGAGGCGAAAAGCGTTCCGAGCAACAGGAAGAAAAACGCTTGCAGGGTGCGCAACGGCAGGGGTGGGAGCCGGAAATTCATGGTGGCGGGCGAGGACTGTGCGGGTCTGACGGAGGGATGCCACGATTGAGATGCCCAAACGTAAACCGAAGTGCGTCATCGGGCAAATTGTTGTTCCATGCCGGTTTCACGATGACAGGTGCCGATGCACGGGCAGGCGCGGCGCGAGGAGTCCTCCCGGTGCGGCGGCGAGGGAGATGAAATAGATGATTCCACAAACGAGGATGATCGCCGGCCCTGCCGGCACGTCTGCGTGGAAGGACAGGAGCAGCCCTGCCGCGCCGCCGAGGAAGGCCATTCCCGAGGCGAGCGCCAGCATGGCCGGCAGTCCGCGTGTCCACAGTCGCGCCGAGGCTGCGGGCAGGATCATGATGCCGACGGCCATCAGCGTGCCGAGGGCGTGGAAGCCGCTCACCAGGTTGAGCACCACCAGCAACAGAAAGCCGTAATGCGCCAACGGCGACATGCGGCTGACCGCGCGCAGGAAGGCGGGGTCGAAGCACTCCAGCACCAGTGGACGGAACAGCAGGGCGAGGCCGAAAAGCGAGAGGCTGGCGATGGTGGCGATCAGGAGCAGGGAGGCGTCGTCGAGCGCGAGCACGGAGCCGAACAGGACGCGCAGCAGGTCGAGGTTGCGCCCGGAGAGCGACACGATCATGACGCCGGCGGCGAGCGAGAGCAGGTAAAAGGCGGCGAGGCTTGCGTCTTCCTTGAGGTTGGAGGTGCGCGCCACCAGCCCGGCGGCGAAGACGACCGCCAATCCGGCGGCGATGCCGCCCGCAGTCATCGCGCCCAGCGACAGGCCGCAGACGAGGTAGCCGAGCGCCGCGCCGGGAAGGATGGCGTGGCTCATGGCGTCGCCCATCAGGCTCATCCGCCGCAATAGCAGGAATACGCCCACGGGCGTCGCGCCCAGCGCCAGCGCCAGCGTGCCCGCCAGCCCCCGGCGCATGAAGCCGAAATCAATGAACGGCGCGACGATGAATTCGTACAGGCTCACACGGTCTCCGGTAGCGGGCATTCGCTGGCGTGTTCATCGAAGGCTTCGGACAGGCGTTGGGCGCGGGCGAGCAGCGCTTCGGTCATCACTTCGGCGGTGGGGCCGAAGGCCACCAGCTCGCGTGCGAGCAGCAGGCAGGTGGGGAAGTGGCGGCGCACCTGCCCGAAGTCGTGCATCACGGTGAGGATGGTGCGCCCTTCCGTGTGCCAGTGCAGGATCAGGCGCACGAGGTCGTCGACCGTACGTGCGTCGATGGCGGCGAAAGGCTCATCGAGGAGGATGACGGGTTCGTCCTGGAGGATCAGGCGTGCGAAACGCGCGCGCTGTAATTGTCCGCCGGAGAGCGAACCGATGGATCGCATCTCGAAGCCGGCCATTCCTACTGCGCCGAGCGCGTCGGACACGCGCTGTCGTCGGGCACGGTCGAGACTCCGGAAAGCCCCGATTTCGCGCCACAATCCCATTGCCGTCATATCGAACACCGATACCGGAAAATCGCCCTCCAGTTCGCTGCGCTGTGGCATGTAGGCGAGCCGGGCGCGGCCATGCTCCCGCAGACGGACGTGGCCGTCGAGTGGCCGCAGTTCGCCGGCAATGCCTTTCAGCAGGGTGGATTTGCCCGCGCCGTTGGGGCCGACCACGGCAACCAGCGCCCCGGCGGGAATTTCCGCCTCCAGGTGGTGAACGGCGGGGTGACGCTCGTAGCCGAGGGTCAGGTTCTCGAAACGGATGGCGGGGGGAGCGGACACGGGGCCGGCTTTCAGGTGAGCGCCCAGGCGATGACGAGCCACAATAGGGCGCTTGCCGCTATGGCAATGGACAGGCGCGCGCCAAGGCTGCTGCCGAGCAGGGTCGGCGGCGGGGCCGATGCGGCAGCGGCATTGGAGGTGGCGTCAAGGCGTGGCGGAATGGTGTTCATGCCGGACGTACAGAGCCGCGCTGGCGCGAGGTCAGGCCGACGGCCTCAGGGGACGGTGAAACGTGGCAATGTATCGTTTGCGGACGGTGTGTGCAATGACGGTGTTCGTGACCGTGTTTCACGCATGCGCCGCGAGCAGCGCCGAAAATTCGCGCTCCAGCAGGGATGCGTCTCCGAGGTTGAGGGAAAGCAGCCGACGCAGGTGACTGGCGCTGTCGAGGTCGGTTTCTTCGCAGACGATGCCGACCTGCTTGCCGTAGCGGTGAGCGACGCGCCCTTCCATGCGTACGCAGATTTCGTCGCCGAGGCGCAGTTCGAGCAGACAGGGCGTGTCGATGGCGATGCCGGGAAGATCGACGGCGATCAACGCGCCGCGCAGGGACAGGTCGAGGATTTCGCACGGCCATTGACCGTTGCCAGCCTGGAAAGCGGCGGTGCCGCGAAAGCGGATGCGCGAATAGCGCCTGCGTTGCACGGTGTTCATGGAAGCCCCCCGGCGATAACTTGCGCTTGTAATTTTGTGAATGAAGTCGCCACCCGTAAGTATGCAGCACTGTGGGCCGGACGTGTACATGTACAATTCACGCGGCGCTCGTGTGGCCCTTCACTGTACCGGGGGAGGTGTCCCGATAATATGTATGTAATCTGATTTACGGGATACTCCGTGACCGAAGCAGTCAGTCAATCCGTTCCGCAACAACACTCCGCAGACCATCCGCCTGTTGACGCCCTGCTCAACAGTCTGCTGATGCTGGTGCGCGCCTTTGGCGGCAACCAGACGCGCGATGCGATTGTTGCCGGCCTGCCGCTCAAGGATGGGCGCTTGACCCCGGGGCTTTTCGAGCGCGCCGCGCGCCGCGCCGGCATGCGCAGCAATATTGTCGCCACCACGCTCGACGGCCTCAACCAGGCGCTGCTGCCGGTCGTGCTGCTGCTCGCCGACGGCAACGCCTGCGTGGTCACGCAGATGAGTTCACGCCGCAACCGCTGGAAAGTGGTCTTCCCCGAACTGAGCGAAGCCGCGGTGACGTTGACGCGCGAAGACCTGGAAAAACACTACAGCGGGCACGCCATCTACGTGCGCCCGGCGTTCCAGTTCGATGCGCGCGCGCCGCAAGGCTCGCGGCTGCGAAGCGGACACTGGTTCTGGAGCGTCATCTCTGCCAACCGGCATATCTATAACGACGTGCTGCTGTCCGCCCTGATAATCAACCTGTTCGCGGTGGCGATGCCGCTGTTCGTAATGAACGTCTACGACCGTGTCGTGCCGAACAGTGCCGTCGATACGTT
>JAITQD010000094.1 GCA_031289095.1 Azoarcus sp.
CGACGAATTCGATGCGCTCGGGGTCGATGCCTTCGCGCCGGAGATTGTCCGCCGCGCCGCGCTCGGAGGTGTAGAGCACGTCGGCGAGCCGGTCGGTGAGGGCGCGATTGATTTCTTCCGGCATGCTGCGGTCGTGGCTGCGCAGGCCGGCTTCGACGTGGATGACCGGAATGCGGCGCTTGGCCGCCACCAGGGCGCAGGCCAGGGTGGAGTTGACGTCGCCCACGACGAGCACCGCACGCGCGTGATGCTCGTCGAGAGTGGCGTCGAAGCGGCACATGATTTCGGCGGTCTGCACCGCGTGCGAACCGGCGCCGACGGCGAGATCCACATCCGGCGCGGGCAGGGCGAGATCGGCGAACAGGCGCTCTTTCATCGCAGCGTCGTAGTGTTGCCCGGTGTGCACCAGCAGCGTGCGCAAGCTGGGGCGGTGCGCGGCAAAGGCGCGCAGGATCGGCGCGACTTTCATGGTGTTGGGACGTGTGCCGACGACGCAAACGATCGGCGCGGGGAGGGATTCCGGGTGGCCGCTCATTGCAGGATGTTGCGATCGTTTCCAGGCAGGGCTACGCCGGGCCGCGCTGTCCGCATCGCATCGAACGAAGCGCGGGGCGTGAGATGGCGGATGAACACGAGCGGGGCCAAATCGGCACCGATGCGCCCGGCGCCAACGAAACTGCCGTAGCCCGCGAGACCGGTTCGCGCCAGCAGGATCAGAAACTGCATCGCCAAACCCAAACCCGGCTCAGAACCAGCTTTGCGGAATGATGAGCACATCGCCTGGCCGCATTTCGACATTGGCCGACACGTCACCTCTCCTTATCAGGTCGCCGAGGCGCACACTGTACTGCTTGTTGCCCTCTCTGGTGCGCAGGATGGTCGCCCCGTTGCCATTGGCAAACCCGGTGATGCCGCCGACTTCGATCATCACGTCGAGCAGGGTCATCCTCTGCTTGTACGGCAGCGCCTGGGGCCGGACCGCTTCACCGACGACGCGAATCTGCTCGCTGTAAGACCCGGCGAATTGGGTCACGATCACGGTCACGACGGGATCGCGGATAAAACGGGACAGTTCCTTTTCGATGTCGCGCGCCAGCGTGCTCGCATCCTTGCCCTGAGCCGGCAGATCCTCGACCAGCGGCGTAGTGATCCTGCCGTCTGGACGCACTGGCACGGAAAGGGTCAATTCCGGATTGCGCCATACGAAGACATTGACGGTATCGCCGGAGCCGATCACGTAGTTGTACACCGAATCCGATACCGAAACCGGCGCAGGCGGGTAGGACACACATCCGGCAAGCACCGCAGCAGCCAACGCGGGCGCCGCCAACCGCAAACCCCAATGCACGATTGAAAACAATCTGCTCATGGCCACGACACCTCTCGCCAAAATCTCTATCGTTTCATATCGCGTGACAGCGATGAAATTTTGCCACACCGCAACATCAATATATGAATCATTTCGCCACATCGCACGCGGCGCTTCATGCCAAAGGGAAATCCTTTACTTGCCAGCCCGGACGGCTTCCAGTATCGTCGGCACGCCGTTGGGGGACACCCCTGCCGAAAGGCGCGGGTTGAGACAAACAAACCCCCAGACCCGACCGGGCCATACCGGCGCAGAGAAACGCGACCATGCCCTTTTCCCGTTGCAGCACGGCCTCCCCGCCCAATATCGTCTCCATTGCCGGCATCGACCCGTCCGGCGGTGCGGGCATGTTCGCCGATCTCAAGACGTTTTCCGCTCTGGGCGCATACGGCTGCGGCATCGTCGCGGCGCTCACCGCCCAGAACACCCAGGGCACGACCAACACACACGTTCCGCCGACCGACTTCCTGCGTCAGCAGATCGACACCCTGCTCGACGACGTCGCCATCCACGCAGCCAAGATCGGCATGCTGGGCAGCGCCGCCATCGCCGCCGCAGTGGCCGAACGCCTCGCGCACTGGCAGGCGGCGAACGTCGTCCTTGATCCGGTGATGATCGCCAAGAGCGGCGACATCCTGCTCAACCGCGCCGCGGTCGGCATCATGCGCGAAGTCCTGTTCCCGCTGGCGTTGATCGTCACCCCCAACCTGCCCGAAGCCGGCGAACTCCTCGGCGAGCGCATGGCGAATTCGGTGCGGGAAATGTACAGCGTCGCCAGGCGGCTGCGCGACCTGCTGCCGCACAACTCGGAGCGCTGGGTGCTCCTGAAGGGCGGCCACCTGCCCGGCGACGAGCTGGTCGACCTGCTTTTCAACGGCGACCGCATGATCGAACTCTTCAGTCGGCGCATCGACACGCAGAACACCCACGGCACCGGCTGCACCCTGTCGTCGGCGATCGCCGCCCTGCTGCCAAAAAACGCCGGACAGCCAAACCCGGTCGAAGCTGCGGTGCGCGATGCGCGCGCCTACCTGCTGCACGCCATCGCCGCCGCCGACTCGCTCGACATCGGACACGGGCACGGCCCGGTGCATCACTTCCACGCGCTCTGGCGCAACCGATCCTCAACCACGACATGAACAAACCTGAAGAATTCGCAGCCGCCGGCGCTCGCGTCGACCATGCCGCCATCGCTCCCCTGCCCCGTTCGCGCAAAATTTTCGTCCAGGGTTCCCGCCCCGGCCTGAAAGTGCCGATGCGGGAAATCTCCCAGTCCGACACGCCGACTGCCGCCGGCAGCGAAAAAAACCCGCCCGTCTTCGTCTACGACTGTTCTGGCCCCTACACCGACCCACAGGCGGCAATCGACATCCGTCACGGCCTGCCCGCCCTGCGCGCGGGCTGGATCGAGGAGCGCGGCGACACCGTTCCCCTTGCCGCGCCGACTTCCGCCTATGGCCGCCAGCGCGCCGCCGATCCGGCGCTCGCCGCCCTGCGCTTTCCCGGCCTTGCCCGCCAGCCGCGCCGGGCGAAGGCGGGAGCGAATGTTACCCAGATGCACTACGCCCGCCAGGGCATCATCACCCCCGAAATGGAATTCGTGGCGATCCGTGAAAACCTGAACCGCCGGGCCTACATCGACAGCCTGAAAACCAGCGGCCCGGCGGGCGAAAAACTGGCCGCGATCCTGACCCGCCAACATCCGGGATCGCATTTTGGCGCGGACATCCCCTCCGAAGTCACCCCGGAATTCGTGCGCGACGAAATCGCGCGCGGGCGCGCCATCCTGCCGGCGAACATCAACCATCCCGAATCCGAACCGATGGCGATTGGGCGCAACTTCCTCACCAAAATCAATGCCAACATCGGCAATTCCGCGCTGTCCTCCTCCATTGCCGAAGAAGTCGACAAAATGACCTGGGCGATCCGCTGGGGGGGCGACACGGTCATGGATCTGTCGACCGGCAAACACATTCACGAAACCCGCGAATGGATCGTACGCAATTCCCCGGCGCCCATCGGCACCGTGCCCATCTACCAGGCGCTGGAAAAAGTGGACGGTCGGGCGGAAGAACTCAGCTGGGAAATTTTCCGCGACACCCTGATCGAACAGGCCGAACAGGGCGTCGATTATTTCACCCTCCATGCAGGCGTCCTGCTGCGCCACATCCCCCTCACGGCGGGCCGCCTGACCGGCATCGTGAGCCGGGGCGGCTCCATCATGGCGAAATGGTGCCTTGCGCACCACGAAGAAAATTTCCTCTACACCCATTTCGCGGACATCTGCGCCATCCTGCAAGCCTACGACGTGGCCTTCAGCCTCGGCGACGGCCTGCGGCCCGGCTCCATCTACGACGCCAACGACGAAGCGCAGATGGCGGAACTGAAAACCCTGGGCGAACTGACCGACATCGCCTGGCGGCACGACGTGCAGACCATGATCGAAGGCCCCGGTCACGTGCCGATGCAGAAAATCCGCGAAAACATGACCGAACAACTGGCCCTCTGCCACGAAGCGCCGTTCTACACCCTGGGGCCGCTCGTTACCGACATTTCGCCCGGCTACGACCACATCGCCAGCGCCATTGGCGCGGCCCAGATCGGCTGGTACGGCACGGCGATGCTCTGTTACGTGACACCGAAAGAGCACCTGGGGCTGCCGGACAAAAACGATGTGAAGGCGGGCATCGTCGCCTACAAACTTGCCGCGCACGCCGCCGACCTCGCCAAAGGCCACCCCGGCGCGCAAATCCGCGACAACGCGCTTTCCAAGGCGCGCTACGAATTCCGCTGGGAAGATCAGTTCAACCTGGGCCTAGACCCCGACAAAGCGCGGGAATTCCACGACGAAACCCTGCCACGCGAAGCCGCGAGGACGGCGCATTTCTGCTCGATGTGCGGGCCGCGTTTCTGCGCGATGAAAATCACGCAGGAAGTACGGGAATTCGCACTCTCCTCGGGCATGACCGAAAACGTGGCGCTGGCAAAAGGCATGGCAGAAAAAGCCGCCGAATTCATCGAATCGGGAGCAGAAATCTACCGCAACGTTTGACAACATTTATGGCAACCGGACGGTTTTGGATGGCGGCTGGCCAATAGAACAATACCCGTATCGACTCAATCTCCCGGCTTGAACAAATCCGGCCTTTACAGCCCGGCCCCCGTCACCGCCATCTTGCGGCGCAGAAAGGCGATTTGCGTTTGCAACGGCAGGGACTTGGGACAGACATCCTGACAGGCGAGCAGCGACATGCAGCCGAAGACACCGGTATCGTCGCCGATCAGCTCGTAGTAATCGTCGTCCTGGCGCACGTCGCGCGGATCGAGCCGGAAGCGCGCGATCTTGCCAAAGCCGACCGCCCCCACAAAGTCCTGCCGCATCTGCGCAGTGCCGCAGGCGGCAACGCAACAGCCGCATTCGACGCAACGGTCGAGTTCGTAGATCTGCTCGGCAAGCTCGGGGTTCATGCGCTCCTCGATCCGGCGCGGGTCAACTTCGACCTCCTGCCCATGCAGCCAAGCTTGCAGACGCTCGCTCATGCCGCGCATCCACTTGCCCGTGTTGACCGACAAATCGCCGATCAACTCGAAAAACGGCAGCGGTGCGAGCGTAGTCTCGGCAGGCAGATTCCGGGTCAGGGTGCGGCAGGCCAGTTGCGGACGGCCATTGACCATCATCGCGCAACTGCCGCAAATACCGGCGCGGCAGACAAAATCGAACTGTAGGGTCGGATCCTGGTGCTCGCGGATTTCGTTGAGGGCGATGAACAACGTCATGCTGTCGGCGTCTTCAAGCTTGTACGCCTGCAAACGCGGCTTCGAGGCGGGATCGCTCGGGTTGTAGCGCAGAACGTTGAACGTCAGCCAGCGGTTCTGCCGGGACTGACCGGAAATGTCTTCTTTATTATCGTCGGCGCTCATTGGGCGGCCTCCAGCGGTTCGTCGAGCCGTTCGTTGCGCCCCGCGACGGTCGCGGGCAGCTTGTCGGCGTAAGGCATGAGGGCATCCTGAACCGCGTGGCGATCGCCGCCCTGCATTCTGGCGCGGATGGCATCCACTTCTTGCTGACGGCGCGGCGTATCGGGATGGTCGATGTAGTTTTTTGCGCCATAACCACGCCAGCCCGGCGGTAACTCCATTTTCATGACGTCGAGCGCCTCGTAGTCGAGACGCGGCAGGTTGGCGTCCTCGTCCGGCCAGAAGGCGAGCGTGCGCTTGAGCCAGTCCTGGTCGTTGCGGCGCGGAAAGTCTTCCCGGAAATGCGCCCCCCGGCTTTCGGTGCGCTGGTAAGCGCCATAGGCCACAGTGAGCGCCAGCTTCAGCATGCGCTGCAAGCGATACGCGGCGGCGAGTTCCGGGTTTGCGCCGCGCGACTTGCTGGAAACGCCAATCTCGCGGCTACGCTCCAGCAAGCGTTGCAAAAGCGCGACCCCGGCCAGCAGTTCATCACCCTGCCGGAAAATACCCACGTGTTGGGTCATGATTTCCTGCATCTCGGAACACAGCCGGAAGGGACTCTCCCGCCCGCCGGAATCCAGGATCGCAGCAAGTTTCGACTCCTCGCGCCGCACGAACTCCTGCGCCAGCGTGAGCGGGAACGACGCGGAATTTTCCGGCTTGTCGCAGAAGTCGGCGATGAATTCGCCGACGATCATCCCCGCGACCACGGTTTCGGCCACCGAATTGCCGCCAAGACGGTTGAAGCCGTGCAAATCCCAACAGGCCGCCTCGCCCGCCGCGAACAGCCCCTTGAGCCAGGGCGATTGCCCGGTGTGGCCGGTGCGCACACCGCCCATCGTGTAGTGTTGCGCTGGGCGCACCGGAATCCACGAGTCGGCAGGGTCGATGCCCAGGAAGTACTGGCAGATTTCCTTCACTTCGCGCAGGTTGTGCTCGATGTGGCGGCGGCCCAGCAGGGTAATGTCGAGCCACAAGTGGGGGCCGAAGCGCGACGACACGCCCTTGCCGCTGCGGATGTGTTCTTCCATGCGGCGGGAAACCACATCGCGCGAGGCGAGTTCCTTCTTTTCCGGCTCGTAGTCGGGCATGAAGCGATGCCCATCGGCGTCGCGCAACAGGCCGCCATCGCCGCGGCAGCCCTCGGTGACGAGGATACCCGCCGGGAAAATGCCGGTAGGGTGAAATTGCACCGCTTCCATGTTGCCCAGCGGCGCGACGCCGGTTTCCAGCGCCAGCGCATGCCCCATTCCCTCGCAGATCACCGCGTTGGTCGTGACGCGGTAAAGCCGCCCTGCCCCGCCGGTCGCAATCGCCGTAGCCTTGGCGAGATAGGCGACAAGCTCGCCACTGATGAGATTGCGCACCACCGCGCCGTAGCAACGCTCACCGTCGTGGATCAACGCCAGCGCCTCGGTGCGTTCATGCACCTCTACGCCATGGCGGATCGCCTGATCGCTGGTCGTAAACAGCATTGCGTGCCCGGTGCCATCCGATACATAACAGGTGCGCCACTTCTTGGTGCCGCCAAAATCGCGCTGCGCGATCAGCCCGTGCGCATCCTCGCGCTCGGTAATGGTGACCTTCTGTTCATTGATGATGACTTCGCGCTCGCCGCCGCGCAGCCGGCTCCATGGCGTGCCCCAGGCCGCCAGCTCGCGCACCGCCTTCGGCGCCGTATTCACGAACATACGCGCGACAAGCTGATCCGCGCCCCAGTCACTGCCGCGCACGGTATCCTCGAAATGCACATCCTCGTTGTCGCCCGTGCCCTTGGCGACGTTGGCAAGCGACGCCTGCATGCCCCCTTGCGCCGCCGCCGAATGCGAACGCTTGGGCGGCACCAGCGACAACACAATCGCCTCGTGCCCGCGCCGTTTGGCCGCGATCGCCATCCTCAACCCGGCAAGGCCGCCCCCGATCACCAGCACGTCGGTCATGATCGTTTTCATCGTGCGTCCTCCTGCTGGACGTCAGGCAGACGTTCTGTCACCCAATCCGGCGTATAACGCTCGCCGTAATGGGCGCGATGCGCGTAACCGATCTTCATGTACGCACCCAGCGTCGCCAGCCCCAATACGAGGAAGAATGCGGTCAGCACCCACTTCAAAATTTTCAGCGCCTCACGGGAAGCGTTTGGCCAGCCCCACTTGACCGCCAGCCGGTACAGGCCAATACCGCCGTGCAACTCCACCGCCAGCAGCAAGGTGAGATAAAACGGCCATAACCCGTCGCTCCACATGCGGTCGGACGACGCATAGGGGCCGATGTTCTGCGGCCACACGAACATCTGATAAAGATGCGCCGAAGCAAAAAAGAAAAGCAGAAAGCCGGTGCCCGCCTGCCACAACCACAGCGTAGTGTCCTCGTGCCGCATCGCTCTGGAATGAGCGAAGATGATGCGGAACTGGCGGTAGTTGATCGGAAACTTGCGCACCGCCAGAAAAGCATGCACGACGAACACCAGCGCCACGAAGCCGACGACACAGGACACCAGCCAGGGATGGGAGGCGCCGAAGACAAAATAGCCTTCAAAAAATTTGGTAATTGCCCACATGGCCGACTCGCCAAACAGGATGGAGGCCACGAAAGCCATGTGCCCCCACATAAACAACGCCAGGAAAAGACCCGTGCTGCTTTGCAATATATCCAGCCTTGCCGGCCAGCGGTTTTTGCCAGCCTTGTCGGCCAGGCCCGCCTGCGCGATAACGGTTTCGTACAACATTCAAGCCCCGCGATCAAATGACACAGCGCAGCATGATGCCCGTTTTCAGCACAAATATCAGCACCCGGCGCAGGGTCATGCGCGAAAAAGCAATGCCGATGGCGATTTCCATTTGCTTGCGTAAAGGCGGAAAACCTTTTCCGACAACGACTTAGCCAGCACTTCCATGTAAAGCGCTGAAATCGCTAGGGTTTTCCCTTGACGGGCAAGCGGCGTTGTATTGTCGCTACAGCGGGGGAGCGACAATTCTTCCGCTCCCACGCACCGGAACCACGGCGCAGGACGGCTGGCATCGGCGTCTACGGGAGAGGGGGCGCAGATCCCTTGCGCGCGCTTTCAGCGCAACGCGGTGAATATCCGCGCCGTGATTTCGCCGACCGAACCGCGCCCCATGATCCTGCGCATCCGGGGCGCATGAGGCGAATCGTTCGCCGCCCATTTACGGTAAAACTCGACCAGCGGTTTGGTCTGGGCGTGGTAGACCTCAAGGCGCTTGCGTACGGTTTCCTCGCGGTCGTCATCACGCTGCACCAGCGCTTCGCCAGTCGCATCGTCCTTACCCTCGTCTCTGGGCGGGTTGTAGCGCACGTGATAGCTGCGGCCCGAAGCCGGATGCACGCGGCGACCGCTGATGCGGTCGATGATCTCGGCGTCGGGCACGTCGATTTCGAGCACGATGTCGATTCGCACTCCGGCTTCGCGGAGCGCCTCGGCCTGCGGAATGGTGCGCGGGAAGCCGTCGAACAGGTAGCCCGCCTTGCAGTCGTCCTGTTGCAATCTGTCTTTGACCAGTCCGATGATGATGTCATCGGAGACGAGATGACCCGCATCCATTACTTTTCTAGCTTGCAGCCCCAAGGGCGTGCCTTCCCGCACCGCAGCGCGCAGCATGTCTCCGGTGGCAATCTGCGGAATGCCGAGTTTTTCCTTGATGTAGCCCGCCTGCGTGCCCTTGCCCGCACCCGGCGGCCCCAAAAGAATCAATCGCATATCAACTCCAAAAAACAGCCAGCCGCCCTGAGCGGCGGCAAAAAGCGAAACTTAACCCCGGCATGGGCCAACGGTCAAACCGGGCAAACCCTGAAAATCAGGAATGCGCAAAAACCGCCCTGACGCGCGCCAGGTCTTCTTCGGTGTCGACACCGGCAGGCGGAGCCGCGTCGAGCGGCAGTACCCGGATCGGGAAGCCGTGCCAGAGCGCGCGCAGTTGTTCAAGCGATTCCCATTGTTCGGGCGGCGCGGGCGCGAGCGCGCCATACCGGTGCAGAAAGCCGGCGCGGTAAGCGTAGAGGCCGACATGGCGCAATACCGTCAGCCCCGGCGGCAAGGCGAACGCACCATCGGCCCAGGCGTCGCGCGCCCACGGAATCGGGGCGCGGGAAAAGTAGAGCGCCCGCCCCTGCCCGTCGCACACGACTTTGACGACGTTGGGGTTGAGCGCTTCGCCAATGTCGGCGACGGGATGGGCGGCGGTGGCGATGGCCGCGCCGGGGTCGGCGGCAAGTCCGGCGGCGACAGCGGCGATCAGACCGGGGTCGATCAGGGGTTCGTCGCCCTGCACGTTGACAACAATGTCTTCGTCGCACCAGTCCAGGACGGCGGCGACTTCGGCAAGACGGTCGGTGCCGCTCGGATGGTCGGCGCGCGTCATCAGCACCCGTCCGCCGGCGGCGGTCACAGCATCGAACACGGCCTGGTGGTCGGTCGCTACCCAGACTTCCTCTGCGCCCGCCGCCAAGGCGCGTTCCAGCACCCTTACCACCATCGGACGACCACCGATGTCGGCGAGCGGCTTGCCGGGAAGACGGGTAGACGCATGGCGTGCCGGAATCACGACGCGAAAAACAACCATCGGTGATTCCTCAGCGCAACGCGTCAACTTCTTCGGCCTTGAGGGTGCGCGCTTTTTCTTCGAGCATCGCCGGGATGCCGTCGCGGACGGGAAACGCCAGCCGGTCGGGCTTGCAGACCAGTTCCTGGCTGTCCTTCAGGTAGTCGAGCGGCCCCTTGCACAGCGGGCAGACGAGCGTTTCAAGCAGTCTGGCGTCCATCGTCCAGTTTCTCCAGGATGAGACCGATGGCCTCGGCGTCGATGATGGCTCGCACCGGCAGTTCCCAAGCGTCGGGCGGCGCGAAAGCGGCGCATTTTACCGCATCCTTGCTCGTCATCAGCTTGGGTTCGCCGGGCGCGAAGGCAAGATCGCTGGCGCGGTAGCGGTAGTGGTCGGGAAAAGGATGCGGCACGACGTCGATCCCCATGGCCGTGAGCTGGTCGAAAAAACGTTGCGGCTGGCCAATACCGGCCAGGGCATGGACGCGCCGCCCGGCGAAGGCGTCGGCCCCGCAGCACTGTTCGGGATTCGCCACAGCGCGAAAACGCTCGCCGGCAAGCCGCATCGGCACGACGGGCGCGTCACCCGCCGCCGCACGCAATCCGGGCGACAGTTCGCCGTGAGCGAGGATCAGGTCGACGCCGGACAGGCGCGCGAGCGGTTCGCGCAAGGGGCCGGACGGCAAGGGCCAGCAGTTGCCAAGCGCCGCTTCGTCGACCACGGCAACTTCAACCGTGCGCGCCAGCCGGTAATGTTGCATACCGTCGTCGCTGACGATAACGTCGCACTCGGGATGGGCGGCCAGCAGCGCCCGCGCCGCCGCCGGGCGATCCCGTCCAACGGCTACCGGGCAGGCCGCCAGCCGCGCGAGCAGCACGGGTTCGTCGCCACAAAGGCCGGGATCGGCGTCGGCATCGACGAGACGCACCTGACCGCGCGTTGACGCATCACCGCCATGGCCGCGCGACACAATGCCGGGATGCCGCCCCGCCTGACGCAGTTCTTCGACGAGCCACGCCACCACCGGCGTCTTGCCGCTACCGCCGACGGAAATATTGCCAACGACGATAACCGGCACCGGCAAACGCACGCGCCGCAGGATGTCGTAACGGTACAACCAGCGCCGACACGCGGCCACGCTGCGGAAAAGCGCCCCCACCGGCAGCAGCAACGCCGCCGAGCCCGAACGCCGCCGCCAGTACGAAGGCGCGCCACGCGGAACCTGCGCGCCGCTCATCGTCCGCCTCTCAGCGCCGCCGGGATTCCTGCCGGGTGGCGAACGTGACGTGCGACAGCCCGGCGTGTTGCGCGGCCTGCATGACGTTGATCACGTTCTGGTGCGCAGCCTGCGCATCGGCGTTGATGACCACCACCGGCTCGGGGCCCTTCGGCGGACGTGCGCTGGCAAGCGCCGAGGCGATGCCATCGACGGTTTTGTCGGCCACCGCGCGGCTGTTGACGACCACATCGCCTGCTGAAGTCACCGCCACCACGATTTCCGCGCTGGCGGGAGCCGAGGAGCCGGCATCGGCGGTGGGCAGCGCAATTTCCAGGCCGGCGGTTTTGTCGAAGGTCGTGGTCAGCATCAAAAAGATGATGATGACCAACATCACGTCGATCAATGGCACGAGGTTGATTTCAGGCTCGCTTTTCTGGCCACTCTGGTGACGGAAATCCATGGTCTTCAGCGCCTGCGTTCGCCGTGAGCCACCTCGACCAAGGCGGTCGCCTGCTGTTCCATTTCGATCACGTAATCATCGACCAGACTGCGGAAATAACGCCAGAAGATCATCGCCGGCACCGCGATGATGATGCCGAAGGCGGTGGCGTGCAGCGCCATGGCAATGCCGTGCGCGACCTGCTCCGGCGTCCCCGTGACCCCTTGCGCCGCGAACATTTCGATCATGCCGATGACGGTGCCGAAAAGGCCCATCAGGGGACTGATCGCGGCGATGGTGCCGAGCGTGGTGAGGAAGCGTTCGAGTTCGTGCGCCACGAGGCGGCCCGACTCTTCGATGGCCTCCTTCATGATCTCGCGCGAACTCCTGATGTTGCGCAGGCCCGCCGCGAGCACCCTCCCCAGAGGCGAATGGGCCGCGACACGGGTAATCATCTCGGGCGGCGCGCCATGGCGGCCAAGGTCGGAAATGATCCGGTCGAGCAAACCGGTCGGCACCACGCGCGAACGGCGCAGACTGATCAAACGTTCGACGATCACCGCCACCGCGATCACCGAAGCTAACAATAACGGCCACATCGGCCAGCCGCCGGCCAGGAACATTTGGAACACGCTTTCTCCCCTGGAAGAAAGATGGAAATACGAGAATTTAGCCCGCTCGTGCGATGCGAGCAAGAGCGGCTTACCCACCCAATCCACAAAACCTGTGGATAAGTTTGTGGAATGTTACGGGATAGGAGGTCAAACCCACACCAGCCACGGTACTTATCTTCCTTCGCCGCAAAATTATGCAACAATTCAAGCCGTTGATTTAACGGAAAATATAATAAAACACCAGTACGATCAAGACTTTAGCGCATCCCGAAAAACCGGGCGTTGACAACACGACCACGCTGTGGATTCTCTAGGAAATGACAGACTCAAACAACAACTTTCGGGCTGAAACATTCACGTCCGCGTCCCAGACCATCGGCGTGAGCACACTCAACCGCTTCGCGCGCGAAGCGCTTGAAGCCTTGCTGCCCCTGCTGTGGGTCGGCGGCGAGATTTCAAATCTCAGCCGCGCCACTTCTGGGCACATCTATTTCACCCTCAAGGACGCCCAGGCCCAAGTGCGCTGCGCCATGTGGCGCAACCGCGCCCAACTGCTGCCCTTCCGCCCCGAGAACGGCATGCGCGTCGAGGCGAGGGCGCTGGTCACGCTATACGAGGCGCGCGGCGACTACCAGCTCAACGTCGAGGCATTGCGCCCGGCCGGCGCTGGCGATCTACACGAAGCATTCCGCCGCCTCAAGGACAAGCTCGCCGCCGAGGGACTGTTCGACCCAGCCCGCCGCCGTCCCCTACCGATTTTTCCGCGCACGGTCGGCATCGTTACCTCGCCCGCGGCGGCGGTTCTGCACGATGTACTCGCCACCCTGCGCCGGCGCGCGCCGGGACTACCGGCGGTGCTTTACCCCGCCGCCGTGCAGGGAGCCGATGCGCCGCGCCAGTTATGCGAGGCGCTGAAGACGGTTGCGCAGCGCGCCGAAGCCGACGGCATCGACCTCATCCTGCTCGTGCGCGGCGGCGGTAGTCTCGAAGACCTTCAGGCCTTCAACGACGAGACCCTGGCGCGGACGATCACCGCCTGCCCGCTGCCGGTGGTGAGCGGTGTCGGTCATGAAACCGATTTCACCATCGCCGACTTCGCCGCCGACCTGCGCGCCCCCACCCCCACCGCCGCTGCCGAACTGGTGAGCGCCGGCTATTTCGACGCCCGCAACACACTGAGCGAATCCGCCCGCCGCCTGCACCAGGCCATCGACCGCCAGTTGGCGGTGCTGGCGCAACGCCTCGACCGTTGCGCGCTACGTCTCGTCCATCCACGCGACCGTCTGCGTCAAGCGCACGAAGCGCTTTTCCGCCACGAGTACCAGATCCGGCAAGCAATGACGGCGCAACTGAGTGAATCCGCCCGCAGCCTGTCGCGCCTCGAACTGCGCCTGCACTCCCAACGCCCCGCCCCCGCCGCCATGCGGGCGCGCCTCGACGGTATCGGCGAGCGTCTGGAACGGGCGGCGCACGCCCTGCTCGCTGCGCGGCGGCAAACGCTCGGCGCCCTCACCGCCAGCCTGCGGCATCTCGGCCCGCACGCAGTACTCGCACGCGGTTACGCCATCGTGCGCAATGCCGCTGGCGACATCCTTCGATCAGCGGCGGACGCCCGTCCGGGCAACGCGCTCGAAATCCAACTCACCGATGGCCGCATCGACGCCACGGTAGACGCGAAGCACGGGGGTTCACAAACCCCGGACTCCTGCTACAATGCGCACCCTTCGGGCCGATAGCTCAGCTGGGAGAGCGCTGCGTTCGCAATGCAGAGGTCGAGGGTTCGATCCCCTTTCGGTCCACCAATATTGAAGCCCCAACTGTTATCAGTTGGGGCTTTTTCTTGTCTGTTTGCGCCCATTCCCGCGTGTTGTTGGGGGTTCCTGCGGAAGCCTGCGGACTTCGTCAGCCGCCCGAATTGGCCGTTCCGGAGATC
>JAITQD010000125.1 GCA_031289095.1 Azoarcus sp.
AGGAGAGGCAGCAGAACCAAAACCAATCCGAAGATGCCCGTCAGAATCCGAGACATGGTCAAAGCTGTACCGTAAACTCTTGACGAAGCAGCGGCTTGTCATCATGCAGTATCTCGATAACCCACCGTCCGGGCATGTTGAAGTTCAAACCTTTGATCCGATAACGCCCCTCGCCTTCTTCAACGATTCGGGGGACGGTGGGTAATCCGTGAGAATGTTCGGGCATCCGCCCCCGGATTTGTAGATGCAGGCCCGACATTCCAGCGCCGCCCGCATCGGTCACCCGCAGCAGAGACTCGTAGAACTGATTGACGATCATGGGCGCCGGCAGCGCGTCGAGTTTTGCAACGATCTCCGCTGAAGCCGCGTGCGCGCCGCCAAAAAGCGTGCAACAGGCAAACAGTGCAAAAACCCTGGGCAAGATACGGCTCAACATACCCGGCATCTCTAACGTTCCACGGACAAACCGCTCAGGCCGCCGCGCGCGGCGCGGATTTGCTTGAGCACTTCCCGCGCACACGTCTGAATCGGCGTGCCGGGGCCGAAAATGCCCTTCGCGCCAGCGGCATAGAGCGCTTCGTAGTCCTGCGCCGGAATCACGCCGCCGACGAAGGTGATGATGTCGTCCGCGCCCAGCTTTTTGAGCTCCCTGATAATTTCGGGCACCAACGTTTTGTGGCCCGCGGCAAGGCTGGAACAGCCCACGGCGTGTACGTCGTTTTCCACCGCGTGCCGCGCCGCTTCTTCCGGGGTCTGGAAAAGCGGGCCGATGTCGATGTCGAAACCAAGGTCGGCAAAGGCCGAAGCCACGACCTTGGCGCCCCGGTCGTGCCCGTCCTGTCCGAGTTTGGCGATCATGATGCGGGGCCGGCGGCCTTCTTCGGCGACAAAGGCTTCGATGTCGGCTTTCAACGCCCGCCAATCGTCGTCCGTTTCGACCACGGCAGCATAGACGCCGGACACCGCTTGCGGATTGGCGCGGAAACGTCCGTACACCTTCTCCAACGCATCCGACACTTCGCCCACCGTGGCGCGCAAACGTACCGCTTCCACGGCCAGACCGAGCAGGTTGCCTTCACCCGTTTCAGCGCATTGGGTCAGCGCCGCCAGCGCCGCCTCCACCGTCGCCGCATCGCGGCTGGCGCGGATTTGCTTCAGACGGGCGATCTGCGCCTCGCGCACCGCATTGTTGTCGATGTCGAGAATTTCAATCGGGTCTTCCTTGGCGAGCTTGTATTTATTGACGCCGACGATGACATCCTTCCCGGAGTCGATGCGCGCCTGCTTGTCGGCGGCGCATTCCTCGACCTTCATCTTCGCCCAGCCGGACTCGACCGCGCGGGTCATGCCGCCCATGGCCTCGATTTCCTCGATCAGGCTCCACGCCTTGTCGGCCATGTCCTGGGTGAGCTTTTCCATCATGTACGAACCGGCCCAGGGGTCGACGACGTTACAGATGTGAGTTTCTTCCTGAATGATGATCTGGGTATTGCGGGCGATGCGCGACGAGAATTCAGTGGGCAACGCAATCGCCTCGTCGAGTGAATTGGTATGCAGCGACTGGGTGCCGCCGAACACCGCCGCCATGGCCTCGATCGTGGTGCGCACCACGTTGTTGTAGGGGTCTTGCTCGGTGAGCGACCAGCCCGAGGTCTGGCAGTGGGTGCGCAGCATCATCGACTTTGGGCTTTTCGGGTTGAACTGCTTCATGATCCGCCACCACAACAGGCGCGCGGCGCGCATTTTGGCGATTTCGAGATAGAAGTTCATCCCGACCCCCCAGAAGAACGACAGCCGTCCGGCAAAGGTGTCGACGTCCATCCCGGATTTCAGCCCGGTGCGCACGTACTCCAGCCCGTCGGCGAGCGTGAAGGCGAGTTCGATGGCTTGGTTCGCCCCCGCTTCCTGGATGTGGTAGCCGGAAATCGAAATGGAATTAAACTTCGGCATGTGCGCCGAGGTGTACTGGAAAATGTCCGCAATGATCCGCATCGAAGGCGTCGGCGGATAAATATAGGTGTTGCGAACCATGAACTCTTTGAGGATGTCGTTCTGGATCGTCCCCGAGAGCTTTTCCTGCGCTACGCCCTGTTCCTCGGCGGCGACAATGTAACCGGCGAGAATCGGCAACACCGCGCCGTTCATGGTCATCGACACGGAGATGCGGTCGAGCGGAATGCCGTCGAAGAGGATTTTCATGTCTTCCACGGAGTCGATCGCTACCCCGGCCTTGCCGACGTCGCCGGTCACGCGCGGATGATCGGAATCGTATCCACGGTGCGTGGCCAGGTCGAACGCTACCGACACCCCCTGCCCGCCGGCAGCCAGCGCCTTGCGGTAAAAAGCGTTCGACGCCTCGGCGGTGGAAAAACCAGCGTACTGGCGGATCGTCCAAGGCTTGACGGCGTACATGGTCGGCTGCGGCCCGCGCAGGAACGGCTCGAACCCCGGCAGGGTATCGGCATGCGTCAGCGCCGCAACGTCCGCCCCGGTATAGAGCGGCTTGACCCGCAAACCTTCTGGCGTGATCCAGTCGAGATTTTCGAGCTTGTTTTCCGGGGCATGCTTGGTAGCGGCCTTTTTCCAGGCGTCCAGATCGGGCTGCGGATAAGTGGGCTGGCGGGCGTCGGACATGGAAACTCTCTGCAAAGATTCGCCACGAGGCAAAAAACAGCCGCTTGCGCGGCCTGATTTTCCCAGAACGAAAGTTGACTTATAGAAGACTGCAACCTCAAGATGATACCCTGCCAGCAACAGCTAGCGCAACGCAGCAACAACATGGGTTTACCTGTATACCCATCGGTTTAGCCGCTTTTCTCCTGTTGCGCGCCCATGTGCCGCCATGGGTTTCCGAACAACCTTTCATGCCAGATCATCCATGAGTAGCCAGATTCTCACCCATATCGCCGACCAGACCGCGACCGTCACTCTTTCCAACCCCGGCAAACTCAACGCCATCGACGCCGCCATGTGGCGCGCGCTGCGGGAAGCCATCGACCACGCCGTCGCCGACCCCGAAGTACGCTGCATCGTCCTGCGCGGCGAAGGCGACAAAGCTTTCGCCGCTGGCGGCGATCTTGAGGAATTCCTCAGCGTACGCGCCACCGTGGACGACGCCATGCACTACCACGAAGAACGGGTCGCGCGCGCCCTCGACGCCATCCGCAACTGCCCCAAGCCCACCATCGCCGCCATCCAGGGCGCGTGCATCGGCGGCGGACTGGAAATCGCCGGCTGCTGCGACATCCGCATCGCTGGCGAATCGGCCAGGTTCGGCGCGCCGATCAACAAGCTCGGCTTCTCAATGTATCCCGGCGAAATGGCCGGTCTGGTCGCGCTCGCCGGCCCTGCTGTGGTGTTGGAAATCCTGCTCGAAGGCCGCATCCTCGACGCCCACGAAGCCTTTGCCCGCGGCCTGTTGAGCCGCATCGTTCCCGACGGCGCGGTATTCGACGAAGCCCGCGCCAGCGCCCGCCGTATCGCCGCTGGCGCGCCGCTCGTGGCAAGCTGGCACAAACAGTGGATCGCCCGCCTGATGCACGACCATCCCTTGAGCGAAGAAGAAAAACGCAGCGCCTTCGCTTTTCTCGACACTGAGGATTACCGGGAGGGGATGGCGGCGTTTTTCGAGAAAAGGAACCCGGTGTTCAAAGGGCGATAAAGGAATGACATGGCCCCGAAAACCTGCAATCCGGTTTTCGAGGCGTTCTGACGCCGCATGGAGAAGGTGACGGCGACGGAAAAATTCAACGGTTCAACTCCCGGCCCGGCGGCACCCTACCAGTCCACGCGATCAACCCCTCCCAGCGATCTGCCGAGGAATCTTTCTCCTATTGTCTGGAATCGCAACGGCACGTCGGTGACGATGTAGCGGTAGGTCGCCACTTCCGCGCCAGTGGCCGACAGGCCCGCTTCCCGCAGGCGCGTGGCCGCGAGGTCGGCGGCGGTGAGCGCGGAGTCGATCAGGCGCACCCGCTCCCCCACGACGTCGCGCAGCAGGGGCTTGAGCAGCGGGTAGTGCGTGCAGCCCAACACAAGGCTGCCGACTTCTTCGGCCAGCACGGGGCGCAGGTATTCCTGCGCGGTCAGGCGGGTGACGGGGTGATCGAGCCAGCCTTCCTCGACCAGCGGCACAAAGAGCGGACAGGCTTGCGAATAAACGCGCGCGCCCGAATCAAGCGCGTGTATTCGGCGCGCGTAGGCGTTGCTGTTGATCGTGGTCGGAGTGCCGATGACGCCGATCCGCCCACCCGGCCCGTTCGCCGTGGCGGCGCGCGCCCCGGCTTCGATGACGTCGATCACCGGAATGCCGCGCGCGCGCGCCGTGACGGTCTTCAGGGCCACAGCGGCCATGGTGTTGCAGGCGACGATCAGCATCTTGACTTCCTGCCGCAGCAGGTAATCGACGATTTGCGCCGTGAAGTTCTCGATGGTCGCCACCGATTTGATGCCGTAGGGCACTCGCGCGGTGTCGCCGAAATAGACGATGCTCTCCAGCGGCAACCGCTCCATCAGGGCGCGGACGACGGTGAGGCCGCCCACGCCGGAATCGAAGACGCCGATCGGTCGATTGTTGCCAGAAGCGCTCACACCAGCACCACGGCAACAAACTTGCGCTTGCCGACCTGCAAAACCACCCTGCCGCCGGGCGCGAGCAGCCGGTTGCGATCCTCGATGCGCTCGCCGTCGAGCCTGACCGCACCCTGTTCGATCATGCGCGTGGCTTCCGAGGTGGTGCCGGTGAGACCGGCTTCCTTGATGACCTTGAACACCGGCATGCCTTCACCGACCGCAACCCGCACTTCGGGAATGTCATCGGGAATGGCGTTGTGCTGGAAGCGCGCCTCAAAGTCGGCAAGCGCCTCCACGGCAGCCTGTTCGCCATGGAAGCGGGCGACGAATTCCCGCGCCAGCATCACCTTGACGTCGCGCGGGTTGCGCCCCCCTTCAACGTCGGCCCGCAGGGCCGCGATCTCGTCCGAGGAACGGAACGACAGCAGTTCGTAGTAGCGCCACATCAGAGTGTCGGACACCGACATGGTCTTGCCGAAGATTTCCTTCGCCGGCTCGGCGATGCCGATGTAGTTGCCAAGCGACTTGGACATTTTGTTGACGCCATCCAGCCCTTCGAGCAGCGGCATCATCAGCACGCATTGCGGCTCCATGTCATAGTGTTTTTGCAGCTCGCGTCCCATCAGCAGGTTGAAACGCTGGTCGGTGCCGCCCAGTTCGACGTCGGCCTTCATCATCACCGAGTCGTAGCCTTGACAGAGCGGATAGAGAAATTCGTGGATCGAAATCGGCTGCTGGTTCGCATAACGCTTGGCGAAGTCGTCACGTTCGAGCATGCGCGCCACGGTCTGCTGCGCCGCGAGGCGGATCATGCCCGCCGCATCCAGCGTGTTCATCCAGGCCGAGTTGAAACAGATCTCGGTCTTTTCCGGGTCGAGGATCTTGAACACCTGTTCCCGGTAGGTGGCAGCGTTGCCGAGCACCTGTTCGCGCGTGAGCGGCGGGCGCGTCGCGTTCTTGCCGCTCGGGTCGCCGATCATGCCCGTGAAGTCGCCGATCAGGAACATGACGTGGTGCCCGAGTTCCTGGAAATGGCGCAGCTTGTTGAGCACTACGGTATGCCCGAGGTGCAGGTCGGGAGCGGTCGGGTCGAAACCGGCCTTGACTCGCAAGGGCTTGCCACGCTTCAACTTTTCGACCAGTTCGGCCTCGATCAGGATCTCGCCAGCGCCTCGCCGGATCAGATTTATCGCGGCCCCGATTTCTTTCATTGGTCTCTCCAATAGGTCACACTCGAAAATCCGCACGCTTGCTAGACTCCAATCGCACTCCCCCCAGAGAGCTGAGAGCTTCGATCATGCGGATAAGAAAAACCAGAATTCTAGCCGAACTGCGCTGGCGGCTAAGCGAACTACGTTGGCGTCTCGCCACGCTTCCAAGGCGCTCCACCAGGCTGCGCCTCGCAGATCTGCGCTGGCATGCGGGCGAACTGCGCTGGCGTCTGGCAGGATCGCACCGTCTGAACAGACTGAGCCGCCAGATGGCCGATCTGCCCTGGCAGTTGTTCGACAGAAAACGTCTCCTGATCGCGGGCGGCTTCGCGGGAATCTCCGTGTTCGGCGGCGTCGCCGCCACCGCAGTCGTCGTGCCGGCGGACTCCGTTGAAATGCAGACGGTGGTGGAAAGACTGGCGGTCGCGCCGCAGGAATTGCCCGCGCCCAGCCTGCCTTTCGTTTACGACGACACTATCAACCCCAGCGACACCCTGCAATCCATTTTCCGCCGCCTGGGCATTGCCGATCCGGAGGCGCTGGCTTTCGTCCAGAACAAGAAGGAAGTGACGCGCGCCCTGCGCCAGCTTCGTAGCGGCGCTTCGTTTACCGCCATCGTGGATGTTTCGGGCCGTCTGCTCTCCCTGTGTCTGCCGCTGGCGTCGAGCGACGGCTACCTCGAAGTGGCGCGCGCCGCGCTCGACAAGCCGCTCCGGATCGCCACCGTACCCAACGCCGCGCTCACCGCTGGCGTCGAAATGCGCACCGGGGTCATCAAACATTCGCTTTTTGCCGCGACCGAAGCCGCCAACCTGCCCGATAGCGTGGCGGCCCAACTGACCGACCTGTTCGGCACTGACATAGACTTCCATGCCGATTTGCAGCCCGGCGACACGTTTAGCGTGATTTACGAAACGTTCTACGGCGATCACGGCATTCCGCTGCGGCCGGGCCGCATTCTCGCCGCCGAATTCATCAACCAGGGCAAGCGTTACGCGGTCTTTCGTCACACAACCAGCAGCGGCGGCTCGGAGTATTACTCCAGCACCGGCCAGGGTCTGCGCAGCACCTTCCTGCGCTCCCCGCTGGAATTCACCCGGATAACGTCCAGCTTCGGGCGCCGTCTGCATCCAGTGCTCGGAAACTGGCGCAACCACCAAGGCGTGGATTTCGGCGCGCCCATCGGCACGCCGGTGCGAGCCGCTTCGGATGGCGTGGTCAGTTTCATCGGCACGCAGGGTGGCTACGGCAACATCGTCGTCCTCAAACACCAGAACAACGTGAGCACGGCTTATGCGCACTTGAGCGCTTTCGCGCCCGATCTGCACATCGGAGATGCCGTGACGCAAGGCGAAAACATTGGTCAGGTCGGCGCGACCGGGCGGGTGAGCGGCCCGCATCTGCATTACGAGTTCCGTATCAACGACGTCGCGCAAAATCCGATGACAGTGGCGCTGCCCGGCGCCACGCCCCTGACCGGCAAGGAACTCGCCCGCTTCCGCGAAAACACCCGCCCCCTGCTCGCCCAACTGGCACTGCTCAATTACCGCATCGCCGCCAACGACGAGAAGAAGAACAAACTTTGAACACGGGCCGAGTGCAATCCGTCATTCATGGCGGAGGCTGATGATGTCGGGAATCTGACCGCGCGACAAGCTACACCGAGCGCACCATTGCAGCCGCACAGGGGGCGTTCAGTAAAAGGGCGAGTCCGGAGAGTCGTCCCTGAAATGCACATCAGGCGACAATCGCCTGTTGTAAGGCGTCGTCCAGCACGCAGCCTGAAATGCCGGCTTTTCCCGATATCCGCAGTAGGTCGCACCCTCCGCGTGTATCAACAGCGGACTATCGTCCAGTCCCTTGTAACGGCATTCGAGGTAAATATCCCTGTTTTTTAATCGTATGTGCTGTGGCGCAGGGTAAGGCATCGCCTTGAGAAACACGATATTCGCCGGGGGACCGTCGGAGAGTCCATAAGCGATGAGGCGGTGTGTCTTCTTCCCCATCTTTACTGTCGACGGGCAAGCCCATCGCGCGTGCGTCCAGTCAAGTTCGACGGCGCGAGCAACGGGCAACACGAAAAGGGCGAGCAAAGGCAGAAGCAACAGGCGGGGCATGGCCGGGCCTTGGGCGCAATCCGGATACTCTGACGAAGGGACTTGCTTTATACCTACTTTATACATATCATTCAACCTATGAAAATCAGTTATGACCCGGCGAAAAACCGCATCAACCAGCAAAAGCACGGCATCGGGCTGGATGAAACGGAAAGCGTATTTTTTGACGGGGCCGCACTGACCACAGAAGACCGCGACCATGACGAGCAGCGCTTTGTCACCTTGGGCCTTGATGCCCGTGGCCGCTTGTTGGTCGTGGCCTATGTCTGGCGCGGCGAGGCTGAAATACGTGTTTTTTCCGCCCGCCGCGCTGAACCTCACGAGCGACGTCTTTACGAAACAGGAACATGACATGCGATCAGAATACGATTTTTCCAACGCCAAAAGGGGGGCGGTCGTTGCCCCTGCCGGAAAAACGCGCATCACCATCTGGCTTGACGATGATGTGCTCGACACTTTTCGTGAACGCGCACAGAACGCGGGCAAGGGTTATCAAACCCTGATCAACGAGACATTGAAAAACGCCCTCGCGCCAGACTCAGCCCCTGTGACCGCCGATATTTTGCGGCGCGTGCTGCGTGAAGAATTGCAAGCATGAACTAATCGGGGGAGTGGATTTGCAGTCGCACCGTTTTCACGGTTGCGGCTTTTTTTCATTGCGATATAGGCGCGAAGGCGAAGTGACTCGAACCAAGCGCTCTGAAGCGACAAAAGGCGCTGGCAGCGCCCTTTGTTTTGTCGGCAATGCCCCCCCGTTCAGGCCGAAAACGACGAGCCGCAGCCGCAGGTATTGGTCGCATTCGGGTTGCGAATCACGAACTGCGAGCCTTCCAGACCTTCGGTGTAGTCGATCTCCGCACCGACCAGGTACTGATAGCTCATCGAATCCACCAGCAAAGTCACGCCGCCCTTTTCCAGCAGGGTATCGTCCTCGTTGACGTCCTCGTCAAAAGTGAAACCGTACTGGAAGCCCGCGCAACCGCCGCCGCTTACGAACACACGCAGCTTCAGGCCTGGGTTGCCTTCTTCCTCGATCAACTCTCGCACCTTGCCGACAGCGCTGTCGGTAAAGACCAGAAAGTCCGGGGTCTCGATTTCTGTACTCATCTGTTTTCTCCTCTGTGGGGCGCCCATGCAGGCAGCCGCAATGATGCGCCCGCGCGGCGGGCGGCGTCAAAACAAACGCCACGGTCAGGGGCTGACCGGCAGCATGGTCAGACCGAGGCTTTCTTCCTCGCCAAACATGATGTTCATGTTCTGCACCGCCTGTCCAGCCGCACCCTTGACCAGGTTGTCGATAACCGACAGCACCACCACCGTGTCGCCGCCCTGGGGACGATGCACGGCGATCCGGCAGTGGTTGGAAGCACGCACCGAGCGCGTCTCCGGGTGGCTGCCTGGCGGCATCACATCAATGAAAGTCTCGCCGGCGAAGCGGGTCTCGAACAGCGCCTGCAACTCGGCTTCGCTTACCTCGCGCGTCAAGCGCGCATAGAGGGTGGCGTGGATGCCGCGCACCATCGGGGTCAGATGCGGCACGAAGGTCAGTCCGATCTCCCGCCCGCCGGCGACGCGGGAAAGCCCTTGGCGGATTTCCGGCAAATGGCGGTGCCCGCCAACGCCGTAAGCCTTGAAGCTGTCGGTCACTTCGGAATACAGGTTCGCCACCGCCGCCTTGCGCCCCGCGCCAGAGACGCCCGACTTGGCGTCGGCGATCAGGTGGTCGAACGCAACCACGCCCGCTTCGATCAGCGGCAGAAAACCCAGTTGCACCGCCGTGGGGTAGCAGCCGGGATTGGCGAGCACCCTGGCCTTGCGGATTTGTTCCCGGTTGATTTCGGGCAGGCCGTATACGGCCTCGGCCACCAGTTCGGGCGCAGCGTGGCTCATGCCGTACCATTTTTCCCATTCCGCCACGTCACGGATGCGAAAATCTGCGGCGAGGTCAATCACCCGCACCCCCGCCGCCACCAGCGCTGCGGCCTGTTTCATGGCAACGCCGTTGGGTGTGGCGAAAAACACCGCGTCGCATTGTTCGAGCGCGGCGTCTTCCGGCGTCACGAAAGGCAAATCCACCCGCCGCCGCAAACTCGGGAACATGTCGGACACTCGCTGTCCGGCCTCTCCGCGCGAGGTGATCGCGGTCAGTTTCACCGCCGGATGCCCGGCCAGTATCCGCAACAGTTCGACTCCGGTGTAGCCCGTGCCTCCGACGACGCCCGCCTTGATCATGATTTCTCTCCCAACCCGCCACGGGTAAGCGCGCATTATCGCGCAGCCAATGAAAAAAGCCGCCCGACGAGGACGGCTTTTCCTGCGACGCCCGTATGGGCGATCAGCGTTTCGAGAACTGCTTGGCGCGACGGGCCTTGTGCAGACCGACCTTCTTGCGTTCGACCTCGCGCGCATCGCGCGTCACGAAGCCGGCGGCGCGCAGGCTGGTTTTCAGTTCGGTGTCGTAGTCGATCAGCGCCCGGGTGATGCCGTGACGCACTGCGCCGGCCTGCCCGGATTCGCCACCGCCGACGACGTTGACCAGAATGTCGAAACGCCCTTCGTTGCCGGTGAGCACCAGCGGCTGACGCACGATCATCCGCCCGGTTTCACGGGAGAAGAACTCATCGACCGGCTTGCCGTTGACGACGATGTTGCCGGTACCCGGCTTGATGAACACGCGGGCGACGGCAGTCTTGCGCCGCCCGGTACCGTAATTGTAAGTGACGGCCATCTGCGGCTCCTCAGATTTCAAGAACTTTCGGCTGCTGGGCGGTATGCGGATGTTCACCGCCCGCATAGCACTTCAGCTTTTTCAGCATTGCGTAACCGAGCGGCCCCTTTGGCAACATGCCCTTGACGGCCTTTTCCAGCACGCGCGCCGGGAAACGCTGTTGCAGCTTGGCGAAGCTGGTCTCGCGGATACCACCCGGATATCCAGAGTGGCTGTAATACTTCTTGTCGAGCGCCTTGTTGCCGGTCACGCGCAACTTGTCGACGTTGACCACCACGATGTAGTCGCCGGTATCAACGTGCGGGGTGTAGATGGTCTTGTGCTTGCCGCGCAGGCGGCGGGCCACTTCGGCAGCAAGGCGGCCAAGCACCTTGTCCGCGCCATCGACCACGTACCAGTCGCGCTGAACCTCATGCGGCTTGGCGGAAAACGTTTTCATGCGAAACCTCTTGAACTATCAGAACCGGGCTGAAAACCCGACTTACCAAACGGAAAGCGGACGATTTTAGTGCCTCTTGCCGCCTTCTGTCAATCGGAATGTATGCAGAAAACACAGAAGGCGCAAACCGGCCCTTCCTCCGCCCACAACGCCTCAGGCCATCGCCAGTTTTCCCACCGCCTCACGGATACGGGCAGGCTCGTCCAGCTTGAGGATGCGCTGCACTTTCGGGGTGAGATCGGCGAGATCGGTGCGCAGGATTTGCTGCTTGATTTCGAGGATGCGGGCCGGATGCATCGAAAAACTGCGCAGCCCCATGCCGAGCAGCAATTGCGTATAGGCGGCGTTGCCAGCCATTTCACCGCAGACCGACACCGGCAGTTCGGCGCGCTGCGCCGCCTGGATGGTGCCGGCAATGAGCCGCAACACGGCGGGATGCAACGGATCGTAGAGATGGACAACTGCCTCGTTGCCGCGGTCGACCGCCAGCGTGTACTGAATAAGGTCGTTGGTGCCGATCGACAGGAAGGCAAGGCGGCGCACGAACATGCCCAGCGCCAGCGCGGCGGCCGGCACTTCCACCATGCCGCCGACCAGCATCGTCTCGTCGAACTTGGTTTTTTCCTCGCGCAGTTCTTCCTTGGCCTTTTCGAGCAGGATCAAGGTCTGGTCGATCTCGTCGACGTGCGTGAGCATCGGCACCATGATCTGGAGTTTACCGTGCGCCGAAGCTCGCAGCAGGGCGCGCAACTGGGTGAGAAAAGTCTTGGGTTCGGCCAGCGAATAGCGCACTGCACGCAAGCCCAGCGCCGGATTGGGTTCGTTGCAGTTTTTGCCGGCAAGCATCTTGTCCGCGCCGATGTCGAAGGTGCGAGCGGTGACGGGCTTGCCGGCAGCGGCCTTGAGCACGGCGCGATAGTTCTCGTACTGCTCGTCCTCGTCGGGCAGGGTGTCGCGGTCGATGAACAGAAACTCGGTGCGAAACAGGCCGACGCCGTCGGCGTTGGTTTCCTTGATCTGGCTCACGTCCTGCGGACCGCCGATGTTGGCGAGCAACTGGATGATCTCGCCGCCGAGGGTGGCCGCCGGGGTGTCTCGCAGGCGTTTGAGCTTGGAACGTTCCAGTTCCAGTTCGGAGCGGCGCAGCAGGTATTCCTCGACGACACTGCCGTCGGGGTCGATGATGGCGATGCCGCGCGTGCCATCGACAATGAGAAGTTCGTTGTCGCGCAACAGGTCGCGGATGTGATGCAGACCGACGACCGCCGGAATGCCCAGATTGCGCGCGACGATGGCGGTATGGCTGGTGGGGCCGCCTACGTCGGTGACGAACCCGGCAATGTGGTCGCGGAAACCGATCGTGTCTGCCGGCGACAGATCGTGGGCGACCACCACCGTACCCAACCCGTCCTTGCGCTTGGGCGGCAGATGACCGGGATCGCCAAGCAGCGCCTTCACCAGCCGCTCGACCACCTGCACCACGTCGGCTTGGCGTTCGCGCAGATAGGGGTCTTCGATCTGGCGGAACTGCTCGACCACCGTCTCCATCTGCTGCACCAGCGCCCATTCGGCGTTGTAATGGTGTTCCTCAATCCGTGCCCGCGCCGCGTCGACCAGCACCGGGTCGGAAAGCATCATTCGTTGCAGGTCGATGAAAGCGCCGACCTCGCTATGGGGCTGCGCAGCCGTGGCGGCGGTCTTGAGGCCGAGCAATTCGCCTTCCACGCTGGCGATCGCGTTGTCGAGCCGTTCCAGTTCGACATCAATGTGACGCGGCGCGACCTGATAGTGATTGACCTCAAGCAGCGCATGCGAAACCAGATGCGCATGGCCGATGGCGATACCCTGCGAGACTGGCAATCCATGCACCGTAAAACTCATCGCGACCTACCCTCATTCTTCTTCGTCGAAACGGTTGGCGACCAGTTCGACAATGTTCGCCAACGCCTCATCGGCGTCCCTGCCCACGGTTTCGATGACGATCCTCGTCCCCTGGGAAGCAGCGAGCATCATCAGACCCATGATGCTTTTGGCACTGACCCGCCGCCCATTGCGTTCCAGCCAGACATCGGCGGCAAAGTTGTCCGCCCGTTGCGCCAGCTTGGCCGAAGCGCGCGCATGCAGCCCCAGCTTGTTGATGATCGTCACCTCGGTTTTCGGCATCTTTCCCAGATTACCCGCGCTCGCCCGTAATTGGGCGATTGTAGCCGATGACGTGAGCTTCATGGCGGCTTGCCCGAAATGAATACCGCCACGCTGGCGAACCGGGCGGACGCGAATCGGAATGGCCCGCTTCGGCCACGGCCAAGATGCGCACCACGCGAACACCACATCTTGACCCGTTCCGGACGCCCGCCTACCATCCGCCAGCCCCCACACTTTTCAAGAGCCCGCAGCCTTGCCCGTACTGCAATTATTCGCGCCGATTGCTGCCGACATGAGCGCGGTCGATACCCTCATCCGCGACCGGCTTTACTCCGACGTGGTGCTGATCCGGCAAATGGCGGAGTACATCATCCACAGTGGCGGCAAGCGCCTGCGCCCTGCCCTGGTGCTTTTTGCCGCCAACGCGCTCGGCTATCGCGGCACGCAGCATCACGAACTGGCCGCCGTCGTCGAATTCATCCACACCTCCACCCTGCTGCATGACGACGTCGTCGACGCATCCGAACTGCGCCGCGGCAACAAAACCGCCAACTCCCTGTTCGGCAACGCCGCCTCGGTACTAGTGGGGGACTTCCTTTACTCCCGCGCCTTCCAGATGATGGTGAGCGTCGACAACATGCGGGTGATGCAGGTGCTCGCCGAAGCCACCAACGTCATCGCCGAAGGCGAAGTGCTGCAACTGCTCAACTGCCACGATGCTGACGTCACGGTTGCCGGGTACTTGCAGGTCATCCGCTGCAAGACGGCCAAGCTGTTCGAGGCGGCCGCCCGTCTCGGCGCCATTCTGGCCGGTGCGGCTCCGGCGCTCGAACAGGCGCTGGCCGATTTCGGCATCCACCTGGGGACAGCATTCCAGATCATCGACGATGTGCTCGACTATTCCGCCGACGAAGCCGAGACCGGCAAACACCTGGGCGACGACCTCGCCGAAGGCAAGCCGACTCTGCCGTTGATCCACGCCATGCAGCACGGCGCGCCCGATCTGGCCGCGCGGGTGCGCCTCGCCATCGAAACCGGCGGTCGAGACGATTTTCCCACCGTACTGGAAGCGATCCAGGCCACCAACGCCCTGGAGGCCGCGCGCCGCCACGCCCGCGCCGAAGCCGATCTGGCGATCGCGGCGCTTCAGGCGCTCCCCCCTTCCGTTTTCAAGGATGCCCTGCTAGAATTGACAGACTTTGCGGTTTCAAGAGGGTTTTGACTTGTGTTTTTGTCTAACCATTGTCTAACCCCTTGGTACGGAACGGTTTTCGGGGAATAGCTCAGCCTGGTAGAGCACTGCGTTCGGGACGCAGGGGCCGGAGGTTCGAATCCTCTTTCCCCGACCAATTCTTTTCCCGACCAAAATACAAAGCCCAGCCCATCTCGGCTGGGCTTTTGTACGTGATTGCGCGTTGAGTACAGATCGAGATTGTCCCAATATCGCTTGTCACCCGTTCTGCACCACGATATGCGGAAACTTGTGCGACATGTCCCGTGGCGTCGCGGCGATGGCAACAGCTACTTTGCGCGCGATGTCGTGGTAGATCGCAGCGATGCGGCTCGCCGGGTCGGCGACCACGGTGGGCGCGCCGGAATCGGCTTCGGCGCGGATTTTCAGATCGAGCGGCAGAGCGCCCAGAAAAGCGACGCCATAGTCTTCACAAATCCGCTGCCCGCCCCCCGCGCCAAAGATGTGTTCCTCGTGACCACAGTGGGAGCAGATGTGGATGCTCATGTTCTCGACCACGCCGAGAATGGGCACATTGACCTTCTCGAACATTTTCAGCCCCTTCTTCGCGTCAATGAGGGCGATGTCCTGCGGCGTGGTGACGATCACCGCACCGGTCACGGGCACGTTCTGCGCCAACGTGAGCTGGATGTCACCCGTGCCCGGCGGCAGGTCGACCACGAGGTAGTCGAGATCGCGCCAGTGCGTCTCGGTCAGCAACTGGGTGAGTGCACGGGTCGCCAGCGGCCCGCGCCACACCATCGGGGTGTCATCGTCGACGAGCAGGCCAATCGACATCGCCTGCAAACCATGAGCCTCAATCGGCTCCATCGTCTTGCCGTCGACCGACTCCGGCCTGCGCGCAACGATGCCGAGCATCTGCGGCTGCGAAGGGCCATAGATATCGGCGTCGAGCATGCCGACGCGCGCACCATCGGCGGCCAGCGCCAACGCCAGGTTGACGGCGGTGGTGCTCTTGCCCACGCCCCCCTTGCCGGAAGCCACGGCGATAACGTTTTTCACCCCCGGCAGCAGTTTCACGCCGTTTTTCACCGCGTGCGCCAGAATCCGATCACTCACCCCGATATCCACACGCTCAACGCCGGGCAGGGCGCGCACTGCGGCGGCAAGCAGGCTGCGGATCGCCTCGTGCTGGCTGCGGGCCGGATAGCCGAGTTCGACATCGAAACGCACCGCGCCTCCCTCGACCGCGAGGTTGCGGATGCGGCGGGTAGACACGAAATCCTTACTGGTATTGGGATCGAGCACCGCTTGTAGCGCATCGGTCACGCCTTGCACGGAAAGGGGCTGCGGATGGGGGCTCATGATGGCTCCTTCACTTGCGGGATGAGTGCACGCCAAAAGACGCGGTGGCAGAAATCATACCGAACATGTTGCTGAGAGACATCAAAGATCGGGAGCGCATGGGAAAAGGGCCGGGATCGCCTGCAAATTGATACCATGAATGGTTCATGCCGCTCGCCCCCGGTTTCGCCATGTCGACCACACTCTCTTCCCGTCCCGCCCGTTTCCGTTCCCTCGCGCCGCTGCTCGTGCCCCTGCTGCTCGCCGGGTGCGCCGACATGTCCCCTTCACCGACCCAGGAGCACGGCGGCTTCAGTCAACGGCAGGACGATGGTCTGTACGCCATACGTCAGGCACCCTCGGACTGGGCGAGCCTGCAACGCGAGCTTGAAACCGCCTTGCAGGGCGTACCCGATAACCGCATCGCCCATCTCCCGGAGGGATTGCGCGTTTCCCTGCCCGCTGCCGACGGTTTCACCGCCCGTCGAGCCGACATCCGTCCGCCGCTCGCCACGCTGCTCCAGCGCGTCGTGCCGGTGTTCCAGCGCCACCCATGGGCCGCCATCCGCATCATCGGCTATACCGACAGCCTCGGTAGCGAGATGAACAACCTGAACCTGACGTTCCAACGCGCCGACGCGGTCATGGAATATTTGCGCAGGCAGGGAGTCGCACTGGGGCGCATGAGTGTCGACGGGCGCGGCGAAGCCGACCCGATCGCCAACAACGCCCAGCCGGAAGGCCGCGCCCGCAACCGGCGGATCGAAATCTTCCTGACGCCGCGCTGACAAGCCAGACTCAATCTTCGCTCTTCAAAAGCGCGCTCGCCAGCTTCACTGATGCTGCGCTTGACGCACTCAGCCCCGGTTTTCGACCCAGCAGGCCAACCCCTGCGCATCAAGTTCCATATCGCCTTCCAGCACCGGCTTCAGCCATTCGCGGCTCTCCGGCGGCGCTTCGGCGAGCAAGTAGCGTTCGAGGCTGGCGTGGATGGCCTCTTTGCGCGCCTTCCCTTCTCCCGGCGCCGCCTCGGTCAGGGCGACGAAAGCGTCGATCCGTCGCAGCAAATCCACGCTCAGGCGTTCTACATCGTCCACCCGGCTGAAGTGGGTGAGATACATCGCCTCGGGTTTGAGCGCGAGCAGGCGACGGATCGAGGCTTTCATCAGTTCGGGGTCGAACTGGGTCGGCGTGGTGGCGGGAATCAGGAAAGGCTCGCCGCTCACCCCGCCCATCTCGCGGTAGGCGATGCCAAAAGTGTCACCCGTGAAGCAGGCGCGCGCTTGGCGATCCCACAAACAGAGATGGTGCTTGGCGTGTCCGGGCGTGTGCAGGCATTGCAGGGGCCGACCCGCAAGGTCGAAAACCTGTTCGTCAGCGGCTTCGAGCACTCTTTCCGCCGCCACCGGCACCGGCGCGCCATAGAGACGGCGGGTGTTTTCGACGCCATACACTTCGACCGTGCCCGCGTAGAGTTTGGTGGGGTCAACCATGTGGCGCGCGCCGCGCGGGTGCACCACCAGCTTCGCGTTCGGCAAATGGGCCATGTAAGCACCCGCGCCCCCGGCATGATCGAGGTGCACATGGGTCAGAAAAATGTAGTCAACTACCTCCGGCGCAAGCCCGAGTTGCGCCAACGCGGCAAGGAAACGGGGCAGCGAGTCGTTGTGGGCGGTATCGACAACCGCAACGCGGCCCTGTTCGACAATCAGATGCACGGCGGCCAGCCCAGGGCGCACGTAGCCAGCGTCTACGGCATGGATGTCATGGGGCCAAGTGAATAACGGTTCGGTATGCATGGTGTCTCTGTCCAGGCGGGGAAATCGGAAAAGGTGAAAGAGTAAAACGCCAGCTCGTTGCGGGCAAACGCTCACGGGAGAAAGGGGCGGCTTTGCTAGAATTGACGCTTTCCGAAAAAAAGCGTTCCAGACCATGCCCCGCAAGATTCTCGTCACCAACGCCCTGCCCTACGCCAACGGCGACATCCACCTCGGCCACCTCGTGGGCTACCTCCAGGCCGACATCTGGGTGCGCTTCCAGCGCATGCGGGGCAACACTGTGCACTACGTCTGCGCCGACGACACCCACGGCACCCCGGTCATGCTGCGCGCGGAAAAAGAAGGCCTCACCCCCGAGGCGCTGATCGCCCGCGTCCATGGCGAGCACCTGCGCGACTTCACCGACTTCGGCATCGCCTTCGACAATTACCACTCCACCCACAGCGAGGAAACGCGCCGCTACGCCGAAGACATCTATGCCCGCCTCCAGGCCGCCGGCCTGATCGACGTGCGCGCCATCGAGCAGTTCTACGATCCGGTGAAGGAAATGTTCCTGCCCGACCGTTTCATCAAGGGCGAATGCCCGAAGTGCGGCGCGGCGGATCAATACGGCGACAACTGTGAAGTCTGCGGCGCGGCCTACGCCCCCATTGAACTGAAGAATCCCCGTTCCGCCGTCTCCGGGGCCACGCCGGTGCTGCGCGCCTCGGAACATTACTTTTTTCGCCTCTCCGACCCGCGCGCGGCCACTTTTCTGCGCGCCTGGACGCGCGGCGAAAGCCGTCCCGGCGTGCGCCGGCTGCCGCCCGAAGCCGCCAACAAAATGCGCGAATGGCTGGGCGAGGAAGGCGACAACAAGCTCTCCGATTGGGACATTTCACGCGATGCGCCCTATTTCGGCTTTGAAATCCCGGATGCACCGGGCAAATATTTCTACGTCTGGCTGGATGCGCCCATCGGCTATTTCGCCAGCTTCCGCAACCTTGCGGACAAACGCGGCGGCATCGCGGTCGAGGACTACACCGATGCTGGCAAAGCCGCTGCCACCGGCACCGAGATGGTTCACTTCATCGGCAAGGACATCCTCTACTTCCACGCCCTGTTCTGGCCCGCGATGCTGGAAGCCACCGGCTACCGCACGCCGAGCCAGCTCTGCGTCAACGGTTTTCTCACCGTCAACGGCGCGAAGATGAGCAAGAGCCGCGGCACCTTCATCACTGCACGCTCCTGGCTCGACCAGAAGCTCGACCCAGAAGCCCTGCGCTACTACTTCGCCGGCAAATCCAACGGCTCCATGGAAGACGTCGATCTCAACCTCGACGATATGATCGCCCGGGTCAATGCCGACCTCGTGGGCAAGTTCGTGAACATCGCCAGCCGTTGCGCGGGGTTCATCGAAAAACGCTTCGGCGGACTGCTGGGCGACATCGACATCTCCGCGACAGACGCTTTCGCCGCAGCCTGGGCGGCGGACGACGTTGCCGCCGCTTTCGAGGCGCGCGACTACAGCCGGGCGCTACGCGACATCATGCGACTCGCCGACATCGCCAACCAGTACGTCAACGATCGCAAGCCGTGGGAACTCGCCCGCCAGCAAGGCAAGGACACCGAACTGCACACCGTGTGCTCCACTGCGCTCACTTTGTTCCGCGACCTCGCCTGCTACCTCAAGCCGGTGCTGCCGCGCTTGACGATGCAGGTGGAAGCCTTCCTCGACGTGCCGCCACTCGACTGGCGGGGCGAATGGCAACCGCTGCCCGCTGGCCACCGCATCCAGACTTACCGCCACCTGACGACCCGCATCGAGCGCACCCAGATCGACGCCCTGCTCGAAGCCAATCGCGCCTCGCTCGCTCCGATCAGCGCGCCCGCCACGACCACGCCCGCCACGACCACGATCAGCATCGACGACTTCACCAAAGTCGACCTGCGCGTCGCCCGTATCGTCGAAGCCGCCCACGTCGAAGGTGCGGAAAAGCTGCTGCGCCTCATGCTCGACATCGGTGAAGCCAAGCCGCGCCAGGTGTTCGCCGGCATCAAATCAGCCTATGCACCGGAAACCCTCGTTGGACGGCTCACCGTGATGGTGGCGAACCTCGCCCCGCGCAAGATGAAATTCGGCCTCTCCGAAGGCATGGTGCTCGCTGCCTCCGACCCAGAAGGCAAACACAGTGGCATTCACCTGCTGTCACCAGACAACGGCGCAACGCCCGGTATGAAAATCAAATAGAAAAACTCCGCGACAAAGCGGAAGGAAACATCATGAATTTCCAGTTCCACCCCAAGTTGCTCGATACCCTGCCCGGTTACGGGCGCGACGCCTTTGTCCGGGATCTTTCGGCGGGCGTCACCGTCGGCGTGCTCGCCCTGCCGCTGGCCATGGCCTTCGCCATCGCCAGTGGCATGCCGCCCGTCGCCGGCATCTGGACAGCCATCGTCGCCGGTTTCCTGGTTTCGCTGCTGGGCGGCTCCAAAGTGCAGATCGGCGGCCCGACCGGCGCGTTCATCCCCATCGTCTACGGCATCGTCGCCAACCTGGGCGTCGCCGACTTGCTCGTCGCCACCATGATGTCCGGCATCATGCTGTTTGCGCTTGGCGCCTTCCGGCTCGGCAACATGATCCGCTTCATTCCGCACACCGTCGTCACCGGCTTCACCAGCGGCATTGCCGTTGTCATCGCTCTATCGCAAATCAATGATTTCCTCGGCCTGCGGATCGACAGCCTGCCTGGCGAATTTTTCGCCAAAATCAAAGCGCTCTACGCCGCTCTGCCCAACCTGCACCTGCCGACCCTGGTGATTTCCATCGCCTCGCTCGCCATCCTGATCGCCTGGAACCGCAAGGCCATGCGGGTGCGCTGGATGCGGCGGTTGCCGGGGCCGCTCGCGGTGCTCATCATCTTCACCGCGCTCAACGCCCTGATCGGTCTGCCGACCGAGACCATCGGTTCGCGTTTCGGCGACATTCCGCAGGAACTGCCCGCCATCGGCCTGCCCACGCTTACCCTGGAAACCCTGCGCGACATCATCACCCCGGCGCTCGCCATTGCGCTACTGGGTGCAATCGAATCGCTGCTCTCGGCCCGCGTCGCCGATAGCCAGATCGACGACCGCCACAACCCCAACCAAGAATTGATGGCGCAAGGCGTCGCCAACATCCTCGCGCCGCTCTTCGGCGGCTTTGCCGCCACCGGAGCCATTGCCCGCACCGCCACCAACATCAAGAGCGGCGGCAGCACGCCGGTAGCCGGCATCGTCCATTCCCTGGTGCTGCTCGCCATTGTGTTCGTCCTTGCGCCGCTGGCGAGCCACATCCCGCTGGCAACGCTGTCGGCCATCGTTGTCGTTGTCGCCCTCAACATGGGCGACTGGCATTCCCTGTCACCGCGCGAACTGGCGCGTTACTCAAACAATTATCGCTACATCCTGCTCGCCACCTTCCTGGTCACGATCATCTTCGGTCTGACCCTGGCGGTCGAACTCGGCATGCTGCTGGCGAGCCTCCTGTTCATCTATCGCATCGCCGACCTGACCCGGATCGAACCGGTCGCGCTCGCGGCGGAAGAAAGCGGCGACGCATCGCGCATCCGCGCATGGAAGCTGTCCGGCAGCCTTTTCTTCGGCGCCGCCAACAAGCTCGAAACCCTGCTGCTCGCGCCCGACAATCACGCCGAAGCGACAATCCTCGACATCGGCAAGGTCATCAGCATCGACACGACCGGCCTCGACATCCTGCAAACCCTGCATCGCACCCTGGAAAAGCGCGGCGCGACGCTGCTCCTGTGCAACGCCGACAAACAACCGGCATCGCTGATCCGGCGCTCGGGCTTCCTCGAACGCCTCGGCCCGGAAAACTTCCTCCCCAACCTCGCCGCCGCGCTCGAACGCGCCCGGCAAATCCAGGGCAGTGCGGAAAAGGCCGCTCACACCTGACGTGAAGGGGAGCTTTCCTCGTTGCACGCCAATCTGTTTCCGTCCGTCATTTCAGGCGTAGCGATGCGGCTGCGCGAAGATGACCTGGAAAATTGCGCGAGGGGATGGAACGGCAGTGGCCGCCTCATTCTTCCTTCATGGAAAAAGCGATCCGCTTCAGCAACGGATGCAGCAGGTAGGTCAGCATCGAGCGTTCGCCGGTCAGGATGATGACTTCCACCGGCATCCCCGCCTGCAAACGGCGCTTGCCCAGGATCTTCATGCCATCTTCCGTCACCGAAACCCGCGCCAGGTAATAGCTGATGCCGGTCTTCTCGTCGGTAAGCAGGTCGTTCGAGATCGACACGACTTCCCCCGGCACCACCAGGGACGGGCTGCGGGCAAAGGCGGAAAACCGGACGTCGGCGCTGAAGCCCGGCTGCACGCGGTCGATGAATTGCGGCGGCACCTGGGTTTCCAGCAGCAGTGGTTCGTCGCCAGGGACGATGTCCATTATTTTCTGTCCCGGCGAGATGACGCCACCCACGGTCTGCGCCGTCAGACCCACCACCTGTCCGGACGCAGGCGCGCGGATGACTGTGCGCGCCAGTTCGTCCCGCAGCGCCTGGAAACGCTCGCCCTCGCCTTCGACCTGACTGCGCACGTCCGCCAGTTCCTTGTCGACTTCCTTGCGGTATTCCTGCTGCCTCTGCGTGATGCGCAGCCTGGTTTCCACCAGCGAACTTCGGGAGCGCTCAATGTTGCCCCGCAGATCGGCGATCGACCCCATGGTTTCGGCGATCAACCGTTGCAGGGCCAACAGGTCGTTTCTCGGGGCATAACCATCGCGCACCAGGTCTTTCAGACCGCCCGTTTCTTCTTTCAGTAGGCGCAGTTGCGCGTTGCGCGCTTCCAACAGGCCTTGGTAGCCGGAGAGGGAGGCTTCCAGCCCGGTGATGGATTCTTCCATCGCCTGAACCTCGGCTTGCAGGGACATGCGCCGCGAATTGAACAGGCCTTCCTGGTTGGCGATCATCGCAATCACAAGGGGGTCGTCCTGCGCTTTCAGCAGGTCGGAGTGAAAGTCGATGCGATCGCTTCCGCCCTGCTCCGCCACCAGGCGGGCTTCGGTCGCGCGCAGGGTGTAGTAGCGCAGGCGGGCGCCTTCAGAATTGGCCTGAGTAACAGCGGGGTCGATTTCGAGCAAGGGGTCGCCGTCATGGACGAATTGCCCTTCCTTCACATGCACGGATTTGACGATACCACCGGAGAGGTGTTGCACCGCCTTGCGCTTGGTGTCGATGGCCACCACGCCGGAAGTGGGCACGCCTTCGTTGAGCGGAGCCAGCGCCGCCCACAGCAGAAAACCGCCAAAACCGATCGCCAAAGCCCAGAAGCCGATACGGGCCGGGGAATGGGTGTCGGTCGGCAAGCCGTCGCTTTCCGCTTCAGCCCGCCCCTGCTTCGCCAGCACCACCGACCGGGGCGCGATGACGCTTACCAGCGAGTTCAGCACCCTTTTCGGGAGCGCGCTTGCCGGTTCGCCGGTCACGTCAGGTTCGCTCTTGGCTATTCGCTTCATTGCCAGCATGTGCCTGTGCGATTCATTGCATTGGCATCACGATGGGGGTCATCGCCGTTCCGGGCATGACCCCATAACCGCTTGCCCCCGCATGGGCCGCACCGGAAAAACCCGCCGCCCTGCCCGCCGGTTTTTCTTCGCGCGCGGGGGCTTCCAGCCGCAACACGCGGCCTTCTTCCATGTGCAGGACGACATCCATCACCGCCATGATGCGTGGCCGGTGACTGATCAGCACGAGCGTCACGCCGCGCTCCTTCAGGGTCATGACCGCCTGCAACAAGGCACGGTCGCCCGCCTCGTCCAAACTGGAATTCGGTTCGTCGAGCACCACCAGCCTCGGATTGCCGTAAATGGCCCGAGCCAGACCGATGCGCTGGCGCTGCCCGCCGGAAAGGAAGTTGCCGCTTTCGCCGATCTGGGTGTCGTAACCCTTGGGGAAGCGCAGGATCATTTCATGCACGCCCGCCTGCTGACAGGCTTCGATCACCAGGGCAGGATCGACCTCACCAAAGCGGGCCACGTTCTCGGCGATGGTACCGCCAAAAAGCTCGACGTCCTGCGGCAGATAGCCAATTCTCGCGCCCAGTTCAACCCGATCCAGGCTGTGGATGGGCGCGCCGTCGAACAGGACGTCTCCTTCCATGTCCGGCCAGATGCCGAGCAGCACGCGCGCCAGCGTGGATTTGCCCGATCCAGACGGCCCTTTCACCCCCAGGGCGATGCCAGCGGGAATTTCCAGCGAAACGTCGTCCAGGATGGATCGCGCTCGCCCAGCGGCATCGGCGGTGACGTGTCCCAGCCGCAGAGCCGCGCCCGGCGTGCCGGCTTCCACTGTGGCCGCTTCGCGCTCCGGGCGATCTTCCAGCGCCGCTTCCAGATTCAGGAAGGCCCGTTTTGCCGCCAGGATGTCTTTCCAGGTTTTTATCAGCGCATCGAGCGGATAGGCGGCCCGCGTCATCAACACGTTGGCGGCCACCATTGCTGCGGGTGAAATCTCGCCGTAAATCACCAGCACCGCGCCCGCCCCCAGCGCCAGGGATTGCTGCAACAGGCGCACGAAGCGGGTAATCGACTGCATGCGCGCCTGCGCATCCACGCCCCGCCTGCCCTGCGCCAGCGTCACGAGGTGACGCCGCATCCACCTGTCGCGGATATTACCCAGCATTCCCATGCACTCGATGAGCGCCGCATGTCGCAGCCTCGCACCCATGTGGCTGAATTCTTTTCTGCCGGCATCGCTGGCCGTCTCCAGCGGTTCTTCCATGACCCGTCCGGACACGCAGGCGATGCCGGCCAGGATCAGACAAAAGACGATGGACAGAATACCCAGTGCCGGATGCATGAGGAAAAGCACCAGGATGTAGATCGGTATCCAGGGCGCATCCAGAATGGCGAACAGCCCCGCACCGGTCAGAGCCTGGCGCAGCCTGGTCATGTCCTTGAACAGGCGGGCGGATTCGTCTTCCGGGCAGTGCATCTCGAAAGCGGTTGCGAACACGCGTGGATTGAGCCGCATGTCCAGCCGCACGCCGAGCCGCACCAGCAGGCGAGAGCGCACCCATTCCGAGAAGCTCATCACCCCCAGGAAAAAAAACAGCACCAGCGTCATGGCATAAAGCGTGAATTCGCTGCGGCTCAACATCACCCGATCGAAGATTTGTAGCATGTACAGCGTGGGCGTGAGCATCAGCAGGTTGGCGAGCGCAGTGAATCCCAGTGCGTGGGCAAATTCGCGCCGGAACGAAAACAGGAGGCGGCTCAGTTCGCTGCGCCCGGCGAAGGCGACGAGTTTCTGGAACCACGCGAACCTTTCCATACGCCCGCTCATGCCACCGCCGCGGGTTTGACGGCGCTACGGGAGCCGATCGGCGTGACCGGCGCGCGCGGCAACCGCCCCGCACCGCCCCGCGCCGCTGCGGGGGCCTGCAAGGCGGCAAGCACGTCGTTGGGCGCGCCAAACGCCTTCACTTCGCCGTCCATCATGAGCAGCATCAGATCCGCCATCGCCAGCAGGTTCTTGCGATGTGTCACCACAACGACCGTCGCGCCCGCCGAGCGCAAAACCTGCAAGGAATGGATCAGGGCCGCATCGCCCTTTTCATCCAGGTTGGCATTGGGTTCATCGAGCACCACCAGGCGTGGTGAACCGTAGATAGCCCGCGCCAGACCGATGCGCTGTCGCATGCCGCCAGAGAGTACCGTGCCTTCGTCGCCGATACGGGTGTTGTAACCCTGTGGCAGTGCCTGGATCAGCCCATGCACCCCGGTGATCTTTGCCGCCCTTTTGATCCTGTTCAGGTCGACCTGGCCGAAGCGGGCGATGTTCTGCGCCACCGTACCCTCGAACAGGGCCACGTCCTGCGGCAGAAACCCGATGTGCGGCCCCAGTTCCAGTTTGTTCCAGGCATACACGTCGGCGCCGTCGAGGCGCACCGTGCCAGCCAGGCACGGCCAAGCCCCCACCAGCAGGTGCGCAAGGCTGGACTTGCCAGAGGCCGACGGCCCGACCACCGCAAGCATCTTGCCCGGCGGCAGATCGAAGGCAACGTTGCGCAGCACCGGCTTGCTCGCCGCCGCCATGCCCGGTGCGCGAGCCGTCACATGTTCCACCGTCAGCCTGCCCTGGGGCGCGGGCAGCGGCAGACCGGGTTCAAAAGCGGGAACTTTCGTCAGTAATTCTTCCAGGCGCGCGAGCGCCTCGCGCGCGATGACCACGCTACGCCAGCTAATGATGACCTGCACCAACGGCGCGAGCGCGCGCCCGGACAGAATCGACGCCATCAGAATCAGACCCGCGCTGCCGGTGAAGCTGCCGTTCAGCAACAGCCATGCGCCCAGACCCAGCATCAGCGAACTCGACACCAGTTGCACATACTTGGAGAGTGCGCTGAACACGCCCGCGCGATCAGAAGCCTGGGCCTGCTGCGACAGCAGTTCCTTTTGCAGCTTCAGCCAGCGTTGGCGCAAGCCTTCCGCCATGCCCATCGCCCGCACCACTTCGCCGTTGCGCAGCGAAGCCTCGACGAAGTTCTGCGCCTGGAACGACAGCGTGTTGGCCTTCGCCAGAGGCGAGCCAGCCGACTGCTTGTTGAAAAAGGTAATCGCGCCCTGGATGACGGCACTCGCCAGCCCGAACCAGCCCAGCACCGGGTCGATCAGGAAGATCACCACCACCAGCAGCAGCGCCATCGGAATGTCCATGATGCCCGTCATGACCGGGCTGCTGATGAAGTCCCGCACGGTGGCGAAATCGCGCAGACCGCCGAGGCCCAGGTTGCGGGCGCCGAGCACGCCAGCCCGGAACGCCGCCTCGTGCACACGTCCGCCGAGCGTCAGGTCAAACCCCTCGGCCGCCTGCCGCAACACGCACTGCCGCGCCCATTCCAGCACCTCCAACACCGCATACAACAGCACCAGCAAGAGCGTGAGCATGACGAGCGTCGTCACGCTGCGGCTATTCACCACCCGGTCGTAGACTTCCAGCATGTAAATTGAGGGCGCGAGCATCAGCAGGCCAATGACGACGCTGAACATCGCAGCGCGCGCAAAAATGGGCTTTTGCTTGCCGAACGCGGCGCGTATTTCCGATACGGATATTTCAGTGGCCATGTATGAAATTTTTTTCAGACCGATCGGGGCATTCTACAAAAAACGGCCTCTCCCCCCCCGCAAAATCTCCGTGCCGCCAGCGCCAGGATAACGCACAGGCAAGATCGTCATGCACGCGGCAAAACGAAAAAATTCCGCCCCCTCGCGGGGGCGGAATCGTTGCGGTTTCCAAAAAGGCGAAAACGCTTACGCGGCCAAGGCGGCCAGATCCGCGCCGGTGATCTCGGCGAAGGTGCCATCACCATTATCGAACAGGAAGGTCTCGATCTTGTGCGTCGATCCCACGAAGTAGTCGTCGATGAGCAGGGTATCGTCCGGGCCGAAACCCAGCAGGAGATCGTTTCCGGCGCGAGTCACCGCCGTCACGGCTGCCGCACCCAGCCCCTGGAACACCACCGTGTCGTTACCGCCCGATTCGTAGATCGTATCGTTACCGAAACCGGGGCCGAACAAATAAATGTCGTCACCCGCGCCGCCGTTCAGGTAATCGTTGCCCGCATCGCCGCTCAGGATGTCGTTGCCGGCGCCGCCGTAAAGCTTGTCGTTGCCCGCACCGCCAAAGAGGACATCGTTACCCGCCTCGCCGTACAGGGTATCGTTGCCATCGCCGCCATAGAGGGTATCGACGCCGGCTCCACCGTGGAGGATGTCGTTGCCCGCCTCGCCGTACAGGAAGTCGTCGCCGGAACCGCCATAGAGGGTGTCGTTGCCGTTACCGCCATAGAGGGTGTCGTTGCCGCCTTCGCCATACAGGATGTCGTTGCCGTCGCCGCCACTCAGGACATCGGCGCCACCGCGTCCGGTGATGATGTCGGCCTTCGCAGTGCCTACCTTGACCACAGGCGCGCTGCCGACAGAGGCGCTGACGATGCCCGTGACCGCCCCGACAGAATTGTCGACGAGACCGGCAATGCCAGCGATGATATTGCCGATGGGGCCAGGAGCGATCGCATGGGCGATACCTGCCACGGCATCGGTGACGGCCGTGGTCGCGCCCTGAACCGCTTCGGGGATGCTCGACGGCGAGCCGACGGCATCGGCGACGCCACCGATCGCGGTGCCGATGATCGAGGCCGCGCCAGCGACGAGGTCGCCAATCGAGGTAGGCAGAAGCGCGGTCGCAAAATCACCAACGATGTCCGTGGCGGTCGTAGCCACGTCATTGACCGCTTCGACGGGAGTAAGGTTTGGAACGGCGCTGACCGTACCGGATATTTTGTCGATCACACCCGGCACCAACGCCGGAGCGCCGAGAATGGTGCCGATGAACCCCAGCGGGTTCAGTGCATTGAGGAGCGAGCCGACAGTATCTGCCAGCCCGGCAAAGATGTTAGTAGCCACTTTGTTCCCTCCAAAAATGGAAAAACGACGCGCAACGGACGGGTTCCCGAAGCTACGCAGTGAACATTATATGGTATCTACGGCCTGATTGAAATATTGTCATACTACCCGATGATATTAAACCAGCAATCGGACATTGTGTGGAACGATAAGTTATAACAAATTGAATTTTAAATGATTATTTATTTATACATCATTTAAGAATGATTTTCTGGTTAATATATGAGTAATATGTTCGTTGACTGTACGTTTCATCCCTGGAAGAACCGCTTCGCCGCGCACAATGACGGACGGGATGCGGAACATTCCGGCATAAAGCCGGTTCCTGTATGGTACATAAGGAAATGGAGCTTCCATCGCTACTGTTCGCGCCCCGTGACCGAGTAGCACATCGCCATTTCTGGAATCAATGAAAAACGGAGTCTCGATGCACGCCTGGAACCCTTTCCAAAAACGTCCTGCGCCAGCCACATCGGGGGAAAGCCGCTTCGCCGCCCCGCTCGCCAGCATCACCGACGTCGGTGACGGCATTTCTCCCTGGATGACGCTGGTCAATGCCGTACGCCCGTCCCGCCCCCACCGCACCGGCGAAGCCAGCACCGCACTCGCCAGCATCGCCGCCGAACTTGCCGGCCACCCCGAGGCGCACGCGGTTCTACGCACCGCCCTGGCGCGACTTTTCGTTGAACACAAACAGGTTTCACTCTACGTCACCTCCGGCATGCTGCCGCAACGCGGTTTTTTCAGCGAGATGGCCCGCCGCGCCTCCCACCGCCTGCTACCCGACGTGGTCGACACCGGTTACCTGAAAGACCTGCTGGCGGTCATCTTCCATCGCAAAGGCGACGAACTTTGGGTCGACGCCGTCGCCGACGAAACGTGGGCAACGCTTTTCCGCGCCGTACTGGGCGGCGACGCACACAAAGAAATCCTCGGCGACACACTGCCCGTTGCAGTCTCCGAAATGCTCGAAGCCCTGCGCATGCTCTCCTACCACATCTCCTCGATCGGCCTCGACCCCGAACTGGTGCGCGTCGACCCCCAGCTCGAAGAAGTGGAATCTCCCTTCCTTGCCCAGAATGCCGAAGTCGTGGAATACCTGCACGCCTACCGCGCCTGGTGGAGCAACCCCGCCACGCCACTCGAAAGCGAAGCCCACCTCGGCGTCATGCTCGACCAGTGCAAGGAAGTTCTGCAACGCGTGCGGCGGCGGGCCACCCGATGCGGCACGAGCCTCACCCTCACCCTCACCCTCGAACGCCTGCAACAACACCTCGAACGCATCCACGAACTGCTCGGGCTACTGCGCGAACTGCACCAGTCCCGCGCCATCGCGCCGCTCCTGCCGCAAGCGGTCGCGCTCTTCAAACGGCTGGTGCGGGCCGAATGCCGCAAAAACCGGCTCTCCGACTACTGGAGCACCAACGTCGGCCTGCTCTCGCGGCGCATGACCGAAAGCGCTGGCAAGACAGGTGAAAAATACATCACCACCTCCCGGCGCGAATACTTCGCCATGCTGGGCTCGGCTGCACTCGGTGGCGGCATCATCGCCTTCATGTCGGCATTCAAGCTCGTCCTCGCCGCCCAACACCTCGCACCACTCACCGAAGCCCTCTGTTTTTGCCTCAACTATGGCATCGGCTTCGCCCTCATCCACGTCCTCGGCGGCACCGTCGCCACCAAACAGCCCGCGATGACCGCCAACGCCATCGCCGCCTCCATCGAAGAGACACGCGGCAAATCACGCGACCTCGACAACCTCGCCGACGTCGTCGTGCGCACCCTGCGCAGCCAGTTCGCCGCCATCCTCGGTAACCTCGGGCTTTCCATCCCGGTGGCGATCCTCCTCTCGCTCGCCTTCTGGCATCTGGGCGGCGGCCCCTTCATCGACACCGTCAAGGCCGACGCCCTGCTCGCCGACGCCAGCCCTTTCAGCGGCGCGCCATTTTTCGCTGCGGTCGCCGGCGTCTGCCTGTTCCTGTCCGGCCTCATCGCCGCCTATTACGACAACCTGGCGGCCTATAACCGCATCCCCGAACGCTTGGCGCAACTGCGCTGGCCCAGGCGGCTGTTCGGCGAAGCGCGCATGCAGCGCTTCGCCGCCTACGTCGAAAACAACCTCGGCGCACTCGCCGGCAACTTCTTTTTCGGCTTCCTGCTCGGCGGCGCCACCGCCATCGGCATGCTGTTCGGCCTGCCGCTGGACATCCGCCACATCGCCTTTTCCGCCGCCTACGTCGGCTATGCCGTTGCGGCGCACAACTTTGTGCTGCCGCTCACCGCCGTCGCCATCACCGTGGCCGGCATCCTGCTCATCGGCCTCGTGAATCTCCTCGTCAGCTTCACGCTCGCCCTTTACGTCGCCATGCGCTCGCGCGGCATCACTTTCGCGCAAGGACACGTCCTCAGCGCCCTGGTGTTCCGCCGCCTGTTCACCCGGCCCCTGGAATTCATCTTTCCACCGCGCGTCGAGCCCCCCACACCGACATCGCCGCCCAAAAACACTGGCGCACCGGATAGCGGCTCGTCAAGCGGCGTGGATCGCTGATCCGGCCCGGAAACACACTTCAAAGCAACCCCGCGCGCCACGGCGGCAGACCATCACGCCGGTGTGCGCGCAACCACAAAATTATGTACCGCCGCCGCCCCGTTCGCTTTGAGGCAGCGGGCGAGCGCATCGAGCGACGCGCCCGTAGTCATCACATCATCGACCACCGCAACCCTCAACCCATCGAAGCGACGGCGGGCCGCGAAAGCGTTGCGCAAATTGGCGAGACGGGCATCGTGATCAAGGCTCGCCTGCGGCGGCGTAGCCCGTACGCGCGCGACACCCGCCCATTCCAGCGGCAACCCGGCGGCGCGCGCCAGCGGACGGGCGATTTCCACCGCCTGGTTAAAACCGCGCGAGCACAGCCGGCTCGGGTGCAATGGCATCGGCAGCACCAAATCGGCCACCGGCAAAACATCGAAAGCACCCGCGAAAAACCCGGCCAGCGCCAAACGGTGACGATACTTGAGCGCCCGCACCAACACATCGAGCGGAAAAACATAAGTAAACGCCGCATAAGTACTATCGAACGCCGGCGGCTCGCGCAGACAGCGCCCGCAGGTTTCCCCACCCGGCGTGGGCAGGCCGCAAAGCGGACACGCCAGCGCCGCAACCTGACGCGGCAACTCGCGCGCACAGGCGGCGCACACCGGCGCACCGCCCTCCTCGACCGCGCACGCGCACAAATGGCAATCCCGCGCCGTCAGCGCGGCGAACACGGGCGCGAACAAATCGCACCACGAAGCCTGCCGGAAAATCTCCCTAACCCGCCCCAATTTGACTCACATCCCCTGCGGGGAGAAAATTACAAGTTTCTTATTAAAGTCTAAATCACCCACAATGACAACAACATCCCCCCTCCACTTCACCGCCAACCCCGCTACCCCTGCGGCGGACGCCGCGCCCGCCGCCACCGGGGGGCGCTGGAGTGTCGCCGAAGTCGAAGCGCTTTTCGCGCTCCCCTTCCTCGACCTGATGTTCCGCGCCCAGGAAGTACATCGCGCCCATTTCAAAGCGGGCGAAGTGCAGCGTTCAACCCTGCTCTCGATCAAAACCGGCGGCTGCTCCGAAGACTGCGGCTACTGCTCGCAAGCGGCGCGCTACCAAACCGGCCTGGCGCGCGAAAGCCTGATGCCGCTCGACGAAGTCATGGAACGCGCCCGCGCCGCCAAGGCCGACGGCTCCTCGCGCTTCTGCATGGGCGCAGCATGGCGCAGCCCCAAAGAAAAAGATCTCGCCGCCGTCATCGAAATGGTGCGCGAAGTCAAAAAACTCGGCCTGGAAACCTGCGTCACCCTCGGCATGCTGGACGGCGAACAAGCCCGGCGGCTCGCCGAAGCCGGACTCGACTACTACAACCACAACATCGACACCGCCCCCGACTACTACGGCGAAATCGTCACCACCCACACCTTGCAGGATCGCCTCGACACCATCGAACAAGTACGCGACGCCGGCATCAACGTCTGCTCGGGTGGCATCGTCGGCATGGGCGAAGGCCAGCTCGGGCGCGCCGGCCTCATCGCCCAACTCGCCAACATGACGCCGCCACCCGAATCGGTGCCGATCAACAAACTCATCCCCTTCCCCGGCACACCGCTGGCCGAAGGCGAAACGCTCGACCCCTTCGACTTCGTGCGCACCGTTGCGGTGGCCCGCATCACCATGCCGGAAAGCTTCGTTCGCCTGTCGGCGGGCCGTGAGCAAATGAGCGACGAATTGCAGGCGCTCTGTTTCATGGCCGGCGCCAACTCGATCTTCTACGGCGGACGCCTGCTGACCGCCGACAACGCCGACGCCAGTGACGATACGCAGCTTTTCGCGCGCCTCGGACTGGTCTCCATCTAAACCCGCGTTCCGCAGTACGGCGCGTGCCCACGGCCCCCCCCTCGGATTTCCGCCTGGATTGCGCCCTGATGCAGCGGCGCTTCGCCCGCGCCGCCGCGCACTGCGACGAAGCCGACTTCCTCGTACGCGAAGTCGCGCGCCGCATGGACGAACGCCTCGATTACGTGCGCCTCGTGCCCCGGCGCATCCTCGACCTCGGCTGCGGCACAGGCGGCGATCTCGTCAAACTCGGTGAGCGTTACCCCGACGCCGAACGGCTCGGCCTCGACTTCGCGCCGCCGATGCTCGCGCTTGCGCAACAACGCCTCACGCCCCGCCGCACCGGCCTGCACCGCCTGCTGGGCCGACGCGGCCCCGCCATCCACCTCACCGCCGCCGACGCCACACATCTACCGCTGGCCGACGCCTCGGTCTCGCTCGTCTGGTCAAACCTGATGCTGCCCGCCGTCGACGACCCGCACCCCGTCTTCCAGGAAACGCATCGCATCCTCGAAAACGGCGGCCTGCTCACCTTCTCCACCCTCGGCCCCGACACCCTGCGCGAACTGCGCGCGGCACTGCCCGCCCATACTGGCGAGCGCGTCCACAAATTCATCGACATGCACGACATCGGTGACGCCCTTCTCCACGCCGGCTTCAGCGATCCGGTGCTGGACATGGAGATGATCACCCTCACCTACGCCAACCTCGATGTCCTTTTTTCCGACCTGCGCGTCAGCGCCGCCAACAACGCCGCCGCAGCGCGCCCACGCGGCCTGAGCGGGCGCGCGGGCTGGGCCGCAGCGCGCGCCCGCTACGAAACCCTGCGCCGCGACAATCGCCTGCCGGTCAGCATCGAACTCATCCAGGGACACGCCTGGAAAACCGAAGCGCGCGACAAGCTCCCATCCCACGACAACCGCGCCGTCATCCGCTTTCACCCGCAGCGGCGGATGTGACCGGGGAAGCTCTGTCAATCCCTTCCCGTCATCGGAAAAACCGGATCATATCGTCACGAATGCCATCGTCACATTTACGCAAAACCATTGACCACACAAGCATACATCATGATATGCTATAAACATCACCAATAAATACATTCCATGTATGCGGTTATTCTTGACGTTTATCGTCATCCTTTCCGGCTGCGTTCACGCTCCGTCGCACCTCACCGCGCCCACACCTGTTTTCGCGCATTTGCAGGCGGATCGAATGTATGAACGAGTCGCACTCCCTCGTCCAGAGTCCGCGCAACAACGTCCCCGGGCAGCCAACACTTCATCTCCGCCACCCGCGCCAGAACCCACCTACTCGCTCGACGTCCGCCTCGTGCCCGCTGATCAACTGCTCACGGCCATCGCCCGCGATCGCCGGTTCGACTTCGATCTCCACCCCGGCGTCGAAGGACTCGTCAGCCTGAGCGCCTTTGAGCGCCCGTTGCCGGAACTGATCGAACGCATCTGCGAACAAGCCGGACTGCGCTGCGAATTCGACGGCCAGCACCTTGCCGCCATGCCCGATACGCCCTTCCTGCGCGCCTACCGCATCGACTATGTGAACCTCGCGCGCGACATGAACGGCGCAGTCGCCACCAGCACCCAAATCGCCACCAGTACCAGCGCCGTCGAAGGCAACCGCACGAGCGGCGGCAACGGCAACACCTCGCTCACCCACATCGAAACCAAAGCGACAAACCACTTCTGGGAAACGCTCGAAGCCAGCATCCGCGCCTTGTTGAAAGAACACGAACGCCACGTCCGCCGACCGCATTGCGAAGCCCTGCACAAACGCGCATCGAACGCCACGGGCGGCGCATCGGCCTGTGGCGGCGGAGAAGAACCCACTTTCGTCATCAGCCACCGCGAAACCGGCACGCTGATGGTGCTCGCCAACGCCAGCCAACACCGCAAAGTGGCCGAATTCATCGACCTCGTGCAAGGCGCGGCGCACCGGCAGGTGATGATCGAAGCCACCATCGTCGAAGTCACGCTCGCCGATGGCTACCGCCAGGGCATCGACTGGAGTCGGCTGGGCAGCCCGGAAACCGGCGTGCTCCCGCGCGGCGCCAACGACGCCAGCGCCATGACCCCAACCGTCGTCTACCTCTCGGACAGGCTCGGCGTGCGCCTCGACTGGCTGGAGACCTTCGGCACGGTCAAAGTGCTCTCCAGCCCCAGGCTGTCGGTGCTCAACAACCAGACCGCCATCCTCAAGGTCGTGGAAGAAGTGGTCTATTTCCTCGTCGATGCCTCCACCACCGAATACGGCGACAGCAACCGCGAAAAAGTCACCGCCACCACCAAACCGCAATCGGTATCGGTCGGCCTGGTCATGGCGCTCACACCCCAGATCGGCGGCGACGGCGAAATCACCCTCGGCGTGCGGCCAACCATCTCCAGCATCTCGGGCTTCAAGGACGACCCCAACCCCACGCTGCGCGAGATTCCCAACCGCGTCCCGCAAATCCGCACGCGCGAAATCGAATCCGTGCTCCGCCTCGCCGACGGCGAAATCGCCGTCCTCGGCGGCCTGATGGAAGACAAAATCGACTACGACACGGGACGCATCCCGCTCCTGGGCGCGCTGCCGCTGCTCGGCGAACTCTTCACGCGGCGGGAAAACAGCGTGCGCCGCACCGAACTGGTGATCTTCCTGCGTCCGCGCCTGATCCAGAAACCCGACATCGACGGCGACTACGCCGCCGAACGCGCGGCGCTGCCGGACAGTACCTTCCTGCGCACCGCCCCCGACCCCGGCGGGCGCAACTTCCCGCCTGGGCGCGATTTCCCTTCCGCCTCACCCTTGCCGACGCTACCACCCCCCTCGCCAACCCTTCCCGGCACACCATGAACACCCTGTCTACCGCTACCGCCGCGCACCCGGCACCCACCCCGCTCCCTTCGCCCTCCACCCCACCCATCGGACAGACCCTGCGCACCGCCGGCCTGATCGGCGAAGACCAGATCCGCATCGCCCTGCACGAGCAAAGCTGCGGCCATCGCCCCTTCGGGCGGATCTGCGTGGAACTGGGCTTCATTACCGAAGCCATGCTGCGCGATACGCTCTCGGCGCGGCTCGGGCGACAGGCAGTGGAACTCGCCGACGCGATGATCGACCCGGCAGCGCTGGCGCTCGTCCCGGAAACACTCGCCCGCCGCCACACCGCCCTGCCGCTCGCCCACGACGAAGCTGCCGCCACCCTCACGGTGGCGATGGCCGACCCGCAAGACATCTCCGCCCTTGACGCGCTCGCCGCCCACTGCGGCCCCGGCATCCGCCTGCGCCCGGCGCTCGCCGCCGAATCCGACATCCGCGAAGCGCTCGACCGCCATTACGGCCACCGCCTCGCCATCGACGACATCCTCCAGGAACTCGAGACCGCCACACCCGCCGCCGCGCTCCACGAAACCGGGCACCCGCTCATGCGCCTCGTCGATGCCCTGCTCATCGACGCAGTAAAAGCCACCGCTTCCGACATCCATTTTGAACCGGAAGCCGGCTTCCTGCGCATCCGCTACCGCGTAGACGGCATCCTGCACCAGGCGCGCGCCCTGCACATCGGCCACTGGCCGGCCATGGCGGTGCGGCTCAAGGTCATGGCCGGCCTCAACATTGCCGAAACGCGCGTCCCGCAGGACGGGCGCGTCTCGCTCACCGTCGCCGGACGGCCCATCGACTTCCGCGTCTCCAGCCTGCCGACGCTGCACGGCGAAAACATCGTGCTGCGCATCCTCGACCGTCGGCGCGGCATCGTCGCCCTCGACCGGATCGGCTTCGATCCGGCGCACCTCGCCACCGTCGCGCGCATGCTGGCGCAGCCGGAAGGGCTGATCCTCGTCACCGGCCCCACCGGCAGCGGCAAGACCACCACCCTCTACGCCATGCTCGACCACCTCGACGACGAGGCCGTCAACATCATGACCCTGGAAGACCCGATCGAATACCCGATGGCGCGCATTCGCCAGACTGCGGCGGGCGACGCGACGCGGCTCGGATTCGCCGCCGGTGTCCGCGCCCTGCTGCGTCAAGACCCCGACATCATTCTCGTCGGCGAAATCCGCGACGCCGAAACCGCCGCCATGGCAATCCGCGCCGCGATGACCGGGCATCGCGTCTTCGCCACCCTGCACACCAACAACGCTATCGGCGCCATTCCCCGCCTGCTCGATTTCGGCATCCGCCCGGCCCTGCTCGCCGGCAACCTGCGCGGCGTCATCGCGCAACGTCTCGTGCGCCGCCTGTGCCCGGACTGCCGCCGCAGCGCCCTGGCGAGCGCCGACGAACGCGCCCTCCTCGGCCTGCCCGCCAGCGGCAACGGCGAAGCCGTCGTCCTCTCCCACCCCGTCGGCTGCCCGGCCTGCGCTGGCGGGGGTTATCGCGGCCGTCAGGCGATCCTGGAAGTCCTCGCCCTGGACGAGACACTCGACGAACTCGTCGCCGCCGGCGCAACGCCCGCCGAACTCGCGCGCGCCGCGCGCGCCAACGGCTACCTCGAACTCGGCGACGACGGTCGCCGCAAAGCGCTCGACGGCAGTACCTCGCTCACCGAACTTCGCCGCGTCGTGGGATCGCTCGCCTCCGCGTCAGTCCTGCCCGCCGCACCGCGATGAACCACTACCATTTGACGGACATCTCAAAAAAACCTCTGGGGATCTATTCCCGGCAAGATTACGTTGTCCTGAAGTTTGGCTGAATCCGATGAAAGCACGTCGCATCATCAAGAATGACCTGTTCGCCGCCGATCGGCGCCGCGATGCGGACGCTGCGATTTCGCACGGCATATAATTTGCCTTTCGCGCGGAATGCGCGCAAACACGTCCTCCAACGGAGAGCAGGAACATGGAATGTACCGTCAAATGGGCCGGCGCCGACGGCATGACTTTTCTGGCCGAAACCGGTAGCGGCCACCTCCTGACCATGGACGGCGCCCCTGAAGGCGGCGGTCGCAATCTGGCGCCACGCCCGATGGAAGTCGTGCTGGCTGGCGCAGGCGGCTGCACCGCCTACGACGTAGTGCTGATTCTCAAGCGCAGTCGACAGGACGTGCGCGGTTGCTCAGTGCGGCTCGAAGCCGAGCGCGCCGAAACCGATCCCAAGGTGTTCACCAAAATACGTTTCCACTTCACGGTCAGTGGTCGCGCGCTCAAGCCGGAAACGGTCGAGCGCGCCATCCGGCTATCGTCGGAAAAATATTGTTCGGCTTCGATCATGCTCGGCAAGACCGCCGAGATCAGCCATGAGTGGACGATCGTCGAAACGGACTGAGCCGTTGGCTCACAGCCGGTAGGCCACGCTGGTCATCAGTTTCGCGGCGAGTTTCATCGCCAGCCTGACCGGCAGCGGCAGTTCGCTCGCGCCGAGGCGGACGGCGGTTTCGGCGTGGCCAGCCTCGTCCTGCTTCATCTGGCCGACAATGGCGTGCGATTTGCGGTCGCCGGGGGGCAGCGCCGCAATGTGTCCGTCCAGATGCGCTTCGACCTGACGCTCGGTTTCGGCAAGAAAGCCCAGGTTCCAGCGCTCGCCAAAACCGCCCGCCGCGATACCGATGGCAAGTGCGCCGCCATACCACAGCGGATTGAGCACGCTCTTGCGCCCACCGAGTTCTTCGATGCGCCGCTCCGTCCATGCCAGGTGATCGGTTTCCTCATCCGAGGCGCGGGCGAGCGCGGCGCGAATCGCCGGATCACGCGAGGTCAATGCCTGTCCCTGGTAGAGCGCCTGGGCGCAGACCTCGCCGCAGTGATTCACCCGCATCAGCGCCGCAACATGACGCTTTTGCGCTTCATCGAGTTCCGCCTCGGGAAGACCGTCACCGGGCAGCGCCCGCACCGGGTGCGCCGGGGCGAAAACCGTGCGCAGGGCGCGGTCGAATCCAAGGATGATCTGCTCAATCATGGTTCCACGCCATGACCGGGGTCGAGATAGTCGATGCGCTTGCCGCGCAGGCGGGCGATGATGTCTTCCCGCGCGCGCGGAGCCGGGCCGTCGCACAAATAGTCGTAAGCCAGCACGGCGCGAGGGTCGTTGCCGCTGTAACCGAACATGACGATGGAGGAGCCCTGGACGGGAAGATCCCGCCAGGCGCTGTTTTTCATCGCCCGCCAGCCGCCGTCCCGTTCAAGGCTGGCATACAGCCTGCGCGCACGTACGCCGCAGCGGACGCCCTCGAAGGTAACGGTGCTCGCGCCGCCACTGCCGCGCATCACCAGCACGTAGCGAATCACATCGTCTTCACCCCGCGAGATGCTTTCCGGGTCGACGAAAAACCGGCCCTCCGGCTGGGAACCGACGCGAAACGCGAGCAGATTGCGTTCGTCGGGGCGCGCCGGCAAGGTGTGGGCGGCTTCCTGCCAATTCGTGTCCTTGCGCGCATCGTCCTCGTCGCCGCTTTGCGCCCACGCCGCAAACGGCATGAAAGCCAACACCAAACACCTCGGGATAATCCTCATTCCACCCTTCCTTCGACGACCCCGACCGTCAGACGATAGCTTTCCGGCGGCTCGGCGCGACGGGAGCGAAACAGCACACGCGACAACTCGGTCAGGGCAAGCTGATAGACCCCGCGCTTGAATTCGATGACCGCATCAAGCGGCACCCAATAGTCGCTCCAACGCCAGGCGTCGAACTCTGGGTGCGTACTGGCACGTAGGCACACGTCCGTGTCACGCCCCACCAGCCGCAGCAGAAACCAGATCTGCTTCTGCCCGCGATAGGTATTACGCCATTCCCGCTTGATCCAATGCTTGGGAACGTCGTAACGCAGCCAGCCACGGGTGCGGCCAAGTATTCTGACGTGTTCGGGGTGCAAACCGACTTCTTCGTGCAGTTCCCGGAACATCGCCTGCTCCGGCGTCTCGCCGTGCTTGATGCCGCCTTGCGGAAACTGCCATGAATGTTCGCGGATGCGCTTGCCCCAAAACACCTCGTTGCGCGTATTGACCAGAACGATGCCGACGTTCGGGCGGTAGCCTTCGCGGTCGAGCATGATCGAACCTTCAAAAATTCACAGGGTTGCTTTCAATTCTTCCATACTCGGCGCAGGTTTGAAAGAACAAACCGTAATCCCCGCCGCCCCGGCGTCGTATACCTACTCTGGTAGAATGCCCGCCCGGACAACAGCCTTTCATCGTTTTTTCCCCATGCGCGCCAGCCAGTTCCACCTCAATACTCTGAAAGAAGCCCCTGCCGACGCCGAAGTTGTGAGCCAGAAACTCATGCTGCGCGCCGGCATGATCCGCAAGGTCGCCGCCGGTATCTACGACTACATGCCGCTGGCGCTGCGCTCAATCCGCAAGGTCGAAGCCATCGTCCGCAGCGAACTCGAACGCGCCGGTGCGCTTGAAATTTCCATGCCGCTGGTGCAGCCCGCCGAGCTGTGGCGGGAAACCGGTCGCTGGGACAAGATGGGGCCGGAAATGTTGCGCCTGCGCGACCGCCACGACCGCGATTTCGCCCTCCAGCCGACTTCGGAAGAAGTCGTCACCGACATCGCCCGCCAGGAACTCAAAAGTTACCGCCAGTTGCCGCGCAACTTCTACCAGATTCAGACCAAGTTCCGCGACGAACGCCGCCCCCGCTTCGGCGTCATGCGCGGCCGCGAATTCATCATGAAAGACGCTTACTCCTTCGACCGCGACGCGGAAGCCGCCGGCAAGAGCTACGACACGATGTTCGCCGCCTACCATCGCATTTTTGAGCGCATCGGCCTCAAATACCGCGCTGTCGCCGCCGACACCGGCTCGATCGGCGGCGACCGCTCGCACGAATTCCAGGTGATCGCCGACACTGGCGAGGACGCCCTCGTCTATTGTCCGAACTCGGACTACGCCGCCAACATCGAACTGGCCGAAGCCCTGCCGCTCGCACCGACACGCGCCGCCGCGAGTGCCGCACTCGCCCGCATCGCCACACCCGGACGTGAAACCTGCGACGAAGTGGCTGCCTTCCTCGGTGCGCCGCTCGCCTCGACCGTCAAATCGCTGGTGCTCGCCAGCGACGGAACCGGCGAGGCCGGACAAACCGCAATCTGGTTGCTGCTGGTGCGGGGCGATCACGAACTCAACGAAGTCAAGGCCAGCAAGATCGACGGCCTGAAGGCGGGTTTCCGCTTCGCCACCGAGGCTGAAATCGTTGACCATTTCGGCTGCGAACCCGGTTATCTCGGCCCCATCGCTCCCAAAAAGCCGGTGCGGATCGTCGCCGACCGCACGGTGGCCCACATGGCCGATTTCATCTGCGGCGCGAACACCCAGGGCTACCACTACACCGGTGCAAACTGGGGACGCGATTTGCCCGAACCCGATATGGTCGCCGACATCCGCAACGTCGTTGCGGGCGACCCCTCGCCCGACGGCAAGGGGTTGCTCGCCATCGACCGCGGCATCGAGGTCGGGCACGTGTTCTACCTCGGCGACAAATACTCGCGGACGATGAACGCCACTTTCCTCGACGTCGACGGCAAGCCCCGCTTTTTCGAGATGGGCTGCTACGGCATTGGCGTTACCCGCATCCTCGGCGCAGCCATCGAACAGAACAACGACGAGCGCGGCATTGTCTGGCCAGCGGCGATCGCGCCGTTCGAGGCCGTCGTCTGCGCCGTGGGCTGGGGCAAATCGGACGCCGTGCGCACCGAGGCCACCCGTCTGTACGAAGCCCTGCGCGCGGCGGGAGTCGATGCCATGCTCGACGACCGCGACGAGCGCCCCGGCGTTATGTTCGCCGACTGGGAACTGATCGGCGTCCCGCATCGCCTCACCGTCGGCGAGCGCGGGCTGAAGGAAGGCATTGCCGAATACCAGGCCCGCCGCAGTGGCGAACAGGTAAAGCTCGCGCCCTCCGAAGCCGCCGGGTACGTCGTCGCCCGCCTGCGCGGACACGCGGACGCGCCGTGAAAACCCCCATCGCCCGCATCCTGCTCGTGAGCGCCTGCGCGCTGGCGAGCCTCCCGGCACAGGCCGGAAACCAGCAACAAGAACAACTGGCCGCCAGCGTGCGCGCCGCCATGCACCGCTCGATCAGTGATGCCCCCCCTCCCGGGATACCGATCAATGATGTCGTTGAGCGCAATCTCTGGCTGGCCGAAATGTCGCACCGGCTCGGCAAGCGCATCCCCGATCTGGAAGCCCGCCGGGAACTGCTGACCGCAGCACACTACGAAGCCACCCGCGCCGGATTGGACCCGCAACTCGTACTCGGTCTGATCCATGTCGAGAGCCGGTTCAAGAAGTACGCGCTCTCGAAAGCCGGCGCGCGCGGCTACATGCAGGTCATGCCTTTCTGGGTCGATGCCATCGGACGCAAGGAAGACAACCTTTTTCACCTGCGCACCAACCTGCGCTATGGCTGCACCATCCTGCGCCACTACCTCGATCTGGAAAAAGGCAACCTCTTTCTTGCCCTGGGCCGCTACAACGGCAGCCGGGGTCGATCCGAATACCCGAACCTCGTGCGCAACGCCTGGCAAAACCAATGGGCATGGGAACCACCGCGACGAACCACTCTGGTAAGCGCGTCGCCACAAATCACGGCAGACAAACCGGCATCCCGGCCAGCAGCCGCGGATCCCACCGCACCCGCGCCGACCGCCGCACCTGCGCCATCCGCCACGCCTGCGCCGTCCACCACACCCGCGCCGTCCACCACACCTGCGCCGTCCACCACACCTGCGCCATCCACCACACCCGCGCCGTCCACCACGACGTTGGCAACAGCAACCGGCGCGAATTTGCCAGCCGCCAGCGAGTCACAACTTGTCGCACGCGCCACCGTGCGGCGGGACATCGTCATCGTGCGCTGAGGCCCGCTTCAGCGCGTGACCCGCGCCGCGCCGCCCGACCCCACCAGTCTTACTCGCTCACCAGGCTGAAAGTCTTCTCCACGATCCGCCTGCACCACCGCCAGGTACTCGCCATGATCGAGCCTGACGGTCACTTCCATGCCCCGCTCACGGGTAACGGCTTCTTCGACAGCGGCTCCGCCCAGTCCGCCAGCCACGGCGCCCACCACCGAGCCGATGGCTGACCCTCTGCCCCGCCCGAGCGCGCTGCCGGCGATGCCGCCCACCGCCGCCCCGGCGACCGCGCCGACAGGGGTCTTGGTGCCTTCCAGCAGTACCGGACGCACACTCTCGACCGTGGCGAACCTGACCTGCATGACCTGACGCGCTTCCCGGCGCGAATAGGCGTCGCCGCCAAGATCGGAGGCGCAGCCCGTGAGTATCGCCGCAACGGCCAGTATGGCAGTCATGGCCCGGTGTTCGTTCATGAAAAGCTCCCGGAAACACAGCCCGTTGTTGTAGTGCGCAAAACCGCCCCCTCCGAACTCAGGCGAAACTTTCGTCCTCACCCAGGAAGCGCCATTGCCCGGACGGCAGATCCCCCAGGCACACGTTGCCGATACGCACCCGTTTGAGGCCCATCACACGCAGCCCTACCAGTTCGCACATACGGCGTATCTGGCGCTTGCGCCCTTCTCGAAGCACAAAACGCAACTGGTCGCGGTTGATCCACTCGACCCGCGCCGGGCGCAATACCCGACCATCGAGTTCCAGGCCATGATTGAGCAAAACGAGTCCGTTTTCAAGCAGACGCCCCTCGACCCGCACCAGGTATTCCTTTTCGATCGCGCCATCGCCGCCGATCAACTGCCGGGCGATGCGGCCATCCTGAGTGAGCACCAGCAAACCGTTGGAGTCGATGTCGAGCCGCCCCGCAGGCGCAAGACCTTTGAGCATGGCTGGATGAAAGCGCCGCGTCCCGGCATCGTCTAACCACGTGTCGGCGCGTATCAGGCTCACCGCCGGGCGATAGCCAGGCTCAGGTTGCCCGGAGACGTACCCGACCGGCTTGTTGAGCAACACAGTAACCCTGCCGCCCTGAAGGCGGTGCGCCTCCGGGGCCAGGGTAACGTGCGCGTCCGGATTCACGCGGATGCCGAGTTCGGAAACCCGCTCGCCGTCGACGAACACCCAACCGCGTTCGATCAGCTCGTCGGCCTCACGCCGCGAACAGATGCCGCGCCCGGCCATGAGCTTGGACAGACGCACACCTCCGACGTCAACCGTCCCGGCTTTTTCAGCGACGGGACGCATGGCGCGCTCGCCGCCTTTTTCCTCCGTCCTGCCGGCTGCGGGCGCGCTGGAGACATCCGTCGGCGAACGGGAAGCGCGCGGCAGACGCAAGACGCCCGCGATACGTGGCGAAGACCTGCGTGCGCCGCTCATTGGCGTTTCCGGCCCAACGGGAAAGTCATCGAAATTATTCCGAAAGATTCATGCGAACATGCCATACAAATAATTCCCATTTTGGTGAATGTTCAAATAAAATGAGCGCGTTTTTTGCGAACTTGCTCAATTATGGAGGCGCGACCCACCCTGGACAAAAACAATCCGGCATATATCACAAGAATTGCGTGACGTTTTACCTCAGCGCATTTCGCGCTACGTACTATCATCTACGTAATAATACCAAGGCACCCACACTAGGTGAAGTAACCTCATTTCACGCAAACCTGCGAGCACTATTGCCGTTTGATAACATGTCCGCCTCCACACCTGCACCTTCGCCCGGCATCGAAAATATCCGCTGGATCGGATGGCGATCTTACTTTCTGCTGGCGCTGCTGACTGCGGCGATTCTGACGTCTACCTGGCTCGTCCACTCCATCGCCACCCACAACAACGGCGCGGACTGGTTCCCGGCGCTGCTGATCGGCGTCGTCATCGTGCTCGGCTTCTCCGCCATCTGGGGCGTGACCCAGATGCGCCAGGAACTGACCGACCACCTGTGTATGGAAGCCGCCCTGCGACAAGCCAGCACTTTCCACCAGGCGCTCGAAGCCTCGACCACGGGGGGCCTGCGCGCCCGCGACAACGACGGCCACATCACTTACGTCAGCCCGGCTTTCTGTCGCATGACAGGCTTCAGTAGCGAAGAAGTACTCGGCACGCGCTTTCCCAACGTCCCTTACTGGAATCCCGCACAGTTCGAGCGCAACCTGGAAGCGATCAACCGGGCGATGAACGGCGACATCCCCAGCAAAGGCATCGAAGTGTCGATGCGGCGCAAAACCGGTGAGACGTTCGATGCGCTCCTCATCGAAAGCCCGTTCATCGACGCTTCCGGCCAGCACGTCGGCTGGCTGGGCGCAGTCATCGACATTACCGAACAGAACCGCATCCGCGAACAGAGCCGCCTGCAATACGAGCGCCTGCAAGCCACCTCGCGCCTGGTCACCATGGGCGAAATGGCCTCGACCATGGCGCACGAACTCAACCAGCCGCTGACCGCCATTTCCAGCTACGTCGCCGGCTGCCTGAACCAGCTCAACTGCGGTTGCGCCGACGTCAACGAACTGAAGGAAGTCCAGCAGAAAATCGCCCGCCAGGCCCAACGCGCGGCAAGCATCATCGGTCGCGTCCACTCCTTCGTGCGCCGCACCGAACCCAGCTTCACCCGCAACGATCTCAACACCCTGATCCGCGATGCGGTCGCCCTGATCGAAACCAATGCCGTCAAGCAACAGGTGCGCATCGTCTGCGATCTACAGGATGACCTGCCCCCGATCACCGTCGATACCCAGATGATCGAACAGGCCGTCATCAACCTGATGCGCAACGGCATCGACGCCATGACCGAGGTTCCGCCGGACAAGCGCATCCTCATCATCAGCACACACGCAGAAAAACACGGCATTTCCATGCGTGTGGCGGATCAGGGCAACGGCATCCCCCCTGAGATCGCCCCGCATCTGTTCGACCCTTTTTTCACTACCAAAGGAAAAGGCATGGGGATGGGACTCAATATCTGCCGTACCATCGCCGAGTTGCACCATGGAGTGCTGTCATTTGAACCAAATCCGTCTGGCGGCACCATTTTCACCTTCACTTTGAACGCTGTTTCACTGAACGCAGACACAGAACAACAATGACTATCAGACAGGCTCACATCATCGACGATGATGTAGATATTTGCGATGCGGTTTCATGGCAGTTCCGCACGCGGGGTATCGACTGCAAGAGCTGGTCGAACGCCGAGGATTTCCTGAATGCTTGGCAACCCTCTTGGCGCGGCTGTATCGTGCTCGATATCCGCTTGAACGGTATGGGCGGGATAGCCTGCTTCGATATGCTGCTCGCCAACCATTGCCCCTTGCCGGTCATTTTCATCACCGGGCACGGCAACATCCAGATGGCGGTCGACGCACTCAAGAAAGGCGCTTTTGATTTCGTCGAAAAGCCGTTCAATCACAACGAGCTTGCCGACCGCGTGCTGGACGCCTTTGAGTTCGACGATGAGCGGCGGCGCACCATCGCCGACCGAGGCACGATTGAGGAACGGTTGGCGGCGCTGACTTCGCGCGAGCGCGAAGTCATGAACCTGATCCTCGAAGGCCACTACAACAAAGTCATCGCCAGGCAACTGGCGATCTCGATGCGCACCGTCGAGGCGCACCGCTCGCACATCTTCAACAAGATGAAAGTTCGCTCTGCGGTGGAACTGGCCCAGTCGCTGGCAGTGCTGAAGGACTGATGCCCGGCAGCCATTCAAGCAGCCAGCCCGCCTGTCCCGGCGCACAGGCAAAGTCGGCGGTCACACCCAGACCGCCAGCCCATGCCGTGCGCCCATCGGCTTCCAGCACCGGAAGATGCCCGCGCAGCCAGACAGGAATGCCTGCTTCCTGGCACAGTTTTTTGAAGCTCTTGACCGGACGTCCCGCCAGATGCGGCTGCAAACCCGGCGGACGCGGCATCAGCCTGCACGCGCTGGCTTGCGCCAGTGCCGAGGCCAGCACGCCCTCTCCTATCGCGGGACGACAGCGCAACGTGCCGCCCGCCCACGCAATATTCCCCGCCGCAGGCTGCCACAGCAACGGCAGCGGCTCGACGGCCCGCGCCGACGCCAACCAGACCCGGCCCCGATAGGCATAACACGCAAAACCGTCCCCGAACGGCAGGCGCAAAGGCTTGGTCACCCCACGCAGTTGGCGCATTGCTTCGGCCAGTCGCGCGGCTGTCGGCGGCAAGCCTCCCAGTCGCCGCACTTCCCGGCGCAACAGGTTGGCGAGCCGCGCCGGGCTCAGAGCGAGCAAGGCTTCCCGCGCGAATGCGCCATCCGCTCCGCCGCAGGTTGCGGCATCGTCATCGGCGAGTTCGTCGAGCAACTCGGCAGCAGCGCGAAAATGCGTTGCGGCACGGGCAAGCGTCGCACGAGCGGCGGGAAAGCTCGCCTCGATCGCGGGCAGGATGCGGTGACGCAGGTCGTTGCGGGCAAAGCGCGGATCGGCGTTGCTGGCGTCATCTACCCAGGCAAGGTTTCGCACGCGCGCGCGGGCAAGAACCGCCTCTCTGCCGACATCGAGCAAGGGCCGTAACCGCCCGGCCCGCCCCTCGGCTCCCGGCGGCTCGACCGCAGCCATCGCCGCCGCGCCCCGTACCCCCGCGCCGCGCAACAGACGAAAAAGCACGGTTTCGGCCTGATCGTCACGGTGATGGCCCAAGGCCAGCCAGTCGCATTCGACCCGCGCCAACGCCGCATGACGCACTGCACGCGCCGCCGCTTCGAGTCCATCCGGATGATCGGGGCGCACCTCGACCCGGAAAACATGCAAGGGAATGCCGCGCCGCCGGCACAGGCCGGCGCAAAAATCCAGCCACGCATCGGCCATCGGGCTGAGGCCGTGGTGTACGTGCGCCGCTTCCAGCGTAAAACCGAAACACGCCCGCAAGGCGTCGAGCGCATCAAGCAGCACGACCGAATCCACTCCGCCCGAAAGCGCACAACACAGACGGTGGCGGTCACCGACACCCGCTCTTGTCAGCGTTGCAGCGACGGCATCAGCCACGATTAGCATGGATCACCTCTCCCCAAGCGCAAACGCATCGCTTTGCGCCAGCAACTCATTAGCGGCAGGCATCCATGCCCTGTCGCTCAAAACGCCCCCCTGAAGGGGGCCCGGGGTTTCATAACCGGAGTCAGTTTTACGATAAAATAACATCATGAATAATAAAGGAGTTTTTCATCAGATGAAAATCGCCACCTGGAATGTCAACTCACTGAAAGTCCGCCTGCCACAGGTTCTCGACTGGCTGGCCGCCCATCGTCCCGATGCGATCTGCTTGCAGGAACTCAAACTGGAGGATCGGGCGTTTCCGGAATCCGAAATCCGGGCTGCCGGTTACCACGCAGTCTTTGCCGGGCAGAAAACCTACAACGGCGTCGCCATTCTCGCCACGACACCGCCGGACGATGTGGCGCACGGCATCCCCGGCTTCGCCGACGAGCAAAAACGCCTCATCGCCGCAACCGTCGGCGGATTGCGGCTCGTGTGCGGCTATTTCCCCAATGGTCAGGAACCCGGCTCGGACAAGTTCGCCTACAAGCTCGCCTGGCTCGACGCCCTGACCCACTGGCTCGCCGCCGAGGCCTTGCCGAAGCATCCCCGTCTGGTGCTCGCGGGCGACTTCAACATTGCCCCCACGCCTGCGGACGCCCACCCTGGCTGGCAGGAAGGCATCCTCGTCTCGCCGCCCGAGCGCGCCGCGTTCCAAACCCTTCTCGACCTCGGTCTCGTCGATGCGTTTCGCCTGTCCGGACATTCCGAACCCGTCTATTCATGGTGGGATTACCGGATGGGCGCTTTCCGGCGCAACTTCGGCCTGCGCATCGACCACATTCTGGTGTCGCGACCATTGCAGTCCACCTGCCGCGCCTGCGCGGTGGACAAGACGCCGCGCAAGCTGGAACGTCCTTCGGATCACGCCCCGGTGGTGCTCGAACTGGATGTCTGAACGCGCGCGCCGCAATGATTGGCGATCGCCACGAAGTCCGCGACCGCCAGACGCTCGGCGCGCAGTCCCGGATCGAGACCGAGTGCGGCGAAGTCGGCTTCAGCGAAAAAGTCCCGCAAGGTATTGCGCAAGGTCTTGCGGCGCTGGCCGAAAGCGGCGGCGACGACACGGCCAAACAACGCCTCGTCCCGGGCGCGGCATTCCTCCGCCGGCAGAGGCGCCATGCGCACGATGCTGGACGTCACTTTGGGCGCGGGGCGAAAAGCGCCGGGCGGCACATCGAACAATTTTTCCATGCGAAAGCGGTATTGCAGCATCACCGACAGACGCCCGTACTCGGGTGTACCGGGTGCGGCCACCATGCGCAACACCACTTCCTTCTGCAACATGAACGTCAGGTCGCAGATGCGGGCGGCGAAGCCCGCGAGATGAAACAGCAGCGGCGTCGAGATGTTGTAGGGCAGGTTGCCGACCACACGCAGCAACGCGCCCTCCCCGGCCAGGACGCCGAAGTCGAACCTGAGCGCGTCGCCTTCGTGGATCGTCAGCCGGGTGGCGTCGTAATGCCCGCGCAGACGGGCAATGAGGTCACGGTCGATTTCGACCACATGCAGATGACCGAGGCGTTCGAGCAGCGGCGCGGTGAGCGCACCGAGGCCGGGGCCGATCTCGACCATGGTCTCTCCCGCCTGCGGGCGTATCGCTGCGACAATGTTGGCGACGATGTTGGGATCGGCAAGAAAGTTCTGGCCGAAACGGCGGCGGGCGACGTGACCGCCCGCACGCGCGCCTCCGTTCATGCGCGCCGCCGCCGGGCGTTCACCATGTCGATGGCCAATTCGATCGCTGCAAAAAGACTGCCGGGGTCGGCCTTGCCGGTACCCGCCAGGTCAAGCGCAGTGCCATGGTCGACCGACGTTCGGACGACGGGCAGCCCCAGAGTGACGTTGACGCCAGAACCAAAACTGGCGTGCTTGAGCACCGGCAAACCCTGGTCGTGATACATCACCAGCACCGCGTCGGCATTCTTCAGACGAGGCGGCGCAAACAGGGTATCCGCCGGCAGCGGCCCCGTGAGGTTCATGCCCCTGGCGCGCAGGTGTTCGAGCACCGGCACGATGACGTCGATTTCCTCGCGCCCGATGTGACCGCCCTCGCCGGCATGGGGGTTGAAGCCGGCCACCAGGATGTGCGGCTTGGCGAGACCGAAACCGGTGGTGAGGCCGTAATGGAGAATTTCGAGCGTGCGAGTGAGCCGTTCCTGGGTCAGCACCTTCGCCACGTCGACGAGCGGCAGATGGGTTGTCGCCAACGCCACGCGCATGCCCCCACCCACCAGCATCATCACCACCAGCGGCGTGCCGGTCTTGGCGGCAAGGTATTCGGTATGACCGGAAAACGGTACGCCGGCATCGCAGATCACGCCCTTATGCACCGGCGCTGTGACCATGCCGTCAAAACTGCCCTCGACGCAGCCTTGCAGGGCGCGATCGAGAACGTTGAGCACGTAGGCAGCATTTCGCGTGTCCGGCACGCCCGCCAGCGCCGGACAGACGAGCGGGCAATGCAGAACGTCGAACACGCCCGCCTCAGGCGTCATGCCCGGTTGCCAAGGCCGAACCACCAGTCCGTGCCCGGCGCGGCCCAGCCGTTCTTCAATCAGTTCGGCATCGCCAATCACCACCAGGTGCGCCGGAAATTTACGTTCGACCACCCGCACGCACAGTTCAGGCCCCACGCCTGCGGGTTCCCCGCTCGTCACTGCCAGCACCGGCTGGCGCGATTTGTTGCCGTTGTTCATTCCGACTCCAGCCTGTATTCAACATAGGTTCTGTCGCGCAATTGGCGCAGCCAGTCCTCGTATGCCTCGTCGCCCTTGCGTTGGCGCAGGATCGCACGCGCGACATTACGGCGGCGCTCGTCGCTCATGTCCTGCTGTCTGCGTTCAAGTACCTGAATGAGGTGCCAACCGAAGGGCGAATGCACCGGAGCGCTGATCTCTCCCGGCGACAGGGCGTCCATGGCTTTTTCAAATTCGGGCACCGTATCGCCCGGATTCAGCCAGCCGAGGTCGCCCCCCCGCACCGCAGACATGTCAACCGAACTGGCTTTGGCAAGCTCGGCGAAATCGGCGCCGTGGACGATGCGCTCGCGCAGGGCGTCGAGCCGCGCCTTGGCATCGACGTCGGAGAGAATCTCGGAAGTCTTGATCAGGATATGACGGGCATGGATCTGCTCGACTTGCTGCGCTCCGATTCCGCCGCCGTCGCGCTTTTCGAGCAGTTTGACGATGTGCAGTCCTGCGGCGCTGCGCATCGGCTGCGAAATTTCGCCGGGCGTGAGCTTGCCCACCACATCGGCGTAGAGTCCGGGCAGACGTTCACGGTCGCGCCAGCCGATTTCGCCGCCCCGGATGCCGTCGGGCGCGTCCGAGCTATCGGCGGCGACGCTGGCGAACTCCTCACCCTTGCGCAGACGCGACAGCACCTTTTCGGCACGCGCGCGCAAGGCTTCCAGTTGCTCCGCATTGGCGCCTTCTGGAACGCGCAACAGAATATGCGCGATACGGTACTCGTCGCCCGAAAGGGCATCGGGATGGTTCTTGAGGAAGTTGCTGATTTCGGCATCGCTCACGTTCACCAGACTATCCACTTCCCTTTCGCGCAGACGGTTGAGGAGGAGTTCGATGCGCACATCGTCACGAAACTTGTTCCAGGCGACGCCATCTTGCCCGACGGTGGCGCGCAACTGCTCGACAGTAAAACGGTTGTTGCTGGCGATAACGCCGATCGCACGGTCGATCATGGCCTCGTCGATTTGGATGGAGGCTTCGCGCGCCCTTTGCAGTTGCGCCCGCTCCACGATCAGTTGTTCGAGCACCTGCCGTTCAAACACGCCCTCGGGCGGCAACTCCACCGCCTGCCTCGTCAGGTTGGCGCGGGCGCGGGCCACGCGCTCGCGCAGCAGCGAGGAGGTGACGGCCTCGCTGTTGACGACGGCGACAATGCGATCAACCTCGGCAGCCGGCGCTGGCTGTGGCAGCGCAATGCAGATGAAGGCGGTACTGGCAAGTATCTGGAACAGGAATCGGTTCATGACCATCAGAAAAATTGGTTGAATGTGTGTTGTGCAGCACCCGCCGTCAATCCTCGAACATGCCAGCGGGGCCGGGTTCGTTGATCTTGCCATAACCCGGCACGCTGCGTTTGATCAGGTTGACCACGTTCCCGCCCGGGCCGATGCTGGTGAAGTCGCTGAGTTCGAGTTGCAGGAAGTACGTTTTGTTGAACTCGTTCTCGCGCGTCGCGTAACGATGTCCGCCCAGGCGCAGCACCCAGCAGCCGCCATTGTATTCGAGGCCGGCGATGGCTTCGGTCAGGCGATTGTCCTTGAGCGAGTGGGTGAGCCGGGCCACGCCGTACCATCTGCCCCACAACGGCCACTGTCCGGAAACATCCACGTCGCGCAGGATGTCGCGCACGTAGCGATAGCCAAGATTCAGCGCCCGGGTATGGCCCGGGTTGTAGCGCAGAACCGCAGAATAACGCTCGGTTTCGTAGTCACGCGGGTTGTATTGCCACAACGATTCAAACGTGGCGTACTTGCCCACCTGCGTGGAAAAACCGGCGAGTATGTCGGCGCGTCGGCTGGTGCGCGCAGTTTCGACCGTCACCGGGTTGCCCTGTTCGTCGAAATGGTTGAGCGTGACCCGCTGATCCTCGAAGTAATAACGCTGCCCGAGCAGCACCCGCAACCGCTCGACGCCAGTAACCGGGTCGATCAGGCGCGAAGTGATGGCGGCGGTGAGCTGATTGGCATCGGCGAGACGATCGCCACCGGTGTAGAGGTTTTCGCCAAAGATTTGTGCAAAACCGAAGTCGTAGCGGCTGGTGTCGAACAGCGGAATATCGTCCTGCCGCCGGTAGGGAACGTTGAGGTAGTACAGCCTCGGCTCCAGGGTCTGCACGTAGTCCCTGCCGAACAGGTGGGTCTCGCGCTCGAACGTGAGTCCCGAATCAATTGAGAAAACCGGGGCCGAGCGGATGATCGAATCGCGCATCCCCGTCACGTCCCGATCCCGGTCGATGTCGTAGCGGGTGTAATGCAGGCCGATCTTGGGGGTGACGTAGAAACCGGCCCATTGCAGGGGCAGCGACACCTGCGGGTAGGCGATCAGGCGCGAGGCGTCGACGTGATCTTCCCGAGGATGGGTGAAGCGCACGAATTCGCTATGCCAGGCGAAATCGAGCCCGGACGTCCCGATGAAGCGGCTGAGTTCGCCCGGACGTGTGGCGTTCAGCGTTACCTGGGGCAGACGCCGGTAAGGCGTCACCACCGGATTGTCGGGGTCGGGCGAGAGCGTCTGGTAGCTCTGGGCGAGCGCCGAGACGTTCCACCAGCCGCCGCCGACATACATCAGCCGTCCTTCACGCAGCAGGTTGACCTTGGAGGCCATGGACACCCGCGTGCTCAAGTCCTCGAAGTATTCATCATCCGAAACCGCGTTGAGATCAATCGAGCCGTACAGGGTCGGCGTCAGCCATTGCTGGTGTTGCAGGGACCCCAGCGAACGCTCCTCTTTGGTCACGGAATCGCGCGGCAGATATTCACCCCGCACGGTGCCCTTGTAGCTCGCGCCCAGGTAACGCGCCTCGGCGCCCAGTTGCAGGCCGCGCCGGCTCATGAAGCGCGGCGCGATGGTCAGGTCGTAGTTGGGCGCGATGTTCCAGTAATAGGGAATCGTGAAGCCGAAACCGGTCTTGGTCGATGTATCCATCGTCGGCGGCAGGAAGCCCGAATGGCGCTGGCCAACGAGAGGGAATTCGGCCCACGGCAGCCAGAAAAACGGAACGTCCTTGAACACCACGGTACTGTCACGGGTGGTACCGATTTCGCGGTCGTAATCGAGTTCGAGTTCACCGGCCTTGATGTACCAGTCGGGATTGGGCGCAGGGCAGGTCGACCAGGTCGCGTTTTTGGCGCGATACTGGTTTTCGCCTTCGAGTTGCAGCAAGTCCGCCTGACCGCTGCCCGACACCTGCCGTGGCGGATCGCCGGCCTCAAGCGGCGGGCGGGTGCGGCTCATCGAATATTTCGGCTCAAGAAACTCGCCCGTGCGCGGCCCCACCACCAGCGTCGCCGACGGCCCCGACATTTCAGCGCTGTCGCCTTGGCGCAGCCGGACATTGCCTTCAGCCACGACCTCGTCGACCGGTTCGCGGTAGGTGAGGCGATCGGCGGTCAGCGTCAGCGCGTCGCGTTGCAGTTCGACTTCGCCTTCGGCCACGATGTCGATCGCATGGGCACCACGGATGCGCAAGGCCGAGATTCGGGTTTCGCCCTGCGACCGCGCCGGGGAATCGCCCACCGTTTTCACCCCGAATCCACGCTGGGCAGTCATCGCCTGCCAACGCCCTCCGGAAGACGCTGCCGCATCGGAGCCTGCTGCGGCAACAGGCGGTTTCGCCTTGCAGCCGCCGGACATTTCGGCCCGCGCAACACCGCTTTCCGCCGGTTTTTTCTCATCGGAACAAGCATTTTCCGGCGTAACAGCCTGATCCGAAGATGTCTCTGTCACTGGTGCCGCCCACAAGGCGCCCGAAATGCAGCACACCAGTAACGGAAACAGCCGCAAGCGCGACTTCAGACCCAAAACCTGCAAAATTAATCCCCGTCAACAAAATGCGGAACTGTATCGACCGCCTGCTAGAATCGCCGGATTCTACACGAACAACCTGCGGAGAACCCGCTTTGACTCGCATCGACAAGCTCCAGCAATGGCTGACGCAGACCTTATCCAGCCCCCATTACGAACTCACGCCCGCTTCGGCGGATGCCAGCTTCCGCCGCTATTTCCGGGTAACTTTTCCCGCCGAAGGCGCGCGTCCCATCGCGGATCACGCCAGCCTGATCGTCATGGACGCACCGCCCGAGCACGAAGACTGCAAACCCTGGCTCGCCGTCGCCCGCCTGTTCGGCAACACCGGCGTGCACGTCCCCGAAATCCTGGCCGAAGACGTCGGCCAGGGCTTCCTGCTCATGTCCGACCTCGGCGACACGACCTACCTCGCCAGATTGCGCGCGCCCGACTGTACCCCCGTCGTCGCCGCGCACCTGTACGTCGACGCCATCTCCTCCCTGCTCGCCATTCAGGCCGCCAGCCGCCCGGGTCTGCTGCCCGATTATTCCGACGAATTGCTGCGCCGCGAGCTGATGCTGTTTCCGGATTGGTACATCGCCCGCCACAAGGGCGTCACGCTTGATGCCGAAGACACCGCCGCGCTGATGGACGTCTTCGACAAGATCATCGCGGTGAACCTCGCGGAACCAAAAGTCTTCGTGCACCGCGACTACCACTCGCGCAACCTGATGCTCATCGACGGCGCCAATCCAGGCATCATCGACTTCCAGGATGCCGTCTACGGCCCGCTCACCTACGACCTGGCCTCGCTCTTGAAGGACGCCTACATCGAGTGGGAAGAAGATTTCACCCTCGACCTCCTCGCGCGTTACTGGGAAATGGCGCGCAAACTCGGCCTGCCAGTGCGGGCCGATTTCGCCGACTTCCACCGCGATTACGAATGGATGGGCATACAACGCCACATCAAGGTCATCGGCATCTTCGCCCGCCTCTGTCACCGCGACGGCAAGGACGGCTACCTCACCAGCCTGCCGCTACTGCTGCGTTACCTGCGCAAAGCATGCGCGCGCTACCGCGAATTCGGCCCCTTGCTCAAGCTGATCGACAAACTCGATCCGGTTCCGGTCGAGCAGGGTTACACCTTCTGACCGCAACCGCCGCATGTTTGAATTTTTCGGCATATCGAGCATATGGGTCGGCATCAGCCTCGTGCTGGCGCTCGCCTTCGTGCTCGCTTTTGAATTCATCAACGGTTTCCACGATACCGCCAACGCCGTCGCCACCGTGATCTACACCAAGGCGATGTCGCCCTATCGCGCCGTCATGCTCTCGGGCGTCTTCAACTTCCTCGGCGTCCTGCTCGGTGGCGTCGGCGTCGCCTATGCGATCGTTCATCTCCTGCCCGTCGAACTGCTCATCAACGTCGATACGGGACGCGGACTGGCAATGGTGTTCTCGCTGCTCGCCGCCGCCATCGCCTGGAACCTCGGCACCTGGTATCTCGGCATTCCCGCCTCCAGTTCGCACACCCTCATCGGCTCGATCCTCGGCGTCGGTGTCACCAACGCCCTGCTGAACAACTATTCCATCG
>JAITQD010000009.1 GCA_031289095.1 Azoarcus sp.
TTACAATTTTTATAGGTCTCTTCAGAAGAATCTCGACTATATTGACAAGGAAAGGACAGCCATCTGGGGCTGGAGTTATGGTGGTTATGCAACTGGTATGGCACTGGCAAAAGACAAACTCGCCGGAGAGCGCGCCGAAGCGGTCGAAATTCAAATCCATTGCCGTCCACTCGTGTTGGGGCAAGCCACAGGGCCGGAAAAGACCAGGACGCCGTTCACGCCTGTTCCCAGGGCAGACTGGCGAGCTTCCAGCCGCCGACGTGGCCGCGCTGATTGTTGGCGTCGAGCGAGCCTTCAAACCCTTCAAGGACGTTGTAGCAGTTGTTGTAGCCGGAACGGGCGGCGAGCGCAGCGGTTTCGTCGGAGCGCCGCCCGGAACGGCAGATGAACATCACCAGCGCTTCGGGACTGACCGCCTGACGCAACTGCATCATGAAGCGGTTGTTCACCTGTCCGTTCGGCCAAAGCTCGTATTCGATGTCGACGGTACCCGGAATGCGTCCAACCCATTCGAGTTCGGCACGGGTGCGAATATCGACAAGTTTTGCGCCCGGGGCGAGTTGCCATACCTGATGGGCTTCGCCCGGTGTCAGCGCTCCCTGGTAGGAGAGTCCGAGTTCGGCGGCGCGCTGGTGCGCCAGATCGAGTAATGCGTTGAGGGTTCCCATGTCGTTATCCAGCTAAAATCGGGGTTTCGAGTATACCCTCTGCCCGTCCGTCCATGCCCCTGCTCTCGTCCGACGATCACAGCGCCATACGCTCGCGCGCAATCCGGCGCGCTACCTTGGTGGCGATCATCACCAACGCCGCCCTGACGCTCGGCCAGATCGTCGTCGGCCTGTTCGCCAATGCTTTCAGTCTGGTAGCCGACGCCGCGCATACGCTCTCCGACCTGGTGACGGATTTCATGGTGCTGATGGCGGGACGCCACAGCGCCGATCCGGCGGATCTCGACCACCCTTACGGCCACGGGCGTATCGAGACGGCAACGTCGCTCCTGCTTGGCGCATCGCTGGCGGTAGTCGGTGTCGGCTTTCTGTGGACGTCCGGCATTCGCCTGCAAAACATGGGTACACAGGCAGCGCTGCATCCGGCGGCGCTCGCCATGGCGCTCACCACGCTGGCAGCAAAGGAAACCCTTTTCCGGTTCACGCTCGCCGCCGGACGACGCCTGAACGCGCCCCTGCTCGAAGCCAACGCCTGGCACGCCCGTTCCGATGCGGCTTCCTCGCTGGTGGTGGCGATCGGCATCGGCGGCAGTCTGGCTGGCTATCCGTTCCTAGAACCGCTGGCTGCCGCCGTAGTCGGCTTTCTTATCCTGCACATGGGCATCCGCCTGGGCTGGCGCGCGGTGCGAGAGCTGATCGACACCGGCCTGCCGCCCGAGGAACTCGCCCGCCTGCGCCAGACCATCGTCGAGACGCCGGGTGTCGCCGGTCTGCACGAGCTGCGCACCCGCCGCATGGCCCAGCGCGTGCTGTGCGACGCCCACGTCCAGGTCGACCCGCGCATCACGGTGTCGGAAGGGCATTACATTTCGGACAGCGTTGCGCTCGCCGTGCGCGGCATCCATCCCGACATAAGCGAGGTGCTCGTCCACATCGACACCGAGGACGACGGCCCGGTGATGCCCGCCGGCGAACGCCTGCCCACGCGCGCCGCCGTGACCTCGGCGCTGGCCGCCCTCATCGGCGAAAGCGCTGCCAGCGCCAGCGACCTGCCATTCCAGCGTCTTCAGGTGCATTACTTCGATCGCCACATCGAAGTCGAGGTCTGTTTCGCGCCAGGCGCGCCCCCCGCCGACACCGACGCACTCAAACGGCGCACGGATGCCTGGCTCGCCGCACACCCCCAGTACCGCAAGATCGTTTATTACCATCGCATCGCACCATGATGAGGCAAAAGCGTCATCAAGGCACCAATATGGTGCGAATTACATTTCCCGCTTTTCCCTTTTTCTTTGTGACACAATGCGCGGCGCGCCGGAATATCAATGGCACGGATGCTGCTAGGCTCCGCGACACGGAAGTCTGACACAGGAGATGCCTCGCTCCTCCCCTCCAACCGGGACGGCGGCTTTCTTCATCGGGGTTTCCGGAAACATCGCATCATCTCATCAGGAGTGAATATGGACGCTCAAGACGTCATGAAGTTGGTTCAGGAAAACGAGGTTCGCTTCGTTGACTACCGTTTTACCGATACCCACGGCAAGGAACAGCACGTTGGCGTGCCCATTTCCGCGTTCGAGGAAGAAGTTTTCGAGCACGGTCACATGTTCGACGGCTCGTCGATCTCCGGCTGGAAAGGCATCCAGGCTTCCGACATGATCCTGCTGCCGGACGCCGAGTCGGCCTACCTCGACCCCTTCTTCGACGAAACCACCCTGGTGCTGACGTGCGACGTCATTGAACCGTCCGACGGCAAGGGCTATGACCGCGACCCGCGCTCAATCGCCAAGCGCGCCGAAGCCTATCTCAAGAGCACCGGCATCGGCGACACCGCCTATTTTGGCCCGGAACCCGAATTCTTCGTTTTCGACGCCGTTGAATGGTCGGTCGATATGTCCGGCTCCTACGTCAAGGTGTTCTCCGAGGAAGCGGCCTGGTCGTCCGCCGAAAAGTTTGAAAGCGGCAACGTCGGCCACCGGCCCCGCGTCAAGGGCGGCTATTTCCCGGTGCCGCCGGTCGACAGCCTCAACGATATCCGCGCCGCGATGGTGCTGGCACTCGAACAGGTCGGCGTCCCGGTCGAAGTGCATCACCACGAAGTCGCCACCGCCGGACAGTGCGAAATCGGCACCCGCTTCACCAGCCTGACCCGCCGCGCCGACTGGACACAGATCCTCAAGTACGTGGTGCACAACGTCGCGCACCAGTACGGCAAGACCGCCACCTTCATGCCCAAGCCCATCGTCGGCGACAACGGTTCCGGCATGCATGTGCACCAGTCTATCTGGAAGGACGGGCAAAACCTGTTCGCGGGCAATGGCTACGCCGGCCTGTCAGAAATCGCGCTCTACTACATCGGCGGCATCATCAAGCACGCGCGCGCCCTGAACGCCATCACCAATCCTGGCACCAATTCTTACAAGCGTCTGGTGCCCGGCTTTGAAGCGCCGGTGAAGCTGGCCTATTCCGCCCGCAACCGCTCGGCCTCGATCCGCATCCCCTACGTCGCCAGCCCGAAGGGCCGCCGCATCGAAGTGCGTTTCCCCGACCCCACCGCCAACCCGTATCTCGCTTTCGCGGCGATGGCAATGGCCGGTCTCGACGGCATCCAGAACAAGATCCATCCAGGCGATCCCGCCGACAAGAACCTCTACGATCTGCCGCCGGAAGAAGACGCCAAGATTCCGACCGTATGTTCGAGCCTCGACCAGGCGCTCGACTATCTCGACAAGGATCGTGAGTTCCTGACCCGTGGCGGCGTATTCTCCAACGATTTCATTGATGCCTATATCAATCTGAAGATGGAAGACGTAACCCGCTTCCGCATGACCACGCACCCGGTCGAGTTCGACATGTACTACAGTCTGTAGGCACACAGAGCGCTTGCGAAAGGACGGGCTTCGGCCCGTCCTTTTTGTTTTTCCCCCGTGTCACAATCCACGGAAGCACGGGAGATTACGGAACGGGCGGATGTTACCCCATCTTTTTTATGGTGTAATTTTCGCCATCGTGCAGATTCCGCCTAAAGGGACACAGCAATGATTTTCACGCGCGCCATTCCGCTTTTTTTCCTCGCACTCGGCTTTGCGTTCCCCGCCTCCGCCCAGGTCTACAAGTGCGCCGACGCCAATGGCAAAGTCTCCTACACCAACGCGCGTTCAGCGACCAAGGGCTGCGAACCGCTCACCAACGAGCAGGCGGTATCGACCGTCTCGATGCGCCCCGCATCTTCTCCCGCGTCTTTCCCGAAGGTCAGCAGCGACGCACAGAAAGAACGCGACAACGCCCGTCGCCAGGTACTGCAAAACGAACTCGCCACCGAGGAAGCCGAACTCGAAGAAGCCCGCAAGGCGCTGACCGGCCAGGAAGCCGTCCGCCATGGCGACGAAAAGAACTACCAGAAAAAACTCGACCGCCTGCAACCGTTCAAGGAAGACGTCGAGCGGCGCGAGCGCAACATCGAGGCGCTGAACAAGGAAATCTCCGGGCTGCGCTGAACATGCTGCGCGGTACGGTGCTTGCTTGCGGGAAGCATGGAGTTCATGCTTCCCGTCATGGCAGATCCTTCACTTTCTTCCGAACCTTTCGCTGGGCTTGACCTGCTTTCCTCGGCCGTCGTTCTCGTCGACGCCGGGCTGGTCATCCGCTACCTCAACCCCAGCGCCGAAAACCTTTTCGCCATCAGTCAGCGCAAACTGGTCGGACATCCGCTCCGCAACCTGCTCGGCGACTCGTCCACCCTTGGAAACGCGCTGCGCAATGCCCTCTCCACGAACTGGGGCTACACCGGACAAGACCTCAAGGTGCAGATCCCCGGCGGCGCCAGAATCAACATCGACTGTACCGTCAGCCCGGTTGATGCCGCCGGCGCCCGTCTGCTGCTCGAATTTCGTCCGATCGACGCGCAATTGCGGGTCGCGCGAGAAGAACTGCTCCTGCACCAGCAACAGGCCAGCCGCGAGCTGATCCGCAACCTCGCCCACGAAATCAAGAATCCGCTCGGCGGCATTCGCGGTTCGGCGCAACTGCTGCAAAGCGAACTATCCGACCCGCAACTGCACGAATACACCGAAGTCATCATCGCCGAAGCCGACCGCCTGCAAGACCTGATGAGTCGCCTGCTCACCTCGCACAAAGCAGCGCGTCCGGCCATGCTCAACATCCACGACGTCCTCGAACGGGTGCGGCGGCTCATCCTGGCTGAATTTCCCGACATCGCCATCAGCCGCGACTATGACACCAGCCTGCCCGAACCGACCGCCGACCGCGAGCAATTGATACAGGCCCTCCTCAACATCGCCCGCAACGCCGCACAGGCGCTCGAAGGCAAGGGCGAAATCGTGTTGCGCAGCCGCGTCGCGCGCCAAGTCACGATCGCCAAGCGTCGTTTCAAAATGGCACTGGAATTGCAAGTGGTCGATAACGGCCCTGGCATCCCGGAAGAAATCCGCGACAAAATCTTCTATCCGCTGGTCTCGGGGCGCGACGGCGGCAGCGGTCTGGGGCTGTCGCTGGCGCAGAACTTCATCGAACGCCACCAAGGCATGATCGAAGTCGACAGCCGCCCGGGACGAACCTGCTTCACCGTCCTGATTCCGATTACCGAGCGGACTTGAGGCGCGAAGCCGAATTCCGCACCAAAACAGTGCGTACAACAAACAAGATGAACACAGTCTGGATCATCGACGACGACCGCTCCATCCGTTGGGTGCTGGAAAAGGCTCTGAGCCGCGAAGGCATCGGCTACCGCAGCTTCGCATCGGCCAACGAGGCGCTCGGCGCCCTCCATTCCGCCGCGCCGCCGCCCAAGGCGATGCTCTCCGACATCCGCATGCCCGGCGAATCAGGGCTGACCCTGTTGCAGCAGGTCAAGGAGCGATATCCGCAATTGCCGGTCATCATCATGACCGCGTATTCCGACCTTGAAAGCGCGGTCTCGGCTTTTCAGGGCGGCGCATTCGAGTACCTGCCCAAGCCTTTCGACGTCGACCAGGCCATTGCTCTGGTGCGGCGGGCGCTCGAACAAAGTCCTCCGCACGAAAGCGCGCACGAGGACACCGCCCTCGCCCCCGAAATCCTCGGCCAGGCTCCGTCGATGCAGGAAGTCTTCCGCGCCATTGGCCGCCTGTCGCAATCGCACGCCACCGTGACGATCAATGGCGAATCCGGCACCGGCAAGGAACTCGTCGCCCGCGCCCTGCACCGCCACAGCCCGCGCCGGGACGCCCCTTTCATTGCCATCAACACCGCCGCGATCCCACGCGATCTGCTCGAATCCGAACTGTTCGGCCACGAACGCGGCGCGTTCACCGGCGCTTCCGCGCAACGCCGGGGCCGTTTCGAGCAGGCAGCGGGCGGTACGCTCTTTCTCGACGAAATCGGCGACATGCCGCCGGAGCTGCAAACCCGCCTGCTGCGGGTGCTCTCCGACGGCAGCTTCTACCGCGTCGGCGGCCATCAGCCCATCCGCGCCAGCGTGCGGGTGATCGCCGCCACGCACCAGGATCTCGAAGAGCGCGTCCGCCAAGGACTGTTCCGCGAAGACCTTTTCCACCGCCTCAACGTCATCCGCCTGCGTCTGCCGCCATTGCGCGAGCGGCGCGAGGACATCCCCATCCTGGTGCGCCACTTCCTGCAACACAGCGCGCACGAACTGGGCGTGGAAAGCAAGCGCATTTCGGACGCCGCACTCAAGTATCTGCAAACCCTGCCCTTTCCCGGTAACATCCGCCAACTCGAAAACCTCTGCCACTGGCTCACCGTAATGGCTCCCGGCCAGGTCGTCGAAATCGCTGATCTGCCGGGCGAATTGCGCGACCGCCCCATCCAGGAAACACTGGAGGACTGGGCGGGCGGACTCGCCCTCGAAGCCGAGCGCCTGTTCGCCACCGCGCCCGGCTGCGTGTTCGAGCGCCTGATGCGCGAATTCGAGCGCACGCTGATCCGGCGGGCGCTGACGGCCACCGGCGGACGCCGCATCGAAGCTGCACAATTGCTCGGCATCGGACGCAACACCATCACGCGAAAAATCCAGGAACTGGGAATCGACGAGGAATCCGCGCCCGCCGGCGTCATGGAACGCGAGGTATGACCCCGCCAGAATGAGCAAACGCCAGCGGGTGCGGGAACCGCGCCCTCTGAAAAATGTCCGCACGACCGGACAGGCAAAAAATGTAAGAATCCATGAAAGCGCGCGCCAGACATTTCGCGTGCATCGTTTTTCCTGGATACCGAATGGAACACAACCTCTCCCTGATTACCACCATTGCCAGCGGTTTCGGCATGGCGCTCGTGCTGGGCCTGATCGCCGAGAGGCTGCGGATGCCGGCGCTGGTCGGCTACCTGGTCGCGGGCATCATTCTCGGGCCGGCGACGCCTGGCGTCGTCGCAGATATGACCATAGCGTCCCAGCTCTCGGAAATCGGCGTCATGTTGCTGATGTTCGGGGTTGGCCTGCATTTTTCGCTTGGCGATCTGCTGGCGGTCAAACGCATCGCCATTCCCGGCGCGGTGGCGCAGATGGGGCTGGCGACGATCCTGGGCATGCTGCTGGCAAAATTATGGGGATGGGAATGGGGCAGTGCCTTGGTGCTCGGACTGTCGCTATCCTGCGCCAGCACGGTCGTGCTGCTCAAGGCGCTGGAAGCGCGGGATGCGCTGGAGAGCATGAACGGTCGCATTGCCGTGGGCTGGCTGGTGGTGGAAGACCTCGCCACGGTGCTGGTGCTGGTGCTGCTACCGCCGCTGGCCGGCCTGCTCGGCGGCAGCGAAGACGCCGCGCAAGGCTCGCTGTGGGCGGCGATCGGCGCGACCCTTCTGCACGTGCTGGCCTTCATCCTGCTGATGCTGGTGGCGGGCCGCCGCATCATTCCCTGGCTGCTGCGGCAGGTGGCGCGCACGGGATCGCGCGAACTGTTCACCCTGGCGGTCATCGCCATCGCCATCGGCATCGCCTACGGCGCCATGGCCTGGTTCAACGTCTCCTTCGCCCTCGGCGCCTTCTTTGCCGGCATGGTGATGCGGGAATCGCCATTCAGCCAGCGCGCAGCGGCGGAATCGCTGCCCCTGCGCGACGCCTTTTCCGTGCTGTTCTTTGTCGCGGTCGGCATGCTGTTCGACCCCACGGTTCTACTGGAAGCGCCTTTCAAGACCTTCGCGGTAGTGGCCATCATCATCCTGGGTAAATCGCTGGCCGCCGCCGCGCTGGTGCTGGCGTTCCGCTACCCGTTGCGCACGGCGCTGATGGTCGCCGCCAGCCTGGCCCAGATCGGCGAATTCTCTTTCATCCTCGCCGGGCTGGGCATGAGTCTCGGGCTGCTGCCCAAAGAGGGCGTCAGCCTGATCCTCGCCGCATCCCTGATTTCAATCGCCCTCAATCCCCTGGTCTTTGCGGCGATTCCAGCCTTGCAACGCTGGCTGCTCGAACATTACGAATTCGCGCGCCGCCTCGACCGGCGCGAGCCTCCCTTCGCCCAACTGCCGATGAGCACCGACCGCAAATACCTCGAAGGTCAGGTCGTGCTGGTCGGATATGGCCGGGTTGGGCAACGCATCGCCCAGGCGCTCACCGAACGCAGCATTCCCTACGTGATCGCGGAACAAAACCGCGAATGCGTCGAAGATCTGCGCAAAAAAGGTGTCGCCGCCGTCTGCGGCGACGCCACCGCGCCGGAGGTGCTGATCCAGGCCCACATCGCCAACGCAGCAATGCTGGTGGTGGCGACGCCCTCGCCCCTGGACGTGCGCCTGATGGCCCAAACCGCCCGCACCCTGAATCCGGACATCGAAATCGTTGTACGCACTCACAACGACGAAGAATCCCGCCTGCTGCACGGCGAAGGCATCGGCACTGTGTTCTTCGGCGAGGAAGAACTCGCCAGAAGCATGAGTCACCATGTGGTCGAACGTTTCAAGCCACGCCATCAGAACGAACACGCGCCCACTGCGGCGTAACGGAAAACAATCATGCCATCGTCCGCCACGCACACCCTGTTCCTCCTCGCCTTTTCCCTCTGCCTCGTGGCCCCATACGCCCGCGCCGCCGATCCCCTGCCGCCCCTGGGCGCGGAGAGCGGCAACCTGACGGTGTCCGGACTCTCCTCGGGCGGTTTCATGGCGGTGCAATTCCACGTCGCCCACTCGGCGCGGGTGCGCGGCGCGGGCGTGCTGGCGGGCGGGCCGTATTACTGCGCCAGGGGCAGCCTCGTCCGGGCCATGTCTTCCTGCATGTCGCCCAATTTCTTCATGTCGCCGCCCAAGCCGGCAACGTTGCGCGAAGAAGTCGAAAAACAGGCGGCGGCGCGGCATATCGACGCACCCGCAAACCTGTCCGGGAGCCGTGTCTGGCTCCTTTCCGGCGGAGAAGATCACCTGGTGAAAAGCGAGGTGGTGGAAGCGGCGCGCGCCTTTTACCTGCAATGGCTGCCCGAAGCCGCCATCGTCTACGAACGCCTGCCCGATGCCGGCCACGCCATGATCGCGCCGCGCGCGAAAGACGCCAACACCTGCGCATCGACCGAACCGCCCTACATCAACCGTTGCGGCGATTTCGACGCGCCCGGCCACCTGCTCGCACACCTGCTGGGCGGGTTGCAGGCAAAAGCGGCGACGGCAGATGGCGAACTGCTCGCGTTCAGGCAAAGCGAATTTGCCGGCCCGGAAGCAAACATGGCGGACACCGCCTACATCTATGTCCCCACCGGCTGCCGCGCCGGCGGCTGTCTCATCCACGTGGCATTTCACGGCTGCCGCCAGAACGCCGGAATCGTGGGCGAAACCTACGTACGGGAAGCCGGCTACAACCCGTGGGCCGAAAGCAACCGCCTGATCGTGCTTTATCCGCAGACCGCCACCGCGAAGGAATCGAACGGCTGCTGGGACTGGTGGGGCTACACGGCATCCGATTACCACCTGCAATCCGCCCCGCAGATCGCCGCCGTCTGGCGCATGGTCGAGCGGCTGGCAGCGAAACCGTAAAGTATTCCTTTCCTGCTGTTCGGCCTGTTCCGCGATGCGTTATTTTCGATGCCGAGGTGCTGTTCGCAATTATTCGCTGCCTGTGAGATGAGCAAAAACATATTCCAAAATTTGGAATATGAAAAATAAAATGGGCCACGGCATAACCCGTAACCCATTGATTTTACTGGCCTGCCCGGCAGGACTTGAACCTGCAACCCCCGGCTTAGAAGGCCGGTGCTCTATCCACTTGAGCTACGGGCAGCGATTCCTGCGGACAGTCCCGGAGTGAGCTGGTCGGGGTGGAGGGATTCGAACCCCCGACATCTTGCTCCCAAAGCAAGCGCGCTACCGGACTGCGCTACACCCCGAGAAAGCGCGCACTCTACCGGGAGTTCGACGCGCCGTCAAACATCGCCCGCGCCCGCCGCCCATAAATTATTGCTTTGCCAAAACAGGTTTCTCACGCTAGAATCGACAGGCTTTGACAGCCTCATCGGAGACTCTTCGGAGAAGCACGCAAGTGCGACGCCGGTGCGGGGTTGGTCTTTCCGGCTGAAGTGTGACACGGGATGGGCATTACTGCCCATTTTTTTATTTGTGAAGGAGTGTGGGGTTTGCGGGATTTGACGGAACTCATCGAACAGGTTGTGACTGGACTCGGGTTCGAGTTCGTGATGATCGATAGTTCGCCGCGCGGGCGGTTACTGCGCGTCTTCATCGACATCGAACGCGGCGTGAATGTGGATGACTGCGCCACGGTCAGCAACCAGCTCACCCGGACGTTCGAGGTAGAGAACATCGACTACGACCGTCTTGAGGTCTCCTCCCCCGGTCTCGACCGCCCGCTCATCAAACCCGCCGACTTTGAACGCTTCGCCGGACATGAAATACGGCTGCGCACCCATGTTCCGGTGGACAACCAACGCAATTTTACTGGCGTGCTCCAGGGCCTGCGCGATGGCGCGGTCGTGGTCGACACAGACAAGGGGGAACTCCTGGTCGCCTTCAACGATGTCGAGAAAGCACGTCTCGTTCCAAAACTCTGATCTCCTGGAGGTTCCCCTGACATGAGCCGCGAAATCCTGCTGTTGGTCGATGCGCTGGCGCGCGAGAAAAACGTCGCCAAAGACATCGTGTTCGCCGCCCTGGAGTCGGCGCTCGCCTCCGCCACCAAGAAACGCATCCACGACGACGCCGACGTACGGGTGAGCGTCGACCGCGAAACCGGCGATTACGAATCCTTCCGGCGCTGGGTGGTGATGCCCGACGAGGACGTGACCAACGACAAGGCCGAGATGGGCATTATCGACGCGCGCGACATCCACCCGGACATAACGCTGGGCGAATACATCGAGGAGACGCTGGAGCCGATCGACTTCGGGCGCATCGGCGCACAGGCGGCCAAGCAGGTGATCCTGCAAAAAATCCGCGACGCCGAACGCGAACAGGTGCTCAACGACTTCCTCGAACGCGAGGAATTCCTCGTCTCTGGCATGATCAAGCGCGTCGAGCGCGGCAACGCCATCATCGAGGTGGGCCGCATGGAAGCGGTGCTGCCGCGCGACCAGCAAATCCCGCGCGAAAACCTGCGCACCGGCGACCGCGTGAAAGCCTATCTGCTCAAGATCGACCGCGGCGTGCGCGGCCCGCAACTGATCCTGTCGCGCACGGTGCCCGAATTTCTGATGAAGCTTTTCGAGCTGGAAGTCCCCGAAATCGAGGACGGCCTGCTCGAAATCAAGGCATGCGCCCGCGACTCCGGCCTGCGCGCCAAAATCGCGGTCAAGGCCAACGACCAGCGCATCGACCCGATCGGCACCTGTGTCGGTCTGCGCGGTTCGCGGGTGACAGCGGTCAGGAACGAGATCGCCAACGAGCAGATCGACATCATCGTGTGGGCGTCCGACCCCGCCCAGTTCGTGATTGCGGCGCTCCAGCCCGCCGAGGTCGTCTCCATCATGGTCGATGAAGAAGCGCACGCAATGGACGTGGTGGTGGATGAAAACAACCTCGCCATCTCGATCGGGCGCAACGGGCAGAACGTCAAGCTTGCTTCCGAACTGACCGGCTGGACGATCAACCTGATGAGCGAACAGGAATCCGCCGCCCGCAGCGAGCAGGAACACAGTCAGTTGCGCGCCCTTTTCATGGAAAGGCTCGACGTCGACGAAGATGTGGCCAACATCTTGATCGACGAAGGCTTTTCCTCGCTCGAAGAAATCGCCTACGTGCCGCTCGCCGAGATGCTCGAAATCGAGGATTTCGACGAAGCCACCGTCAACGAGCTGCGCAATCGCGCGCGCGACGTGCTGCTCACCGAGGCCATTGTCACCGAGGAGAAGCTCGAAGGCATCGCCGACGATCTGCTGGCGCTTGAAGGCATGGACAAATCACTGGCGGCCAAGCTCGCCAGCCAGGAAATCCGAACCCGGGACGATCTGGCCGACCTCGCCGTCGATGAACTGGTCGAACTGACCGGCATCGACGAGGAACGCGCCAGCGCGTTGATTTCGGTCGCGCGCGCTCACTGGTTCGAGCAGGAATGACGGGAGTTTTGCGATGGAAGGGATGAGTGTGACCCAGTTTGCCGGCGAACTGAAAATGCCGGCGGTGGCGCTGCTGGAACAATTGAAGCGCGCCGGCGTCGACAAGTCCGACGAAAAAGACCTGCTCACCGAGCAAGACAAATCACGTCTGCTCGCATACCTGCGCGAGTCGCACGGCGATGCCGGAAAGGGCAAGATCACCCTGACCCGCAAACAGACCTCGGAGATTCGCTCCACCGACGCCACTGGCCGCGCCCGTACCGTACAGGTCGAGGTGCGCAAAAAGCGCGTCTTCGTCAAGCGCGACGAACCGGGCGAAGCTACCGTCAGTGAAACAGCTCCCGCCGTCGAGTCGCCCGTCGAGGCCGTGCCGCCACCGGCGGAAGTACAACAGGTGGAACAGCCCGCCGCGCCCCAAGCCGAACCGGTGTTGACACCGGAAGTCCGCCCGGAACCGGAGCCTGTCCTCGCTGTTGCGGAATTCCCCGCGCCAGTCGAGACCGCTGCGCCAGCCGAAAGCACGCCAGAGCAAGCCCCGGCGCAGGCTGCCGCCGAAGCCAACACCGAAACCAACGCCAACGCCGACGCCGACGTCAAGCCCGCACCGGCGGCAGGCCCACAGGAAGCCGCTCCCCGGCGCAAGCGTGTCGCCACGACGACGACGCCAATCGCCCAAATCTTGAGCAAAGAAGAGCTCGCGTCGCGTGAACAGGAATCGCGCCGGAGCCGTGAATTACGCGAACGTCAGCAAGCCGACCTGCGCGCGCGCCAGGAACGCGAAGCCGCCGCCAAGGCTGCCGCCGAAGCCCGGCGGCAGGATGAAGAAGCCCGCATGCGCGCGGTGCAGCAGAAAGAAACGGCTCCCGTCAAAGCTGCCCCGGAGCGGAAAGGCGCCCCCGCCACCACCGGCACCCTGCACCGTCCGGCCAAAACCAATGACAAACCCGTGCGCGACGCAAGCAAGCGCGGCGGCGCCCGCGATGGCGACAGCGCCAGCAAGCGCCGCGGCGGTCTCAAGACCCGTGGCGACGTAACCGCCAGCGCTGCTGGCAACGCCTGGCGCGGCGCGAAATCCGGCGGACGGCGCAGTGGCGGACGCGGCGGTCATGCCGACGAGCGTGCTTCTGCCTTCCAGGCCCCAAGCGAACCCATCGTGCGCGAAGTGCATGTGCCCGAAACCATCTCCGTGGCCGACCTCGCCCACAAGATGGCGATCAAGGCCACCGAGGTCATCAAGACGCTCATGAAGATGGGCATGATGGTGACGATCAACCAGGTGCTCGACCAGGAAACGGCGATGATCATCGTCGAGGATCTGGGCCACAAGGCGCTCGCCGCCAAGCTCGACGACCCGGACGCCTTCCTGGCTGAAGACGACGAACACAGGGATTACGAATACCTGCCGCGCGCTCCGGTGGTGACGGTGATGGGCCACGTCGACCACGGCAAGACCTCGCTGCTCGACTACATCCGCCGCGCCAAGGTGGCGGCGGGCGAAGCCGGCGGCATCACCCAGCACATCGGCGCCTACCACGTGGAGACACCACGCGGCATGATCACCTTCCTCGACACGCCGGGGCACGAAGCGTTTACCGCCATGCGGGCGCGCGGCGCGCAGGCGACCGACATCGTCATTCTGGTCGTCGCTGCCGACGACGGCGTGATGCCACAGACGCGCGAGGCGATTCACCACGCCAAGGCGGCCGGCGTGCCGCTGGTGGTGGCGATCACCAAAATCGACAAGCCAGCAGCCAACGTCGAGAAAGTCAAACAGGCGCTGGTCGCTGAAGAAGTCGTACCAGAAGAATACGGCGGCGACACCCTGTTCGCGGCGCTGTCCGCCAAGAGCGGGCAAGGTGTCGACGAACTGCTCGAAGCCGTACTGCTCCAGGCCGACGTGCTCGATCTGCGCGCTCCGGTCGATTCTCCCGCCAAGGGGCTGATCGTCGAAGCGCGGCTCGACAAGGGCCGTGGCCCGGTAGCCTCGCTGCTCGTGCAGTCCGGCACCCTGCGGCGCGGCGACGTCATGCTGGTGGGGGCAACCTTTGGCCGCATCCGCGCCATGCTCGACGAGAGCGGCGCCAGCATCGACGAAGCCGGCCCGGCGATCCCGGTCGAAGTTCTCGGCCTCTCGGACGTGCCAGCGGCGGGCGACGAAGCCATTGTGCTCACTGAGGAAAAGAAGGCACGCGAAATCGCCCTCTTTCGTCAGGGCAAGTTCCGCGACGTCAAGCTCGCCAAACAGCAGGCGACCAAGCTCGAAAACATGTTCGAGCAAATCGGCGAAGGCGAAGCCAAGAGTCTCGCCCTCATCATCAAGGCTGACGTGCAAGGTTCGCAGGAAGCGTTGGCGCAGTCGCTGCAAAAACTCTCCACCAACGAAGTCAAGGTACGCGTCATCCACGCCGGCGTGGGGGCGATCACCGAGTCCGACGTCAACTTGGCGCAAGCCTCGGAAGCAGTCGTCATCGGTTTCAACACCCGCGCCGATTCCGGCGCACGCAAACTCGCCGAGAGCTTCGGAGTCGACATCCGTTATTACGACATCATTTACGACGCCGTCGACGAGATCAAGGCAGCGCTCTCCGGCATGTTGTCGCCGGAAAAACGCGAAGAAATCATCGGCCTGGTCGAAATCCGTCAGGTGTTCACCATTTCCAGGGTGGGCGCGGTGGCTGGCTGCTACGTACTCGAAGGCGCGGTACGGCGCGGCGCCTCGGTGCGGCTGCTGCGTAACCATACCGTCGTGTGGGCAGGCGAACTGGAATCGCTCAAGCGGTTCAAGGACGATGTGAAAGAAGTCAAGTCCGGCTACGAATGCGGCCTGCAACTGCGCGGCTACAACGATCTCCAGCTCGGCGACCAACTCGAAGTGTCTGAAATCCGCGAAGTGGCCAGGACGCTCTGAACGATGCCGAAAGAGTATTCGCGCGGTCAGCGCATCGCCGGCCAGATCAGGCGCGAACTGGCCGAACTGATCCAGTTGAAAGTGAAAGACCCCCGCGTGGGGTTCGTCTCGATCACCGACGTCGAACTCACCCCCGACTACGCCCACGCCAAGGTGTTCTTCACCGCGATGGGCGGCGCCGGAGATGTGCCGGAAATCCTCGCCGGACTCCGGCGCACGAGCGGTTTCCTGCGCCATGAACTAGGCAAACGCATCCGCATCCACACCCTGCCCGAACTACATTTCCATTACGACCACTCGGTGGAAGAAGGCAGCCGCCTGTCGCAACTGATCGACCAAACGGTGCGTGAGGACGAAGCACGCACCCAGGACGACGAACACGCAGGCTGAACGGCGCACCGCCCCCAGTACCGGGGGGCGCGAAGGCGGCAAGGCGCGCTTTTGAAAGAGCTACGCAACTCGCGTTGGATGATTGCCCTGCGGGCGCGTGGCCGTAACCAACAACGGACAAAGCTTCCCCGATACGCCTGCGAACGACATTCGTTCAAGGCTCGGTTTTAGTCTGCCAATTGTCAGACTCGGGATACTCTCTAACAAAAGCGCGCCTGCCGCCTTCTTGAGTCTCTACGATTCCGCCATACGCCTTCATAACATTTGACCACGCAGCGACGACCGCATGAACGCCCCTTTCCCCGCCCGCCGCGCCATCGACGGCGTGCTGCTGCTCGACAAACCGACGGGAATGACTTCCAACGCGGCGCTGCAAACCGCGCGACGCCTCCTGAACGCCCGCAAGGCCGGCCACACCGGCACACTCGACCCGCTGGCAAGCGGCCTGTTGCCGCTCACCTTCGGCGAAGCTACCAAGTTCTCGCAAATGCTGCTCGACGCCGACAAGGTGTACGAAGCCGGCGTGCGGCTCGGCATCGCCACCGACAGCGGCGATGCCGAAGGCAAAGTGCTGGCGACGAAACCAGTAGCGGTCGACGAGGCCGAATTGCGCCAGACGCTCGCACGCTTCACCGGCGAAATCGAACAAATCCCGCCCATGTACTCGGCCTTGAAACGCGACGGCAAACCGCTCTACGAATACGCCCGCGCCGGAATCGAAATCGAACGCGCCCCGCGCCGGGTGACGATTTCGGAACTCACCCTGCTCTCCTTCGGCGACGAACGCCTCGACATCCGCGTCGCGTGCAGCAAGGGCGCCTACATCCGTTCCCTGGCAATCGACATCGGCGCAGCGCTTGGCTGCGGCGCGCACCTCGACTCCTTGCGCCGCATCCGCACCGGCGCTTTCGACCTCGCTTCAAGCGTCACGCTGGAAACGCTGGAAGCCACCGACCCGGCGCGCCGCGACACCCTGCTCGCCCCCGTCGATGCCCTGGCTGCGGCTTTTCCCCGCCTCGACCTCGACGACGCAGCCACCCGCCAAATCCTGCAAGGCCAGCCGCTACACCTGCCGCAAGGCGGCGCGAAACCCGGCGACCGTACCCGTTTCCACGGCCCGGACGGCTTTCTGGGCATCGGGCAATGGCGGGAAGATGGCCTGCTGTGGCCCAAACGCCTCATCTCCACCGCAAAAACGTAAGCAATCATCACTGTGGCCCTTGAATTTACAGCGGACAATGGGATAGAATCGCCCGCTTCCGATTGGATCGAACACGATCAAAGAGTAAAAACGCACATGGCTCTCAACATTGCAACCAAAGCGCAAATCGTCTCCGACTACCAGCGCGCCCAAGGCGACACCGGCTCGCCAGAAGTTCAGGTCGCGCTTCTCACCGCGCGCATCAACGGCCTTACCGGCCATTTCAAGGAACACGGCAAGGATCACCATTCCCGCCGTGGTCTGCTGAAAATGGTCAGCCGCCGCCGCAAGCTCCTCGACTACCTGAAAGACCGGGACGCCGAGAGCTACCGCAAGCTGATCGAACGCCTGGGCCTGCGCAAGTAAACCCGCTCAGTGATCGGCCCGACCGCACCCGCACACGCGGGATGATTCCGACGAAGCCGGGGTGGCCCGTGAAGGGTTCCCCGGCTTTTGTTATTTCCCGAGTCATATGCCCTTGCAGTTGTCGTCTGCTGCAATAACCGAAAGGAATTTCCCCTTGCCTACTTCAATCAAGAAAACCTTTACCTGGGGCGCGCATACCGTCACCCTCGAAACCGGCGAAGTCGCTCGTCAGGCCGGTG
>JAITQD010000026.1 GCA_031289095.1 Azoarcus sp.
GGCCAGCGTCAGGTCGCTTTCCCGCTGCTCGATTTCCACGGCCAAGCCGGTCAGCAAAGATGCGCTACGCATGTCCACATGCGAGCCGGTGTGGTAACGGACGTTGCCGCCGGTCAGGATGCCGAAGGCCGCGCCGGGGCTGGAACCGGGGCCAGATACCGGGCCGGAGTGCGCGGCGTGTCGTGCAGAGGCGACGGCGGCATCCATCCCTTGTCCGGCGATGATGTCCGCGCCTTGATGGAGAAGGACACTGCCCGCGAGAAAGCCTTCGGAGAGCGCCTTGGCTTCCGGCGCGGCCCTGCTGCGCTCATGGAGGGCATACAGCGCGTTGTCCTGTATTTGCAGGTTGAAATCGTGCAACAGGCTCACGCCTTGGCGGGCGACGGCGAAATCGTTGGCGGTCGTTCCGGTCAGATTGTTAGCTTGCGCGAGGAGATATTTTGGTTGCGGCAGGGCGCGTCCTCCGGGCAGGTCGGCCAGACGAACTGTCGAATGATTCAGGTCGATGTCCGCCAGCCCGATCAGTGGGTTGACGCTACCGTCCGTCCAGAGGCGGGAGAGCAGGATGCCGCCGCCGGTGATATTGCCTTCGACGGTCAGTTTGCTGCCCGGCGTGGAGGCGAGGCCGGGGGAAAGTAAACCGCTGAATTGCAGATAACCTTTAATCAAGCCGTTGCCGCTGAAGGTTCCGGCTCGCTCCACGATTACCGATCCCGCAAGACGGGCAGCGCTGTCGTGCTGACCCGTGACGCCCAGGGAGATTTCTCCGCCAGCAACCACGGTGGGGCCGAGATAGGTATTTTGCCCGCTCAAAGCGAGCAGACCGTCGCCCTGTTTGAGGAGGCCGACATCAAGCCCGGTCAAATCGCGGATATAGGGATAGACCGGGTCGTCCGGGTCGGACGGGGCTTTCACCTTCACCTGACCGATATTGTTACTCCAGACGCTGTTATAGCCTTGGGTATCTACGCCGTACATGGCGTAATAGTCAGTTCCGTTGTAAGTCTTCTTATCGGCATTATCCAGACGGCGGGCGTCGAAATAACCCGGCCCACGCACGGCCTTGCCCGCATTGACGATGCCCGCGCCGAAAAGGGAGAGATATTCGTCGAGGGGAAGATTCACCACATAACTCGCGTCTACCAAGTCTGAAGCCTCATCCCTGTCCCAATCGGACCACTTGATGACAGCCTCGATCATGACCTCTCTCTCGGCGGTGCTGATAGTGTGGTTTCCAGTTGTGTATATTGCCAGGTTGGTGTAATCAAGCATGACACCGTTCTCGTCATATTCATTCCGCAAGAGCAGAAAAACCGGCGGAACATCCACGCCGGGGGTTGTAAAGGGTGTGGCAGTGGAGAGCAGCACATCGGCTAACTGCTTGCCGCCCATATAGGGAAAGGCGGACTGCGCCAGGGCAGCAGTTCCCGATACATAGGGCGCGGACATGGAGGTGCCTGAATAGGGCGCATAGTCCGAAGGCGCAATGGTGGAGTTGATGTCCACCCCAGGCGCCCAGAGGGTATAGGCCGAAGCTTTCCAGCCCATATTGGTGAACGGTGCCACAAAGCCGGGACTCGATGCGGGCTGATCGGGATCGAAGGCGGTCACGTTGAGCCAGCGCAGGGACAGGGCGCGTCCGATGTCCTTCTGGTCCGGATCGCCATAATCCAGCAACACGCTGGGCATATTTGCCGTGACCGTGGGGCTGAGATGGCCTTCATTACCGGCGGCAAATATCTGTAAAACATCCGCTTCGGCCAGACGCTGGGTCAGGCCGGTTACGTACTGCCAACCAGGATCCTGCATCAGAGCACTCTCTATAAAACCGGCCGGGTATACATATTTGGAGAAGGCACTGTCAATCTGGTCCTGAAAAAAATCATCTCCCCAACTGTTGTTGACGATGCGTACATCCGGGTAAGCGAGTACATCCTCCCAGCTTGCATAATAGGGCAGGCATTCGCCTAACACTGACCGTCTGGCAATATCCTCCAAAAAGGCGTATCTGTCCGGAAAGTTGAGGGGATAGCCCCAGCTTACCGGCAGCAGGGCCGCATCAAAGGCCGCGCCGTGCATTCCAACGCCGTCCCGCCGTGCGGCGATGATGCCGGTAACGTGTATCCCGTGGTCATTATCTTCCTCGTCTTCCTCGTAGTTAAATAAACCGTAAGGATATTTAACCGCGAACTCGCCCGTCTGCGGGGCAAAAGGGCCATCCACCACCCCCACCACCACGCCCTTTCCGGTAAAGCCCAAAGCGTAGGCTTCCGCCGCGTTGATGCGCTCCAGCCCCGTGCTGTTCCAGTATTCCGGTGTTCTGAAATCCTCCGCCTCCGCTGCCCCGGCCTGCCCCGCGAGGCCGATGGCCAGCATGAAAAACGTCCAAAGGAGCGGAGCGGTTCGGTGACGCCCACGGTGGCAAGCGGGCAAGGGGAAACAGAAGAAGATCGGCACGTTCATGATCGGATTCCTGTTCTGGAAAAACACTCCGGTTGCAGGCGCGTTTGGGGCTGCTACCGAGATGTGCGCGTTTTTCAGCAAGCTGTAGAACTGGGTTTTTTGAAGTGCTGCTCTTCGGGTGGCGATCAAGACGTCCGGGCGAAACATTTCCCGGCCAAGTGACAATTGCGCCCGCCGCAAAGTTTTTGCAAACGCCGTTCCGCTAAATCCCACCCTGTCCCGCAGCATCCCGCAAATATCGCGCCTTGGTATTTTGCACAGGCCATACGTCATGTCGAGCAAGCATGTCTCACCTCATAACCTGTCATGTGACTATCTATTGGACACACAGGCGGAGTCAGTGGGGAAAATTGTTCCGCCCGCTGCGGCACAATCACGCTCTCACGCATGGTTTTCCGTACTGGTTGATGCGCCACTGCCTTTGCCCACCCCGCTCGCGGGATTAGAATCGGCATCTTTCGCAAACATCCCGGAGCGTCCCATGCCCCAGTACCGTTCCCGCACCTCCACGTCTGGTCGCAACATGGCGGGTGCGCGCGCCCTGTGGCGCGCCACCGGCATGAAGGACGAAGACTTCGGCAAACCGATCATCGCCATCGCCAACAGCTTCACCCAGTTCGTGCCCGGCCACGTGCATCTGAAAGACCTGGGGCAACTGGTGGCGCGCGAAATCGAGGCTGCGGGCGGCGTGGCGCGGGAATTCAACACCATTGCCATCGACGACGGCATCGCCATGGGACACGGCGGCATGCTCTATTCGCTGCCTTCGCGCGAGCTCATCGCAGATTCGGTCGAATACATGGTCAACGCCCACACCGCCGACGCACTGGTGTGCATCTCGAACTGCGACAAGATCACGCCGGGCATGCTGATGGCGGCGCTCCGGCTCAACATTCCGGCAATCTTCGTCTCCGGCGGGCCGATGGAAGCGGGCAAGGTCAAATGGGAGGCAAAACTCCTGTCGCTCGACCTCATCGACGCAATGGTGAAGGCTGCAGACAAGCATTGCAGTGATGCCGAAATCGAGGCGGTCGAGCGTTCGGCCTGTCCGACCTGCGGCTCCTGTTCCGGCATGTTCACCGCCAATTCGATGAACTGTCTCACCGAGGCGCTGGGCCTGTCGCTGCCGGGCAACGGTACTCTGCTGGCAACCCACGCCGACCGCGAGCGCTTGTTCCGCGAGGCCGGGCGACGCATCGTCGACATGGCACGGCAATATTACGAACATGACGACGCCTCCGTGCTGCCGCGCTCGATCGCCTGCTTTGAAGCATTCGAGAACGCGATGAGCCTCGACGTGGCAATGGGTGGCTCGACCAACACCGTGCTGCACCTACTCGCTGCCGCGCGCGAAGCCGGAGTGGATTTCACCCTGAAAGACATCGACCGCTTGTCGCGGCGCGTGCCCTGCCTGTGTAAGGTGGCCCCGGCAGTGGCCGACATCCACGTCGAGGACGTGCATCGCGCTGGCGGCGTCATGGGCATCCTCGGCGAACTCGCACGCGCTGGACTCCTCCACCGCGGCGTGCCCACCGTACACAGCCGCAGCCTGGGCGATGCGCTTGCACGCTGGGACGTGATGCAGGCGCACGACAACACCGTGTTCGAGTTCTACCGCGCCGCGCCCGGCGGCGTGCCCAGTCAGCAGGCGTTCAGTCAGAACCGGCGCTGGCCCGAACTCGATCTCGACCGCTCCCGCGGCACGATCCGCGACCGCGCCAACGCTTTCAGCGCCGACGGCGGCCTCGCCGTGCTGTTCGGCAACATCGCGGAGAAAGGCTGCATCGTCAAAACCGCCGGGGTCGACGAATCCATCTGGAAATTCTCCGGCAAGGCAAAAGTCTTCGAGAGCCAAGAAGACGCCTCCGACGGCATCCTGTCCGAAAAGGTGCAGGCTGGCGACGTGGTTGTCATCCGCTACGAAGGCCCCAAGGGTGGCCCCGGCATGCAGGAAATGCTCTACCCGACGAGCTATCTCAAATCGCGCGGCCTCGGCAAGCAATGCGCGCTCCTCACCGATGGCCGCTTCTCCGGCGGCACTTCGGGGCTGTCCATCGGCCACGTCTCGCCCGAAGCCGCTCGCGGCGGCGCAATCGCCCTGGTCGAGGACGGCGACACAATCGAGATCGACATCCCCAACCGCAGCATCCGGCTGGCGGTCGGCGACGACGAACTCACCCGACGCAAGGCCGCCATGGCGGCGCGCGGCGGCGCGGCATGGAAGCCCCTCAAGCGCGAACGCGCGGTTTCGGCGGCGCTTCAGGCCTACGCGGCGCTCACCACCTCCGCCGACACTGGCGCGGTACGCGACGTGACCCAGACGCAACGTTGAGGATGCGGCACGAGGCTATTCCATTGGAGACGCAAATCCTGTACTTTCAAGAGCTTGTCCCTGCCTGTTCCAATACCCGCGACGGTGCGCGTGTGCGGCGATAAAGCACGCGCCAAACGCACATCGCACCGATTTTCCGATTCTTATCCTGCCCCGCTCATGGACGCCGAACTTACCCGCCTCGAAACACAGATCGAACAGTTGCTCAACATGTACGCGGCGCTCCGCAACGAAAACCGGGAACTGCGCACGCACAAATCCCGGGTCGAAGCCGAAAATCGTCTGCTCACGAGCAAGGCCAGCCTGGCCGCCGAAAAACTCGAGGCCGTGCTCGCCAGACTGCCGCAATGAAAGGAGACGCAATGAAAGAGAAGGGGGCTGCGATGAAGGGACAAGATGCCGAGGCGCTCGACATCAGTCTCCTGGGCAAGGAATACCATGTGTCATGCCCTGCGCGCGAACAGGAAAGCCTGCTCGAATCGGTCGCTTACCTCGACCAGCGTCTTGGGGAGACAGCGAAAAAAACGCATGCTGGCGGCGAGACGCTCGCAGTGATGACAGCGTTGAATATCGCACATGAATTCCTCCAACTTCTGCACGGTCGCGGGTTTGACTTGCCGAGTCTGAAGCGTAGAATCGGACACATGCAAACACGCATCGAAAGCATGCTCGCCCAGCAGGAAAAACTCTTTTGAGCCTATCCGGGCAGCATATACAGGGCGGGTTTGTGCGGACAATCCCCTGCGGTGTTTGTGAAAGCCGTAAATTCCTTGAGCCAATATCGAGTGACCGGTTGCCAACCCAGGAAACCGCCAGTGTGCACGCCCCCAGCGGGCGAGCCTGAGGCGGGAGGAAAGCAACCCCCTGAACTTTAGGTTCAGGATAACCCGGCGAACACGGCACAGGCGGGGGGCCCATGAAAAAGGCGTGGCGCATTATGGCCACGCCTTTTCGTTTTCTGCCGCCAGCCTGTCCCTGATTAGGGAGAATGCTGGATAATACCGTTTGCCCGAACGGTTGGAAATAAATCAGTGTTTCCTTGGTTGCTGAAGTGTTTCAGGCGTTTGCGGCAATATTTTTCATGTATGGGTTGTTCCCGAGTAGGCAAGCGTCCGCACTTGGCGTAGTATCCGCTGGCCCTTTTACACAATCATCATGAGGTAAGCTCCAATGAAAGCACTTGTTTCTGTTGTGATTGCTGCTGGGTTGCTGTCCACTCCCGCTTTTGCTTCCGAAGATCTGGCCAAGGCCAAGGGCTGTACAGCCTGCCACAAGGTCGATGCGAAGCTGATCGGGCCCGCTTACAAGGACGTCGCCGCCAAGTACGCTGGGCAGGCCGACGCGCTCGCCAAGCTCACCGACAAGGTGCTGAATGGCGGCTCCGGTGTCTGGGGCCCCATTCCGATGACGCCCAACAAAGACAAAGTTACACCCGACGAAGCGAAAACACTGGTGAAGTGGGTGCTGTCGCTGAAGTGACCGTGAGCGACCGCGCGCGGTGGGCAAAGCGCGGTTCGTGGGTTATTGGAAAGCCGGTGCGAAATGCGCCGGTTTTTTTATTGTCTGCCGGAATCTCAGGTTTGCAGGCTGTCGGCAAAGCCGAGCGCGGTCAGTTGCGCCCTGTTGATCTGTTCCGGTGCGACATGCAGTTCGTCCGCCGCCTTGACGAGCGCGCCAGGGTCGAAGCTCTCGCAACTGCGGGCCAGCCGCAGGAAGGGTGCGTAGTCGCCTTCGTCGTAGAGCAGGGCGTCGGTAATCGGCTCGGGCAGCACCATTTCTTCGAGCAAGGTTTCCATCGAGGCGCCGAGCAGGATGTTAAGCATCGAGAAAGCGCCGACGATGAACAGGTTGCCGCAGGCCGCCTCATCGAAAAAGCCGCTTCCGATCTGTTCCATGAAGCGACCGCGGGTGATGGCGGTCTGCATCATCGCTGGTGCGCCCGGATCGCGGCTGGCGGTCACTAGGAGCAGAGACAGCCACTTGTGGAGCTTGTCATAGCCGAGAATGCTGACCGCGTGGCGGAAAGACTGGATTTCGACCATCAGTCCGAAGCTGGCGGAATTGATGTAGCGCAATAGTTTGTACGACAGGGCCACGTCCTGCTTGAGCACGTTTTCGATGTCGCGGATTTCGCCGTTGTTGCGCACCATGTTGAGCAGGCGAATGATTTGGGCGTGATTGGGCGAGAGTTCCTTCGCGGGTGGATTGCCGTGCAGAAAGAACCAGCCCGAGGCGCCGTCGTAACCGGCGGCGACCGCCTTTTTGAACGCGGGCACATCGGGCAGCCCCCAAGCAAGGCTCAGACCCGGCGAGCCGTCCGGCGTCGGATGCTTGCGACCGTCGATGAGCACGAAACGCCAGTTCGCCTCCGGCGGCAAGGCGACACCCTTGGTAAACCAGGTCAGACACATGCCGATGCCGGCTTCCTGGAGCAACGGCAGCAGGGCCTGGGTCTGTGGATGACCGAGCGTCTGCACCGGGATTTCGATATGCGCATTGGCCGGGGCCTGCCAGCCCATCAGTTCGGGCGTGGGGATGAGACGGCCCAGACTGAGGAACACCGCGTATTGTTCCGGCCAGTATTCGTTGGCGGCATTGAGCGTTTCGACCACCGAGGCGATGCTGGGGCCGTGCGCGACCAGGCGGTTGGCGGTAATCGCCCGCTTCTTGTTGACCACGGGTTCGCGGGTAAGAAGGGCGGTCTGGCTCATCGGTTCAATCCTTGGCGATGGGGACGGCAAAGGTAAAAGCGTCGGCGTGGAACGCCCCGGCGGCAAGCCCCCGTTCGCGCGTGAAGCTGTCGCGGGCGGTCTCGATCATCGGCGGTGCGCCGCACGCATACACATCGACCTGTGACAGATCGGCAAAATCGGTGAGCACCGCCTCATGCACCAAGCCCCGGCGTCCCGTCCAGCCATCCTCCGGGCGAGCGTTGGAGACGACCGGAATGTAACGGAAACCAGGCAGCATGGACTGCCAACTTTGTGCCGTTTCGTGAAGATATAGTCCGGCAGGCGTGCGCGCGCCCCAGTAAAGCGCGATGGGCGGCTTGAAGCCGATATGAATCGCGCGTTCGATGATTCCCTTGAGCGGTGCGAAGCCCGTGCCGCCGCCGAGCAGCACGACGGGGCGGTTGCCGTCCTCACGCAGGTAAAAGCTGCCGTGCGGGCCTTCGATGCGCAGGATGTCGCGCACCTTCATGGTGTCGAACACGTGGCCGGTGAAATAGCCGCCGGGAATGCGGCGGACGTGCAGTTCCAGGCAGCCTGTCTCGCCGGGTGCGTTGGCGATGGAAAAACTGCGATGCTGGCCATCCGCCAGCACAATGTCGATGTATTGCCCCGCACGAAAAGTGAAAGACTCGGCAGCCGGCAATTGCAAATCGACCCGCATGACGTCCTCGGCCAGCCGTTCGAGCCGATGCACGCGGCATGGCAGCGTCCTGACCGGTGTATCCGTGGCCTGTGCCGCCAGCGCGACTTCGAGCACGAGGTCGGAACGTGGCCGGGCGCAGCAGATCAGGACTTGGCCAGCGTCGCGTTCGGCGGCTGACAGCGCGTGTTCAGCGTAAGCGCCCAGGTCGACCTGACCCTGGACGACCTTGCCTTTGCACGCGCCGCAGACGCCGGTGCGGCAGCCGTATAGCGGCACGAGACCGGCGTCCAGCGCCGCGTCGAGAACGGTATGATCGTCGCCAGCAGTGAAAGTCTGGCCGCCGGGCTGGAGTTGGATGCGATATGACATGATGAAAAGGATTCTCGTGATTGGTTGTGGCGACGTGGCGCAGCGCGCGATTCCGCTCCTTGTGCCCCGTTTCCGCGTCTTCGCCCTCGTGCGCCAGCCCCAGGCGATGGCTACCGTGCGTGCGCTGGGGGCCGTGCCGTTCTGCGGAAACCTCGACGATCGCCGCAGCCTGGCGAGGCTGGCCGGCATTGCCGACGCGGTGCTGCATTTTGCGCCACCGCCTTCGGCGGCGGATGGCGCGCATGACGAAAAAGATACGCGCACCCGTCATTTTCTGGCGACCCTCGGAAGGCGGGGCAGTCTACCACAGCGGCTCATATACATAAGCACGACAGGTGTTTATGGCGATTGCAAGGGAGCGGACATCGACGAAACCCGGCCCTGCCGGGCGGCGAGTGCGCGTGCGCGCCGTCGGCTCGACGCCGAACACCGCCTGCGCGACTTTGGCCGCCGTTGCCGGGTTGCGGTGGCGGTGTTGCGCGCGCCGGGCATCTACGCCGCCAACCGTCTGCCAATCGAACGGCTCACGCGCGGCGACCCCATTCCCGGGGACGAAGTATTTACCAGCCACATCCATGCCGACGATCTGGCCCGTCTTGCGGTCACGGCGCTGTTCCGCGCCCGCGCCGGTCGCGTCTACAACGCCGTCGACGACAGCCGGCTGCCCGTGAGCGAATACTTCGACCTCGTGGCCGACGCCTGCGGCCTACCGCATCCGCCGCGCCTGCCGTGGGCGGAACTGACGGCGCGCCTGACCCCGGCGGCGTTGTCGTTCCTCAAAGAATCGCGCCGCATCGGCAATGCGCGCCTCGGGCGCGAACTGGGCTTCCGGCTGCGCTATCCGACCGTGGCGCATGGACTGGCAGCCGCTATGACGGGGGCATATCTGGCTGGCCAGACCCCATGAACCATCGCATCATTCCCATCGTCCCGGACGCGGCTTCTTCGCCGCCGGGGGTCGCCACACCCGCCATCCCGCCGCCGCTCACGCTCTACGTCCACTTCCCCTGGTGCGTGCGCAAGTGTCCCTACTGCGATTTCAACTCGCACGCGCCGCACGACGGCGATGTTCCGGTCGCCGCCTGGTGCGATGCCGTGCTGGCCGACCTCGAAGCGGCGCTGCCGCGCATCTGGGGGCGGCGCGTCCACAGCATTTTCATCGGCGGCGGCACGCCCAGCCTGCTTCCCGCCCAAGTGCTGGAAAAACTGCTCGATGGCCTGCGCGCCCGCCTGTCGCTCGCGCCCGGTGCGGAAATCACCCTCGAAGCCAACCCCGGCACGGTGGACACCGCGCGCTTCGGCGCCTATCGCGCCGCAGGCGTCAACCGCCTGTCGCTCGGCATCCAGAGCTTCGACGACGATCTGCTCGTCCGCATTGGCCGCATCCACGACGGCGAGGGTGCGCGCCGGGCGGCAGAGGCCGCGCTGGCCCATTTCGGGCGCGTCAATCTCGACCTGATGTACGCGCTTCCCGGCCAGACGCCAGTCATGGCGCTGGCCGACCTGGAAACGGCGCTCGCCTTCGGCGTCGACCACCTTTCCTGCTACCACCTCACCGTCGAACCCAACACCCCGTTCGCCCACGATCCGCCCGAACTGCCCGATGATGACACCGCCGCCGATATGCAGGAGGCATTTGAAGCGCGGCTGGCTGCCGCCGGATTCGAGCACTATGAAGTGTCCGCTTTCGCCCGCGCCGGAGCGCAATGCCGTCACAACCTCAACTACTGGACGTTCGGCGACTATCTCGGCCTCGGCCCCGGCGCGCACGGCAAACTGTCGATGCCCGGCGGCGTGGTGCGAGAAGCCCGCCACAAGCACCCTGTCCGCTACCTCGAAGGCGCGGCGTGCGGCGATTTCATCCAGGAGAGCCGCACGGTGAGCGCAGCGGAACTGCCGTTTGAATTCATGATGAACGCCCTGCGCCTATCCGCTGGCGTACCCGAGGCGCTGTTCAGCGCCCGCACCGGCCTGCCGCTGGCCGTCATCGCCGCCGGGCTGGCCGAAGCCCGCGCGCGCGGGCTGCTCAATGCCTCGCCCGGCCCTCTGCGTCCGACGGCGCACGGGCAACGTTTTCTCAACGATCTGTTGCAGATTTTTCTGCCGCTTGCCCGTCAGGAAATTCCAACGGTTTCTGCATCGGGCAATCTGGCGGTCTTGTCGAACGTCACCAGATGACGAATGGGCTTGCTGCCGCTACCCGTGATGGTGCTGTCCCGCAGGCTGAAGGCGAAGGGCAGCATGCGACAGGTCATGACATTTTCCGGTAGACTCAATGCCCCTTCATTCTGCCGTTCCACCGATGGTCTCCGTACCGCCGACTTCCGTCGCTCCCAACAACACCATCATGCGCCTGGGCGAACTGCTCGTGCGACTCAACCGTCTGTCGACGCGCGATCTCGATCAGGCGCTGGTGGCCCAGGGCGAAATCGGCGATCTGCTTGGCCGGGTGCTGGTGCGGTTGGGGCTGCTCACCGAGGCCGACATCGCCCGCGCCCTGAGCGTGCAACTGCGGCTGAAACTGGTGTCGGCCAGCGATTTTCCCGAAGCGCCGCTCCAGGTGCCCGGCATCGAGACCGACTACCTCCTCGCCCATCTGGTATTGCCGCTGGCGATCGAGGACGGCAAGCTGTATGTGGCGATGGCCGTGCCGCAGGACGAATTCACCATCAAGGCCCTGCGGCTGGCGACCGGCCTGCGGGTCAGGCCGCGGGTGGCGGTCGAAAGCGAATTGCGCGCCGCGCTTGAACACTTGTACGCGCCGCCGGAAGAGGATGAGAGCGAGGAAGGCCATGGTCTGTCCGATTTCGCCGGAGGCGACAGCGAGTTCGTCGAACATCTCAAGGATCTGGCGAGCGAAGCACCGGTCATCCGCTTCGTCAACCAGATCATCGCCCGGGTCATCGACCTGCGGGCTTCCGACATTCACCTCGAACCCTTCGAGGACGGGCTGCACGTACGCTACCGCGTCGATGGCGTGTTGCAGGAGGCGGAAAAGGCCGATGCCGCGCTCGCGGCGGCGGTGACTTCCCGTATCAAACTCATGGCGCACCTGAACATCGCCGAACGGCGGTTGCCCCAGGACGGGCGGATCAAAAACCGCGTCCAGGGGCATGAGCTGGATTTGCGTGTGTCGACGCTGCCCACCGTGCATGGCGAAAGCGTGGTGATGCGCGTGCTCGACCGCGCCAACATCCAGTTACAGCTTGAGGACATGGGTTTTTCGCCCGATACGCTCCAACGTTACCGCGCCCTGATCGAGCGCCCGCACGGCATCCTGCTCGTCACCGGCCCCACCGGTTCCGGGAAGACCACCACGCTCTACGCCTCGCTCGCCAAGCTCGATGCCGGTTCGCTCAAAATTCTTACGGTCGAAGATCCGGTCGAATACCAGCTTGCCGGCGTCAACCAGGTACAGGTGCAGACGCAGATCGGCATGAGCTTCGGCAACGCCTTGCGCTCAATCCTGAGGCAAGACCCGGACATCATCATGATCGGTGAGATGCGCGACACCGAAACCGCGCAGATCGCCGTGCAATCGGCGCTCACCGGCCACCTCGTGCTGTCGACGCTGCACACCAACACGGCAGCCGGAGCGGTCACCCGCCTTGAAGACATGGGGGTGGAACGCTACCTCATCACCTCGTCGGTCAACGGCGTGCTGGCGCAGCGGCTGGTGCGCCGCCTCTGCCCGCATTGCCGCAAGCCCGTGGCGCTGGCGACCGACGTGATGCAGAAAACCGGTCTCGTGCGCTTCATGGCTCCCGGCGTCAACACGGCCTACGTCGCCAGCGGCTGTGCCGCGTGCAAGCACACCGGCTACCTTGGGCGCACGTCGATTCACGAACTGTTCGTCATGGACGCCGCCGCGCACGAAGCCATCCTCTCCGGGGCCGACGCCACCACGCTGCACAACGTCGCGCGCAAAGGCGGCATGTTGACCCTCTACGAAGACGGGCTGCGCAAAGTGGTGGCCGGAACCAGTTCGCTCGAAGAAGTGCTGCGCGTCACCCAGGATCAGGGCGATGCCTGAATTTGTCTGGCGTGCTGCAAGGGCCGATGGCAGCGTCCAGGAGGGGAAAACCTCCGCCGCCAGCCGCGAGGCGGTCAGCAGGCAGTTGCTGGGGCAGGGACTCACGCCACTCAAGGTGACGGAGGCAAGGGCGGTCGATGTGACTGGGCGCGCGCCGACTGCCGCCGATGCCGCGCCCGTGTTCCGGGGGCGCGACAGGGGTGTCGCCAGCGCCGATATCCACGTGCTCACCAACGAACTGGCAGTGATGCTGCGCGCGGGCCTGCCGCTCGACCGCGCCTTGCGGGTGTTGATCGGCATGGCGCCGCGGCCTTCGGTGGGCGCGCTGGTCGAGGATATTTTCAAGTCGGTCAAGGCGGGCAAGGGCCTGTCGCAGGCATTGACGCCGCATCAGGCGCTGTTCGGCGACTTCTATATCAATATGGTGCGTTCTGGCGAAACCGGTGGCCAACTCGCCGAAGTGTTGAGCCGGCTGTCCGAACACCTTGAACGCATCAAGGCCCTGCGCGAGTCGGTGGTTTCGGCCCTGATCTACCCGGCGATCCTCGTGTTTGTCGCGGCAATCTCGGTTTTCATGATGCTGGGCTTCGTTGTGCCGCAGTTCGAGACGCTGTTCAGTGATATGGGCGAGGCCTTGCCGCTGCCGACACGAATCATCGTCGCAGTCGGACATTTCTTTTCCGCTTGGTGGTGGGCGATCGCCCTCGCCGTGACGGCGCTTGTCGCCGCCCTGCGGCAATGGCTCGCGTCGCCTGCCGGTCGTATCCGGCGTGACGACTGGCTGCTGAAATTGCCAGTGACCGGCGCGCTGACCCAGAAATACGAAGCCACCCGTTTCACCCGCAGCATGGGCACTTTGCTCGGCAACGGCGTGCCTATCGTCACGGCGCTGCGGATTGCCGCCGACACCATGTCCAACTACAGGCTGCGCGCGGCCATGGAAAGCGTCGCGCCAGCGATCAAGCAGGGCGGGCGGCTCGCCGACGCTTTGCGGGCGACGGGGCTGTTTACGCCGCTGGCGCTCAACATGGTGCGGCTCGGCGAGGAAACCGGGCGGCTTGACGCCATGCTGCTCGAACTGGCGCGCGTCTACGACGGCGAGGTCGAGGTCGGCATCAAGCGCATGCTCGCCCTGCTCGAACCGCTGCTCATCCTCATCCTGGGGGCGGCGATCGCCGCGATCATCGTCTCCATCCTGCTCGGCATCCTATCGGTGAACGAATTGGCGGGGTAACGACTACAATCGAACCTCCAACCAGACCGGAAAGTTACAGATCATGAACCTGCGCAAATTTCGCCCGATGAACGTCGCCCGCCAAGCGGGTTTTACCCTGATCGAACTACTGGTCGTGTTGACCATCCTGGCCCTGCTCGGCGGCATCGTCGGGCCGAAAGTGATGAATCAGCTTGGCGGTGCGAAGTCGAAGACCGCCAGTGTGCAGGTCAAGGATCTCGAAAATGCGGTGAAAATGTTCAAGATCGACGTTGGCCGCTACCCGAACGCGGCGGAAGGACTCACCGCCCTGGTGGCTCGTCCGTCTGCTGCGCCGGGCTGGAACGGCCCTTATCTCGACAAGAACAAGGTGCCGAAAGACCCTTGGGGCAACGATTATTTCTACCAGGTTCCCGGTCGGAACGCCGAAATCGACATCTACTCCCTGGGTGCGGACAAGGCACCCGGCGGCGAGGGCGAGAATGCCGATGTCGGCAACTGGTAAGAGACCGGTTGCGCGTCGCGGTTTTTGCTCCCTTTGCCGCGCGCGCCAGCGCGGCTTCACCCTGCTCGAACTGATGGTGGCGTTGACCGTGGCGAGCCTCGCCATCGGGGCAACGGTTGTCGCCTACCCGAAAATGTACGCTTCCATGGAATACCGTGGCGCCTTGCGCGGCGTACTCGCCGCCATGAACACGGCGCGCATCGAGGCCGTGCGCAGCGGGCAGCCGGCGGTGTTCTACGTCGATCCGGGGACGCGCACCTACGGCGTGGGCGACCGGGAACTGGGCCGCTTCCCGGCTTCGGTCAGCGTGCAGTTCACCGTCGCCGGGCAGGAAATCGACGGGCGCGGGCGCGGCCACATCCGCTTTCACCCCGAAGGCGGCGCAACCGGCGGCAGCGTCGACCTTCTGCGCGGGCAGGGCGCGGGCGTGCGCCTGCGGGTCGACTGGTTGTTCGGTTCAGTTACGCAGGTGGAAGTTTCTGGATGAAACGTTCCCAAGGCGGTTTTTCCCTGCTCGAAGTCGTCGTCGCCATGTCGATCATGGCGATGTCGCTCGGCGCACTCTATCAGGCCGGAGGCGGGGCGTTGCGCAGCGTGCTCGAAGCCGAGGCGCGCACCCGCGCCACCGCGCTGGCGCGGACGCTGCTCGACGGGCAGTGGAGTGCGCCCTCTGCGGGCCTGCGGGACGCCGGCAGCGTCGGCGGCATGGACTGGCGTCTCGTCACCGCGCCTTTCCGGCCCGCGCCACCCGTGGGCCAAGAAGGCTGGGCACTGCACCGGATCGAAGTGAACGTCAGTTGGGACAAGGGCCGGCGCGGCCTGACACTGGCGAGCCTGTTGCCCGAGCGCCGCTCGCCGCTGGATTCGGAACGGCAGACGGAAAATTGAGCGGCTTGAGCGGCGGGGAGTCTTTCATGACAGCAGCATCTAACCCGCCGCGCCGGTGCGCACGGGGCTTCACCCTGATCGAAATCATCATCGCGCTGGCCCTGATGTCGCTCATCATGTTGGGACTGGTGAGCGCCTTCGCCACCCTGGGAAAAACCGCCACCCGTCTCGACGGGCATGCAGGCAAGAGCGGACGCGAATGGCTGGTGGGCGAATTCCTGCGCGCCACGCTGTCCTCTTCCATTGGTCAGATCAAACAGCAGCTTCCGGATCAGAGCGAAGTGATTCATTTTCGCGGCGGGCCGATGATGATCCAGTGGCTTGGCAGTATGCCTGCGCGTTACGGCGTTGGCGGTCTGCATCTTTTCCAGCTCGGGACGGAGCCTGTGGCGTCCGGCATGGCGCTGATGCTGCGTTACGCGCCTTACGTCAAGGACAATCCGCCCACCCTGTCGGACATACAGGTTCAGACACTGGCCGAACGTGTCACCGGCTTTCGCATCGACTACCAGAGCCACCCCGCCCGGGCCGACGAGGAAGCGGTATGGAGCGAATCCTGGGAAGACACCGAAAACCTGCCGGCGCGGGTGCGCATCGAACTTGTGAGCGATGGCCTGGTCTGGCCCCCCATGGTCTCGACCGTTGGGGCTATTGATGCGGCGGGCGGCAAGCGCGTCCTCGCCAGCGGACAGATCAGCCCGTCCCAACCGCAGCCTTCGCCATGAGCGCCGGATGGTGAAGACGCAGCGGCTCATTTCCCGTTCGACCGGTCATGGCTTTGCACTCATCGCGGTGCTGTGGATCGTCGCGGCGCTCACCGTGCTGGTGGTCAGCCTGCTGACGATCTCGCACGGCGAAATGGCGGAAACGCAACTCCGGCTCGACAGCGGGCGGGCGGAGGCGCTCGGCGATGCGGCAATCCAGCTCGCGGTGCTCGACTGGATGAGCGCCGAGCCGCTGCCGGATCGCCTCCTGCGCACACACTACACCTTCGATGGCGTGGATATCGAAGTCGAAACTGTGCCCGCCTCCGGCTACGTCGATCTCAACAACGCACCGGAAAACCTGTTGCAGACCCTGTTCACGCATGGCGTCGGCTTGCCGCCCGCCGATGCGCTCCAACTGGCGCAGCGCATCATTGACTGGCGCGACAACGACGAAGACCCTTTGCCGCACGGGGCGGAGGCCACCAGCTATGCCGCAGCCGGGCTGGGTTGGCGTCCGCGCAACGGCCACTTCCTCGTACCCGAGGATCTGCTGCAAGTCCTCGGCGTCGATTTCGATCTCTTTGCTAGAATCCAACCGTTTGTAACCGTCTGGTCTTCGGGTGGGGCGGGTGTCAACCCCATGGCGGCTCCTGCGCCGATGCTCGTCGTGCTGTGTCAGGGCAACGAGAGCGAGGCAAGGCGCATCGCCATGGCGCGCGATGCGGGAGAATCCGGCATCGACACCTCCAGACTCGAACCGACATTCCTGAGGGCGGGAAGCGTGGGTAATGTCTTGCACGTATTGGCGTCGATTCCGGTGGACGGAGACCGGCGCGCCGTGCGTGGACGTTGGGTGCTGCTCCGATCCGACCCGGACGGTACGCCCTGGCAGACGATACGCGCGGAGCCGGTGCGTTTCGCCCTGGCGACAGGCGTCCCCTGAACATGGCGTCGCCGCATCGCAACCTCGTGCTTTTCGGGTTCGATCTGGCCCAGGTTCCGGCTTTCCTGCGTCAGGGCTGGAGCGAGGCCCTGCAATGGCCGTTTTTCGCCCGCCTGTTGCCGCCCGAGCCGGTGCGCGTGCGCTACCCCGACGGCAACAGGGCTATCTGGCCCCCTGGGGCGCGGGCGGGCGAGCACCTCGCCAACGCCATCGTGCTGCCCGAGGGGCTGCTGTTGCGCCGCACCCTGCCGATGCCGTCCTTGGTTGCTGCGGCGCAACAGGAAGCCATTGAACTGGCGCTGACCGGGGCCAGCCCTTTTCCGCCCGAAAAAACCGTGTGGGGCTGGCGTTCGATGCCAACGGATTCGGGCGTGCGAGTCGAACTGGTCATGGCCTCGCGCGGTCATGTGGATGATTTTCTCACCCGCGCGGTCAACCCGCGTTACCTGTCCGAAATCGAAGTCTGGGCCAAGGATGCCGCCGGAAACGCGCCCATCGTCCTGCAAGGCTATGGCGAGGGGTGGCGCATGGCGCGGACTCGCCGCCGTTACTGGAAGATCGGCGTCTGCGCGGCGTTGGCCGTCATTCTTGTGCTGGCGCTGCTCGCTTCGCCCGTGCTGCGTAAACAGTGGGACGTCTCCGACCTCAACGCCCGGCTCGACACCGTGGGGCAGGCAGCGGCGTCGGCGGTGGACGACCGCGATGCACTGTCGGAAACCAATTCCCGCATGTCGGTGGTGGCTGCGTATGCCAGCGGCCATCCCGATCCCCAGGCGCTGCTTGGCCGCCTGTCGGTGCTGTTGCCTGATTCCGTTTACCTGACCCGCCTTGAACTGCATGGCCGCAGCGTCACCATCGCCGGGCTGGCCGACAATGCCGCCAAGATCATGGAAACCTTGACCGCGCAGCCCGGTTTCCACGATGCGCGTGCGCCCGCAGCGATCACCCGCGACCCGGTGAGCGGGCGGGAATCGTTCTCGATCGAATTTCGCTTTAGCGACGTGGCCGACCCTGAACCGGAAGAACCGGACGGCGCAGACGGCGCGGACGCTCCGGGAGCATGATGCCGATGCGCGCTTTTTCCTCCTCCCGTTTTTTCCGCAGCCGCGCGAACCTGTCCGTTGGCCTGTCCGTCCTCGCCGTGCTCGTGCCTGTGCTCGTCATCGTCGGCTACCTTGCACACCAGTGGTTTTCGGCCAACACCGTCCTTGAACAGGGCGAACCCCGGCTTGCCCGGCTGCTCGGGCTGCGCGACGCAGCGGATCGGGTGCGGGAGGCGCGTGAGGCTGCCGAAGAAGCACTGTCGGCGACGGCCTATTCCGACGACATGCCATCAGACCGGGTTGGCACCGATCTGCAACAACGTCTGCGCACCGCAGCGGACAGCGCTGGCGTGGCGATCAGCGGCAGCCAGGTCATCGAGGGCAGGGAGGAAAACGGCTTTGAGCAGGTCGTGGTGGCGATGAGCTTCGAGTCCTCGCACGAACAATTGCAGCAGCTTTTGCAGACGTTGGCGCAGCAGGCGCCAGCGGTGTACGTCGATAGCCTCACCCTCATGCCGGCCCGATCCCGCAGCGCCGACGGACGCCTGATCGTGCAGGCGCGGTTCTGCGTGCTGAGGCAGGCGTCGTGAAACCGGGTTTGTTACCCATTCGCTTCCTCAATCCCGTTGCGTTTCTGGGCGGCGTCTGCTTCGGGCTGGGTGTGTTGATCGTTGTTTACTGGCTGATCTGCGGCCAGGCGCGCGCCTGGCCCAAGCCGCTTATCCCCGACCCGGCAGTGCTTGCGACCCATGTCATCGTCCGTCCCGAGCCGGCTCCCGCCGTTGTCGAAGCCATCGTCGAGCGCCCCCTGTTCCTGCCCGGTCGGCAGGCGCAGGCGCAATCTTTTTCCGGCACAGAAGATGCGTCTGTCGAGGCCGGTTCGCTGAGCGACGCCCGTTTGGTCGGCATCGCCTCCGAACCCGAAGGCGGCGTCGCCATCATTTCGAGCGGCGGTTCGCAGTTTCGCGTGCGTCAGGGCGAGGATGTCGACGGCTGGACGCTCAAACGCATCCGGAACAATGTCGCGCACTTCGTGCGCGGCGACGAAACGCACGACCTGCAACTGATGTACCGGCACGACCAGCAATCTGCCGCCGGGGCACCGCCTGGTGGCAATCATCCGCCACAAGCGCCGTCCTTCATGCCGCCCGGAGCGCCACAAGCGCCGTCCTTCATACAGCCCGGGGTGCCGCCTGGTGGCAATTATCCGCCACAAGCGCCGTCCTTCATCCAGCCCGGAGCGCCTGCGCCCGGCGGCAACCCTCCCCAGCCGAACGCCGGCTTGCCTCAGGGTGCGGAAGCGGCCTACCGTGAAGCCTTGATGCGGCAGGGCATCCAGCCGCCGCCGTAAAAAACACACATGTGGCAAGTAACACTTTGCGTATCGGCGTCAGAGCGAAGATAATTGCGGAAAACCGCGCGAGTGGATCTGTGCGGAAATGGGACATTTTTCACACTCCAGAGCGGAAACGCTTCACGGGCCATCCATCTGGGGGCAGAATGTCTATCGTGTTGACGGAAAATCGTGGCTCCTCGGGGGAGGGGGTAGCGATCATGTAGTTTCATATGGCCTTTACAGTGTGAGAATCATGTACGCGAAACCGATCCTTACCGCTTTGCTGGCGCTGGTTCTTGCCGGGTGTACACATGTCTCCCCTGGCGACGACGGTCAGAACGCGTCCTCCAACCGTGCCGGTTCCCCAGACCCGCTGCTTCCGGCAGCCTTGCGCGATGCCGGGGATGAGCGTACCGCGCCCACCCTGTTCCCCGGCAGCGACGCCATGATCAACACGCCCTCGGCGCGCGGCTCGATTGCCGCCAAGGGCGAGGCGGTGACGTTGAGCTTCGAGCAGGCTCCCGTCACCGAGGTCGTGCACGCCGTGCTTGGCGATCTTCTCCGGCTCGACTATTCCATCGTGACGCCGTTGGGCGGTGAAGTCACCCTGCGCACCCAGGGGCCGGTAGCGCGTTCCGAAGTCATTCCCCTGCTTGAATCCGTGCTTCAGGCCAACGGCATCGCCCTGCGGGCCGACGCCTCGGGCCGTTACCAGGTTGGCAATATCGAGGCGCTGAAAGCCGTGCCGCGCCTGCCGGCTTCCAGCAAGGATCTGCCCGCCAGTGGCGGCAGTCTGCTCGTGCCGCTGCAATACATCGGCGCAGCAGAAATGGCCGAAATCCTGCGTCCGATCACTGGGCAGGACGCCCTGCAACGCGTCGACACCACGCGTAACCTGCTCGTGCTCTCCGGCACCCGCAACGAAATTGATGGCTGGCTCGAAATCATCCGCACCTTTGACGTCGATTTCTTCAAGGGCATGTCGGTGGGGCTCTTTCCGCTCACCCACACCACGGTGGGCGAGGTTGAATCCGCCTTGCAGGCATTGATCGGCGCGGAAACGAAGGCATCGTCTTCCGCAGATAACGACCAGCAGGGCAGCCCCAATGCGCAGTTCGGCGCGGCTCCGGGCATGCCGCCCGCCGCCATGGCCGCCATGGGTGTGGGCGGGAAAGCGAAGGAGGGTGCAGCCGGGCCGTTGCAGGGACTCATCCGCATCGTGCCAATCGAGCGTCTCAACGCCCTCATGGTTGTCACGCCGCGCGCGCACTACCTCAACCTGGTCAAAACCTGGATTGAGCGTCTCGACCGTCCCAGCGAAGGCAACGGCGAATCCCGTCTCTGGATTTACCCAGTGCAGAACGGCTCGGCGGAGCACTTGGCGAACCTGCTCAACGGCCTGTATGGCGATTCCACCTCAATGCCGAACCCCTTCTTCGGCGGCGCGGGCGTGGCCAACAGCCTGCCGAACGCCTCGCGCTTCATGAATTCCTCGAACGGCGCGAATGCCAGTGGCCGCCTCGGCGGCAGTGGCGGGCTGGGCAGCGGCTCGTCCCTGGGCGGCAACGGCAACAACAATGGCGCCACCATCACCCAGGTTGCCCTCGGCGAGAACGTCCGCGTCGTGGCCGATCCGAACAAGAACGCGCTCCTCATCTACGCCAACCAGCGCGATTACCGCCGCATCGAGGAAGCCCTGCGCCGTCTCGATTCTGCGCCCACACAAGTGCTGATCGAAGCCTCCATCATCGAAGTCACCTTGAATGATGACCTGCAATATGGCTTGCAGTGGCATTTCAACGACACCTTCAAGGACGGTTATAGTGGCAAGGGCGGGCTGTACAATGCCGCCAATCAGATGCTGGCCAACCCTGCGGCGGGGTTTGCCTATACCCTGCTCAACGGTGCCGGCGATATTCGTGTCGTGCTCAACGCACTCGCCGAAAAGTCTCTGCTCAACGTGTTGTCCAACCCCAACGTGATGGTGCTCGACAACCACACTGCCACGATCCAGGTCGGCGACCAGGTGCCGGTGCAGTCCGCCGAGGTGGTGACGGATGGTGGAACCAACATCCAGCAGACCACATACCGCGATACTGGCGTGCTGCTCAGCGTCAAACCTTCGGTCAACTCTGGCGACATGGTGACACTGGATGTTGACCAGTCAATCGTCGACGTTGGCGCGCAGGCGGGCGTCAATGGGCAGCCCACTTTCGACCAGCGCACCATCGTGAGCAAGGTCGCGGTGCGTTCAGGCGAAACCATCGTCCTTGGCGGTCTTATCCGTGACAAGAAGACGAGTGGCAAGAGCGGCGTGCCGCTGTTGAAGGACATCCCGCTTCTTGGCGCGCTTTTCCGTTCTACCAATGAAACCACCAAACGCACCGAGTTGATCGTGATGCTCACGCCGCGCGTGATTCGCACTGGGAAGGACGTGCGTCAGGTGGGTGCTGAAATGCGTCGGCGCATGATTGGCTTGGACAGCCTGCGCGGCGAAGCTGCCACACATGTGAAGCGCCTGGAACAACCGCAAGAACCCGCTCCGGTTCGTCGCGCTCCGAGACCGGAAGCACCGGCTGATCCTTTCGCTCCCGACCGCGACCGGTAAAAACGAGAGTCTCTTGGCCCATCAACGCCGCGCCCCGGAGAAACTGCCGGGGCGCGGCGTTTTGCCTTTGGGCGGCACCACAGGAGCGAAAGCGCGACGGGCGCTGGACTTCTAAGCCGGTGCGCCTTTCACCCCCGGCTACCACTTGCGGGCATCAGGGCGGGTGTTTGCCCGGAGGTCGCCTCATGGGGTCGCTTCAGGAAACGGATAGAGTCGAGATGTGATGGGGTGACGACAGGTTCAAACGCCGCCGCGCTAGTACGTCCTCGTCACCGCTCGAACATCAACTGCCCTTCCACCAGCGTGTAGCGCACCTGTCCCGGCAGTTCTTCGCCGAGGAAAGGTGTGTTTTTGCCCTGGCTCTTGAGGCTGTCGCGGCTGATGATGTGGCGGGCGGCGGGGTCGAACACGCAGACGTCGGCGCGCGCGCCGGGGGCGAGGTGACCGGCTTTGGTGATGCCGACAAGCCGCGCCGCATCCGAGGTGATCCGCGCCAGCGCGACGAGAAGCGGTAGTTTGTGTTTCCCAGCCCATTTCAGGGTGAGCGGCAGCAGCAGTTCGAGGCCAGTCGCACCTGGTTCCGATTCGCTGAAAGGTTTGAGTTTGTGATCGTCGTCGACCGGGGTGTGGTCGGAGCACAGGGCATTGATGCGCCCATCGGCGAGGGCGCGCGCAAGGGCGTCGCGGTCGCGCGGGCTGCGCAACGGCGGTACGAGGTGGCAGTGGGTGTTGAAGTGGCCGATGTCGCGGTCGCACAGGTGCAGGTGGTTGATCGACACGTCGCAGGTGACGTCCATGCCGTCGGCGCGCGCCTGGTCGATCAGGCGGAGCCCTTCGGCGCTCGACAGGCGGGTGACGTGCAGGCGCGCACCGGTGGCCTTGGCCAGTTGCAGGTAGGTGAAAAGCGCTACGGTTTCGGCGGCGACGGGGATACCGGGCAGGCCGAGACGGCTGGCAACGTCGCCGTCGTGCGCAAAGCCGCCGCGTGTGAGGAAGGGCGCGAGCGGTTGCAGCCAGACGCGAAAGCCGAAGGTGGCGGCGTACTGCATGGCGCGCATCAGCACCAGATGGTCGACGATGGGTTCGTTGGCCTGCGAGAAGGCGACGCAGCCGGCTTCGACCAGTTCGGCCATTTCGGAGAGGCGTTCGCCCTTGAGCGCGATGGTCAGAGCGCCGACGGGGTAGATGTGGGCGCGGTTGAGCTTTTTGGCGCGGTAGCAGAGCATTTCGACCAGGCCCGGTTCGTCGAGGGCGGGGTCGGTGTCGGGCGGAATCGCCACGCTGGTGACGCCGCCAGCCATGGCCGCGTCGAGTTCGGATTCGAGGGTGGCGCGGTATTCAAAGCCCGGTTCGCGCAGGCGGGCGGCAAGGTCGATCAGGCCGGGGGCGACGACGAGGCCGTCGGCGGCAAGGGTGCGTTCGGCGGCGAAGCCGTCGGGGGCCTGACCCAGGGCGACGATTTTGCCTTCGGCGATGAAGACGTCCTGAACGCGGTCGATTTGGTGCGCGGGATCGACGACCCGGCCATTGGTGATGCGGATTTTCATCGCTTGTTCCTCATTGACCGGCGAGCATGCTCATGACCGCCATGCGTACGGCAATGCCGAAAGTCACTTGCGGCAGGATGACCGCCTGCGCGCCATCGGCGACGGCGGAGTCGATTTCGATGCCGCGGTTGAGCGGCCCAGGGTGCATGACGATGGCGTCTGGCTTGGCGAGTTCGAGCTTCTCCGGCGTGAGTCCCCAGACTTTGTAGTATTCCTGCGGTGTGGGCAACAGCGCGCCCGCCATGCGTTCGTTCTGGAGCCGCAGCATCATGACGACGTCGACGCCGCGCAAGCCTTCGCGCATGTCGTTGAAGGTGCGCACGCCCATAGTTTCGATGGCGGTCGGCAGCAGGGTTTTGGGGGCGATGACCCGTATTTCGGGGACGCCGAGCGTGCCGAGCGCGGCGATCTGGGAGCGTGCCACCCGCGAGTGCAGCACGTCGCCGACGATGGCGACGATGAGGTTGCCGAAGTCGCGCTTGTAGTGGCGGATGGTGTACATGTCGAGCAGCCCCTGAGTGGGGTGTGCGTGCCGTCCGTCGCCGGCGTTGATGACGTGGATGTGATCGCGCCCGGTGGCCAGAAGGTGCTGGGCGATCAGCACCGGCGCGCCGCTGGCGGCGTGGCGCACGACAAACATGTCGGCGTGCATCGCGCAGAGGTTGTCGATGGTGTCGAGCAGGCTTTCGCCCTTGGCGGTGGAACTGGTCGAGACGTTGAGGTTCACGACGTCGGCGGTGAGGCGCTTGGCCGCAATCTCGAAGGTGGTGCGGGTGCGAGTGGAGTTTTCAAAGAACAGGTTGAAGATGCTCTTGCCGCGCAGCAAGGGCAGTTTTTTTACTTCGCGTTCGGCGACCTCGGTAAACGGCGCGGCGTGGTCGAGGATGCTGACGATGACTTCGCGCGGCAAACCGTCGAGGGTAAGCAGGTGTTGCAGTTCGCCGTGCCTGTTGAGCTGTGGGTTATGCATCGATCAACCTCAGGGTCAGGTTGCCGTCTTCCGTCTGTTCCAGTTGCAGGTTTTGCGACGCGGGTAACGGTTCGGGCAGGGTGTGGGCGCAATAACGGGCGGCGATCGGCAATTCGCGTCCGCCACGGTCGACGAGCACCGCCAGTTCGACGCTGGCCGGGCGGCCAAAGTCGAAGACTTCGTTGAGGGCGGCGCGGGTGGTGCGACCGGTGTAGAGGACGTCGTCGACGAGGATGACCGCCGCGTCTTCGATGGAGAACGGGATGTCGGCGCGTTGCGGGCGGCCATGCAGCCCCCTTGCGCCGTAGTCGTCGCGGTAGAAGGAGATGTCGATGGCGCCGGGCGACTCCTTGAGGCCCAGCAGGGTGTGCAGTTGGCGCGCCAGCCATTCGCCGCCGGTGCGGATGCCGATCAGGACGGTGTTCGGCTGGATCTGCGGGCGGATTTGCTCGGCCAGGATGCGGCAGAGTGCTTCTGCGTCAGGAAATTGCATGTCGGTGTGAGTCCAGAAAGTGTTGCAGGATAAGGCGGGCCGCCGCAGCGTCGAGTTTTTTCTTGCGCGCTTGCCAGCGCCGTACGCCAGCGGCGAGCAGGTCGCGTTCGGCTTCGACCGAACTGAGACGCTCGTCGGCGAAGATCACCGGCAGGCCAAAACGGCCATGCAGTTGGTTGGCGAAACGCCGGCAGTGTGGGGCGAGGGTGTGTTCACCCGCGCCATCGAGCGGGTGGGGCAGGCCGACGATGAGGGCGACGGGCCGCCATTCGCCGATCAGGCGGGAGATGGCGGCAAAGCGTGCGGTATTGGTTTCGTCGGCGACAGTGGCGAGGGCGTTGGCAAGTCCCGTTTCGAGTTCGCCCGTGGCGATGCCGATGCGGGCGAGGCCGAAGTCGAAACCGAGAAGACAGCCGCGCGCGGGCAGGGGATGGGTAACGACTGGCGCGCCCTCAGGCATGCCCGGCGACCACGCTGAGTTGGGTGAGATCAATGCCGAGCTTGTGCAGGGCGGCTGACAGGCGTTCTTCGGGCGGCAGGCCGAAGATGATGGACATGTCGGCAGGGATAGTGAGCCAGGCGTTGTCGGCGAGTTCCTGTTCGAGCTGGCCGGCCGTCCAGGCCGCGAAACCGAGGCTGACCAACACTTCGCGCGGTTCGCCTTTGCTGCCGATGGCTTGCAGGACGTCGCGGCTGCTGGTGAGGCCGATTTCGTCGTTGACCCGCAGGGTCGAATGCCAGTCGCCGGTGGGGCGGTGGAGAACGAAGCCGCGATCGGTCTGCACCGGGCCGCCGAAATAGACAGGCTGCGCGGTGAAGCCTTCGGCGTCGAGTTTGAGTTCCACGCGCTCGAACAGGGTTCCCAATGTCATGTCGAGTGGACGGTTGACAATGACGCCGAGTGCACCCTGTTCGTTGTGTTCGGCGATGTAGGTAAGGGTGCGCGCGAAATGCGGATCGGCCATGTGCGGCATGGCGACCAGAAAGTGGTGTGTGAGGTTGCTCGAAACGGTATCCATGCCCGTATTCTACGCTGTCACAGTTGGCGCGCGTGCGAATTGGAGCGCGAACGCCGCCATGCACCGCTCAGGAACGGTGGGTGTAGCTGGCGATCAGGCCAAGCAGTTCGTCTTCCTGATAGGGTTTGCCCAAGTAGTGATTGGCGCCAATTTCCATCGCGTAGTCGCGGTGTTTGTCCGCCAGGCGCGAGGTGATCATGATGACCGGCACTTTCCTCAGTCTGGTGTCGGCACGGAGGTTGCGGACGAACTCGAAGCCGTCCATGCGCGGCATCTCGATGTCGGAGAGGATCACGTCGGGGATGTCGTCGATCAGGGTCTCGATGGCATCGACCCCGTCCTTGGCGGTGATGACGCGATAGCCTTCGCGTTCGAGCATGCGGGTGGTGATCTTGCGCACGGTGAGCGAATCGTCGACCACCATGACCGTCGGTTCGTGGGGCGGCAACGCTGGCGCCGATGTGACAGGCACTGCGGTCTGGCCGTAGATGATCTCGCGGCTCACCATGGCGACCGGGTTGATGATCAGCACGATTTCGCCGTTGCCGAGGACGGTGGCGCCGGACATGCCGACGATGCGGGTCAGTTGCGGGCCGGCGTTCTTGACGATGATTTCCTGGTGGCCGCGCAGGGCATCCACGTGCAGCGCCAGGGTCTGCGAACCAGAGTGCAGCAACAGCACCCAGCTGTAACGACCGATTTCCGGCTGGACGCTGCGGTCGCCGAGCAGGTTCGCCAAGTAGTGATAGGCGTACTGCTGGCCTTGCCACTCGTAACTGCCCTCGGTTCGCAGGTGCTCGACCGCATTGGCCTTCAGTTCCACGATTTGCGAGATCATGCTGGCCGGGATCGCGTAGTGCTGGTTGCCCGAACGCACCAGCAGGGCCTGAGTGACGGCCAGGGTGAGCGGCAGGAAAATGCTGAACAGCGTTCCGGACCCCGGCGTGGTGGCGACGTCGATGCGACCGCCAACTGCTGCGGTTTCGGCTTTCACCACGTCCATGCCGACGCCGCGCCCGGAGACGGTCGATACCTGTTCGGCGGTCGAAAAGCCAGCGACGAAGATCAGGTTGGTGAGCCGCCGTTCGTCGGCGACTTCGATGGGGCCGAGCAGGCCGCGCTGGCGGGCGCGCTCGGAGATGCGCGCGAAGTTCAGGCCGGCGCCATCGTCGGCCAGTTCGATCACGATTTCGTTGCCTTCCTGGCGCGCCGTGAGTGTGATCTGGCCGATTTCAGGCTTGCCCAGATTGCGGCGTACTTCCGGCGATTCGATACCGTGCGCGAGTGAGTTGCGCAGCAGGTGTTCGAGCGGCGCAACGATGTGGTCGAGCACGCTACGGTCGATTTCGATGCCGCCGCCGCGGATGTCAAGGTTGGCGCGCTTGCCCAGTTCCTTGGCGCTCTGGCGCACGATGCGGTACAGGCGCACGGCAAGGCTGTCGAACGGCACCATGCGTACCTGCATCAGCGCCTGTTGCAGTTCGCGCGTGGTGCGCGCCTGGCTGTGCAGGGCAAAATCGGCGCTGTCGAGGTTTTTCAGCAGGGTTTGCTGCACCGTGGTGACGTCGTTGACGCTCTCGGCCATCATCCGCGTCAATTCCTGCAAGCGCGTGTAACGATCCATTTCAAGCGGATCGAATTCGGCATGCTTGCTTTCGGCCTGGGCAATGCGGGTCTGCATTTGTACGTCGGCCTGCAACTCGATTTCGCGCAACTGGTTGCGCAGACGGATGACGTTTTCGGTGAGGTCGAGCATGCTGCGGTGCAGGTTGCGCAGTTCTCCTTCGATGCGGGTGCGCGCGACGCCAATTTCGCTGGCGTCATTGACGAAGTTGTCGATCAGATCCGCCCGGACGCGCAGGGCGACGTTGGTGGCTTCGCCTTCGGCCACTTGGGCGGTAGCGGCGACCGGTGTGGCAGACGGTTTTCCGCCCGGAAAGAGAATCACCGGCGGCACGGTAGGGGTAGCGACTGTGGCGGGTTTGGCTGGCGTGACCGCTTCCGCTTCTTCCGCAGGCGCGCTGGCAGGCGTCGCAGGGATCGCAGTGGGTGCTTCGTGCTCGGGGCTACCCGTTGCGAGTATGCCGATTGTCTGTTCGGCGGTGTCCAGCGCGGAGGCTATTTCGTCGATGAGGGCCGGGACGTCCTGTTCGGCTGTGAGTGCCGATTCGACGCGGGATTCAAGCTGGTGTACCTGGTTGCCCAAGGTCATCGCCCCGGCCATCCGCGCACTGCCCTTCAGGGTGTGCAGGTACCGCTTGACGAGCTTGGCGTGTTCGGCGTTGCGGAGATCGCTGTTCCAGGTGTGCAGGGTGCTGTGCAGGTTGCTGAGTAGTTCCCCGGCTTCTTCGAGGAAGATCGGCAGTAACTGTTCGTCGATCTCGTCGTGTACCACGGGCAGCGGGCTGTCCGGTATGGCCGGCTTCGGCGCGAGCGCGGCCCGGGCGGCTTCGGGGAAGATCTTCGTCGCGGCTTCCACGATGGCTTTGTCGTCGGAAACCCTGGGAGCGGCTTCGCTGTCGATTGGCGCACGACCGACCCGGTCTAGCTGCTCAATGAGTTCCGGCGCTGCCAGCGGCATGCGCAGGCCGATGACCTCGGTCAGCATGGCGTCGAGCGTGTTGGCGCTGCTTCTGAACAGCGCCAGTTCGTTGTCCGTGGGCGCGCGCTGATGGTCGTGGAGCCATTGCTGCGCGTGTTCCAGCGCCTTGCCGAGTTGATAAAGCGGCGTGCAGTGCGCGGTGCCGGAGATACCCGCGCACGAGTGCGCGGCACGCAGGGCTGCTTCCGACAAGAGCAGGGTGGGATTGACGCCGAGATGATCGAATTCCTGATGCAGCGTATTGATGTGCATCTGCGCTTCGGTTACGTACAGGTCGAAAAGCGCTTTGGAGATTTCGGTGCCGCCGATGAACAGGGTGTCGGACTCGGGTTCGGTTCGTAATGGTGCGGAGGTGACAGAGGGGTTGCTTTCTCCGCTTTCGTCCGGCGTTTCGTCCGTGTCGAACGAAGGGAAAGGCTCAAACCGGAACGGCTCGAAACTGAATGGCGTGAATCTGGGCACTGCCGACGATGTTGCATTGGGCGTGGCCGGTTCGTTCACGTCCGTTTCGGAGATTTCGGGTTCGGCGCTGGATGCGGGGGTTGCTTCCGGCATCTCCGGTTCGAGGCCGGCATCTTCAAGCTCGAAAGTGACTTCTTCGACCGGTTCGTTCACGTCCGTTTCGGAGATTTCGGATTCGGCGCTGGGCGCGAGGGTTGTTTCCGGTGCTCCGAGTTCGAAGTCGATATCCTCAAGCTCGAAAGTGACTTCTTCAGCCGGTTCGCTCGCGTCCGTTCCAGAGGCTTCGGGTTCGGCGCCGGGCGCGAGGGTTGTTTCCGGCGTTCCGAGTTCGAAGTCGATATCCTCAAGCTCGAAAGTGACTTCTTCGGGCGCGGTCTGCTCGTGGACGGCTTTCGGTTCCGTTGCGGGGGCGCCGTCATTCTCGAACCTGAAGGTAATTTTGCCGGACGCGATTCCGGTTTCGCTTGGGGGAGTGAAACCGATGTCGTCGAACTCAAAAGTGACGTCGTCGTTGGGTCTGGCCTGATCGCGGGCGGCATCCGGCTTGGCGGGTGGGGCCGCGTCGGCGGGTTCGGTTTCGTCAAGGTCGACGAGATCAATACCTTCGATCTCGAAAGCGATGTCGTCGGGCGCGAGCTGCGTGCGGGTGAAATCCGGCTCGTTGTCGCCTGCTTCGAGAACGATGTCGGGCACGTCCAGCACGGTCTCGGTCAGATCTTCTTGCCCGGATGCCGTCGGCCCCGTTGCGGCCTGCTCAGGTGTCCGCAGGGATTCGAGCGGCTTGGGCGCGGCGGCCTGTGCGCTGACGGGGCTTTCGATTGGCGTATCGCTGTTGCGCAGGCGTTCGGCTTCCGCCAGCAGGGCCGCGACGTCGCGCTGGTATCCGGCATTGCCCTCGATCTGTGTGACCCAGGCGAGAAATTCGCGGTAAGCGCCGCTAACCAGTTGCAATAGCGCCGGTGTAACCTGCCATTCGAGCTGTAACCAGCGGTTGAGCGTTTGTTCCATCCCCCAGGCGGCTTCGCCCAGGTCGCTCAGGCCGACCATGCGGCCACTGCCCTTGAGGGTATGGAAGCTGCGGCGGATGTCGGTGAGATAGCCGCGATTGCTCGGCTCGATCCGCAATTGTTCGAGTCGAGTGGCGACAGCCTCCAGCACTTCGCGCGCTTCTTCGATGAAGATGCACAGCAGTTCGGCGTCGAGTTCTTCCTTGGGCGCTTCGGCCAGACGCCGGACTTCGGGTGCGACCGGCGGAATGGAGGGGGGCGGCTCCAGGGTGACTGCGATTTCTGCTTCTTCTCCGGTTTCGATCTCGAAAGTCGGGAAGGTCTCGATCCCGTCCGTCGGCGCGGGCGACGCGGGGGTTGCCTGCTCCGGGGCAGGGTGGACGGCGGGAATCTCGGGCAGGTCGGGAAGCTCGATCTCGGCTTCTTGCCGAGGCGCAGCAGGGGCTTGCGGTTGCAGGTAATGGGAAACGGATGTCCGGCTGTATTGCAGCGACTGAATGAAAAAGCCCAGCGCCGAGAAATGGTGGGCAAGCTCGACGAGTTCGGCGTCGTCGGCGGGCGAATCGCCCTTCGCCAGGCGGGCGATGGTTTCCCCCGCATCCCTGATAAGGGTGATGGCATCGGTTTCGCCCAGTATGGCGAGGGCCCCTTCGATTTGGTGCAGGGGCGCAGACAGGTTTTCCAGCGGGGCGCGTTTCGCGTTGTCGCGGAAAAAGTCGTCGAGTGTCTGCTCGATGGTGGCGAGGCTGGAAAGGATTTCGTGCGATACCTGCGCCAGCGCTTCTTTTTCCTGATGCTTGCGAGCGGATTCGACGCCTACCGCGCTGGGGGTGTCGTTGACTTCTTCGCCACGGGCGAGCGACTCCAGCCTGGCGAGCGCGTCGCCGACCTGGGACTGGAAGCCAGGATCGGGCTGGTTGCGGTCAAGGGCCGTTTCCGCCAGCAGCAAGGCAGTGGCGAACTCAAGCGCGATCGGCTCGGAATAGCGTTGCGGGTTTGCGCTCAACCATTTGACGAAGCGGCACATGCCGCCGAGCAGGCGGTAGAGGACGGGGCGACCGAGAGAAGCGGTGGATTTCGTGAAGGCTTCAAGCTGGGCGGTGAACCCGGACAGCGCTGTCGCGCCCTGTTCGCCGAAAGTGTTCCACTCCTCCTTGATGCTGGTCAGACGGGTGTGCAATTCCTGGAGCAAGGGCGCCAGGGGCAGATCGCTGACGACCGAGCCTTCTTCGGGAATCAGGGCGTCGAGTCCCCATGCCTTGTGCGCCGCCTGCTGGATCGGCGTGCTGGCGGGCTGACGGGCGATGTTGTAGAGCATTTCGCGCAGCAGGCGTTCGGGCAGCACTTGCGAGCCGTCACCGGCATGACGCAACTGGGCTTCGAGGCGGGACAACAGGTGTTTGGCGGCGAGCAAATCCTCGGGCGGCGTGGCGGTGAGTGTGTCGACGAATGCCTGCCCGGCCCACCACAGGGCGCGCATGCCGGGACTGTCTTCGGATATTTCGAGTCCGGCGAGGGCGGCGCGCATGGCGTCGGTGTGGTCGGCGTCCGGATGGCGCAGCCAGTCGAGCAGGCCGCGCTGGAAGCGCAGGCGCATGGTGCGGCGCTGGTGCTGGCGCTGCATCGTGTCGAATTCCGGCGTGCCGCTACGGCGGGGAATGCGTACGCTCAGATCGGGGAAAAAGAGATCGGCGGGAGAAGGTGTCGCTTCGCCGCGTGCGAGCACCAGTTCGCGGTACAGCGGCAGCAGCCGCAAGGGCTGGTCGGGCGCGCCGTGGATCAGATCGTCGAGATAGTTGCCGATGCTGGAGAGTGCGCGCAGACCGAGCTTGATTCGATCTTCGTCGATCGACAATTCGCCGCGCACGAGCGCGGCGAAGAACAGATCCAGCGCCGCGACGAACTTGGTCAGGCCGTCCAGCCCGATGATGGACAGCGCCCCGTTGACCTGGTGCAGGTGGGTTTGGGCGAACTGAACCTTCGCGGAGCCGTCGACCGGCTCGACCGCGAGTTTGAGACTGTCGGCAGCGCGCGTCAGCGCCTGGTCGATCTCGCTTCTGACCCAGCTGAGCGGGCCGAGGTCCGGTTCGTTGGCTTGCGTCATGAAAGGCAATCCCGTGCTGTTACCTGGTTCAAACCTCGATCAAACCTTGAAGCCGGAGACCGAACCCTTGAGTTCGATGGCAAGGTCGGCAAGCTGTCCGACCGACTCCGCAGTCTGCTTTGTGCCGTGGGTCGTCTGCTCAGTGATGGCGAGAATATCCTTCATCGACTCTGCAACCCGGATGGCTTCGGCGGCCTGATCCTGCGTGTCGGTGGAAATCTGCTCGATCAGGTGGGCTGCGTCCATGGACACCTGGCCCATTTCGGCCAGCGCCTGACCGGCGGCGTCCGACAGGCGCGCGCCCTCGACCACGTCGCGGGTGGCGTTTTCCATGGCGCCGACAGCGTCCTGGGTGTCGGTCTGAATGGTCTTCACGATGGCCGCGATCTGTTTGGTTGCTTCGGCGGAGCGTTCCGCCAGTCGCTGCACTTCTTCCGCAACCACGGTGAAGCCGCGTCCGGCTTCACCGGCGGAGGCTGCCTGGATGGCGGCGTTCAGAGCCAGCACGTTGGTCTGCTCGGTAATGTCGGAAATCAGTTCCACGATTTCGCCGATTTCCTGCGAGGATTCGCCGAGGCGCTTGATGCGCTTGGAGGTTTCCTGAATCTTTTCGCGGATCGCGTTCATGCCGCGAATGGTGTTTTCCACCGCGTCGGCCCCCTTGCGCGCCGATTCCAGCGAGCGGCGGGCGACCTGGGCGGTGTGCAGCGCCCGCTCGGACGATTCGGTCATCTGCTGCGCCATGGTTTGCACGGTGGTGCCGGCTTCCTCGATCTGGTGCGATTGGCGCTCGGTGGCGTCGAGCAGTTCTGCCGAGGTGTGCTGGGCGGTGCGGGTGGCGGTGGTCACGCGGCCCGCAGCGTCGTTGATCCGGCTCACCAGCATCGCCAGTTCCTCGATGGTGTAGTTCACCGAGTCGGCGATTGCGCCGGTGATGTCTTCCGACACCGTGGTGCGGATGGTGAGGTCGCCGTCGGCGAGGTCGCCCATCTCGTTCATCAGGCGAAGGATCGCCGCCTGCGTATGGTTGCGTTCGTCCTCGGAGTGTTGCCGCTGGCGGTCGATACTGGCCTGGCGGGCCGCGACTTCCTTACGGTACACCTTGGCGATGAAGATCAGCACGACCAGCGCGGCAAGCGCGCAGATCAGGGTCGCTTGCGAGAGCGCGCCGAAAAGGCTCGTCACGCTGCTGAAAGCATCGCCCAATTCGCCGACGGCCTTGAAAAGATTCGCCGCTTGGCTGTTCAGGCGGCTGCTCGCCGACTGAACTTCGATGAGCAACTTCAGGTCGCCGTCGAGGGAGTCCATAGCAGACTGAACGTCCTGCGAGGATGCGCTGTCCGCCGCCGTCCGCGCGGCCATCAGCCGGGCCAGTTGCAACATGATGGTCGTGTTGCGGCTGAGTTCCGAGGAGACGGTGAGCGAAGTCAGTTCGCTTTGCTTGGAGAGGATCAACTGAACGTCCTGCTCCATCTGCGTCCAGAATTCGGTGACGTTCCTGAGCTGCGGCTGCTCGGTGGCATCGACCACGCGTATCATCCGGTCACTGGAAAACGCGCCGCCCTGGGAGATGGCGTCCCTGAGGTCGTTGAAGCGATCCCGGCTGCTCTGTAATTCCTGGAAGGCGCTCAACTGCCCTTGGAGCGCCAGTTGCCCCGCCTTGGCGATCTGTTGCGAGAGCGCCTGCATTTCGCCGGTTATCGCAATCTGGCCCGCGACGCCGCTGATGCGCCAGTTCTGGAAGATCATCAGGCCGGCAGTCGCCAGCCCCAGTATCACGAACAGCCACGCCAAGCGGCGTACCAGACCGGAGCCTGTCGGTTGCTGATGTTCACCCGCTTCCGCAGCGAGCCGTTCGGCGGTCAGCGATCGTACCGCTGCCGTCTGGTGCTGCTCCAGAAGTGTGGTGTCCGTGGGCCGCTCCTGCTCAGCCGAACGATCCGAAAAGAGCTTGAATGCCATTTGCCGTGCTCCGCCGCGGTTGCTGATTCGCCGATCTTTGTGAGGGATAGGGGAAGATCAAATTCTATTGGAAGGAATGATGTCGTGCCCTCTAATTGACGCCGGCATCGAGAAAAATGCTGTTGGCCAGAAGCTGGGGTATGTCCAGCCATAGCCAAAGCTGATTGTTTGCGTCCCGTAGATGTGCGCTCACCCAGGGGCGTGGATCGTCCGCTTGCGCGTCGGTCTCGAAATCGTCTTCGTTGCGCAGACCCAGTACGCGCGACACCAGGATGGCGCTATGCACGCCTTGCCGGGCGCCGACCAGCAGCAGACGGGATTGCGCGCCGGGTGTGGCAATGGGCGGGCCATCGTGGAAACGCGACAGGTCGACGACGCTGTACAGCACGCCGCGCACATTTACCAGGCCGCGATACCATTCGTGCGTAAGCGGCACCGGCGCCAGCACGGACGGCGTCATGATTTCGCCCGCCTCGGGCAGATTGAGCAGCCAATGCTCGTTGCCCGCCAGCACGCCGAGCAGCCCCCGGCGTTCGCCGCTACGGGACTCAACCAGACGGCGAGTAAGGTTTTCCTGGAACTGGCGCAGGCTGATTCGCTTGGACATTTTCGTTTAGCCGATGCTCTTGATGCGCGAGAGCAGGGCTGTGTAGTCGAGTGGTTTGACGATGTAGTCATATGCGCCCTGGCGCATGCCCCAGATCTTGTCGGTTTCGAGTCCCTTGCTGGTGCACATGATGATCGGAATGCCGCGCGTGCTTTCCCAACGTGAGATCGTACGGGTCGCTTGATAGCCATTCATGCCGGGCATGACGACATCCATCAGAATCAGGTCGGGCAATTCGCTGCGGCTTTTATTGATTGCGTCTTCCCCGTTTTCCGCCGTGACAACATGATAGCCGCTGCGGGAGAGGACTTCGCTCAGCGCCAGCCGTTCGGTGGGCGAATCGTCGACTACGAGGACTTTTTTGATTGACATCGTCGGGCTTCCCATCAGGTATTGCGAATTGCTTCAACGCGGGTGATTGCCGCTGTGTTCGGAAACGGCTTTGATCAGGCTGTCTTTCGTGAAAGGTTTGGTGAGGTACTCGTCTGAGCCTACCATGCGACCGCGGGCACGATCGAAAAGTCCGTCCTTGGAAGACAACATGATGACCGGCGTCGTTGCCAGTTTGGGGTTTTTTTTGATGAGGGCGCAAGTCTGGTAGCCGTCCAGGCGTGGCATCATGATGTCAACGAAAATGACGTCTGGGTGATGGTCCGTAATTTTGGCCAAGGCGTCGAACCCGTCCTCGGCCAATAGCACCTGACAGCCCACTTGGCTGAGAAATATCTCGGCGCTGCGACGGATGGTGTTACTGTCGTCGATGACCATCACCTTCAGTCCGCTTAGATCCATGCACTGCTTCCCCCAGAGACACGGCGCCAGCAGCACCGCCGTCGGAATTCTTACAATCATCGGTAAGCATACCGCAAAGGGACGCCCGGATATAGGGATAAGTCCTCGGTGTGCTAACGGATATTCTTCCCGGAAAAACCCGGTTCGTGCTAGTAACGGCTGTCAACTGTTTTCCGGGATGAACGGAAAATAAATATGCCCTGGCCTTTTCGTGGACGGGGTCTGTACGCGGTGACGCCGGCCGAATCCGACACCGCGCGCCTGCTGGCGAAGGTCGTTTGCGTGCTTGCCGCCAGCCCGGCCTTGCTCCAATACCGCAACAAGCTCGCGCCAGCGGCGTTGAGGCGCGAGCAGGTGAGGTGTCTTTTGCCGTTGTGCCGCGCCGCCGGGGTGCCACTGATCGTCAACGACCATCTGGCGCTCGCGCTGGAATTCGGCGCCGACGGCGTTCACCTTGGACGCGACGACGGAGACGCGGCCTCGGCGCGGCGCGCGCTCGACGCGCAGGGGCCGGGACGCATTCTCGGGGTGTCATGCTATGGCGAATGGGCGCGGGCCGTGGCGGGCGCGGCGGCGGGAGCCGATTACGTCGCCTTCGGAGCCATGTTCGCCTCACCCACCAAGCCAGCGGCGGCGCGCGCGCCGCTCGAATTGCTGGGGCGGGCGCGGCGCGAGCTGAAGGTGACGGTGGCGGCCATCGGCGGCATCACGCTCGCCAACGCCGGAGAGGTCGTTGCCGCAGGCGCTGATCTCGTGGCGGTGATTTCCGACGTCTTCGGCGCGGACGATCCAGGCGCACGGGTGCGGGCTTACCGGCAATGCGTTTGCTGAAAGTGCCAAAATCATTCTCCCCATCCGTTCCGGCATGGCGTCTTGTTGAAACGCCGGCATAGCTCTCGGTCTGCGGTCTGATTGGGCGGGCAGGTTGCGACGGACGGTCTTGCGGGCGACAATTCCAGCCTTCTTTTTTGTGCCGGATCTCTTTCCGGCAGGCGTCCGGCAAGGCTGGACGAACACAAACCGGAGTCAGTCCCACGATGAGCCAGCGCAACGAAGACCTTTTCACCCAGGCCCGGTTACACATTCCCGGCGGCGTCAATTCGCCGGTGCGCGCCTTCCGCTCGGTCGGCGGAACGCCGTGCTTCATCGAGCGCGCCGAGGGCGCGCGGATATGGGATGCCGAAGGGCGCGCCTATATCGACTACGTGGGTTCCTGGGGGCCGGCGATTACCGGGCACGCCCATCCCGCTATCGTCGAGGCGGTGCGCGCCGCAGCGCTCAAGGGGCTTTCCTTCGGCGCGCCGACGGCCTCAGAGGTCGAAATGGCCGACCTGCTGTGCGACCTGCTGCCGGCGCTGGACATGGTGCGCCTCGTCAGTTCCGGCACCGAGGCGACGATGAGCGCCATCCGGCTGGCGCGCGGTCATACCGGGCGAGATGCCATCGTCAAGTTCGAGGGTTGCTACCACGGACACGCCGACAGCCTGCTGGTGAAGGCCGGCTCCGGCATGCTGACTTTCGGCAATCCGTCCTCGGCGGGCGTGCCGGCGGATTTCGCCCGCCATACCCTCGTGCTCGACTACAACGATCTTGACCGGGTCGAAAGCGCCTTCAAGGCGCGCGGTGACGATATCGCCGCCATCATCGTCGAACCGGTGGCCGGCAACATGAACATGGTGCGGCCCCGTCCCGGCTTTCTGGAAGGGCTGCGCCGCCTGTGTACACAATATGGCGCGCTGCTGATCCTCGACGAGGTGATGACCGGTTTTCGCGTTGGCCCACAGGGCGCGCAGGGGCTGTTCGGCATCGTTCCCGATCTCGTTACCCTGGGCAAGGTCATCGGCGGCGGCATGCCGGTCGGCGCTTTCGGTGGCCGGCGCGACATCATGGAAAAAATTGCACCGCTCGGCCCCGTCTACCAGGCCGGCACGCTCTCCGGCAGTCCGGTGGCGGTGGCCGCCGGGCTGGCGTCACTGAAGCTGACGCGCGCACCGGGCTTCTACGACACGCTGACGGCGCGCACGCGCCGCCTGGCCGACGGCATCGCAGCGGCGGCCCGCGCCGCCGGGGTCGCGTTTTCCGCCGACGCAGTGGGCGGTATGTTCGGACTTTATTTCAGCGCGCAGCCACCCGCCTCGTTCAACGACGTCATGGCCATGGATCGAGAACGCTTCAACCGCTTTTTCCACGCCATGCTGGCGAAGGGCCATTATTTTGCGCCTTCGGCATACGAGGCCGGCTTCGTGTCGTCCGCGCACGGCGAGGCCGAAATCGACGCCACGGTGGCAGCGGCGCGGGAAGTGTTCGCGGCGCTGGCGTAAGAGGGGTGCGGGGCGCCGCACCCCTGCAACCGCACCCTTTCCCGCATGCCGGATGCGCCGTTGGTTTACCGTACCGCCACCGTCCCGCTTTTCCATGCCGGGTCTTGCCAGCGGTAGAACGCATTCAGGTTGCCGGGTTGGTCGGCGCTACGCTCGACTTTCAGCGTGGCGCGATCCCATAGCTCGAAGCTCGTTTTGCCGCGTCCGCCAGCCACCGTTTCGCGCGCGACCAGGAATTGCTTGTTGCCCGGCACCCAGCCAGCAAATTCGATGTAGCCAAGTTCGGGGTTGTCGGTGGCCGGCGGCACGATGTCGAGCCGCCAACCGCCCTGCTCCTGATGAAAAACCCAGAGTTCGCGCCAGTTGTCGAGCGGCTGCACGGCCAGGGTCATGGCCTTGCCGTCCGGGCTGACGGTCAGCGAGGACGTCCACACCCGCCCGTAAGTGCATTGCGTGAAAGGCGCTGCCGGAATGGTCGTTCCAGGTTGCCGCCCCTTGGCGGCGGGCGTTTGCGCCGCGACGACCTGCACGCAGGTCTGCCCCGGTTTATCGCTCGCAGCCAGCCGGATGCCCGGACGGCCCGGTGCAGGCTGGGCGAGTGTCTGCGGCTGCGCCGCCCAGCGCGAAGCGCCGACGCGGATGGCGGCTTCGTTCCACGCCTGGCGGTCGCCGTCCGTGAAAGCGTTCTTGTCGATGCCCGCGAGTCGGGCTTCGGCTTTTTGTCCGGCGGCCAGCACGGCGGCCACGTCGCTGTCCGGGCGTTGCGCGAGCCGGTGCGCGAGACTTGCCCACACGCCCGCAGCGCGCATTTTGAGCCGGTTTTCGACGTGCGCGGGTAGGCCGCCACGGCGGACGCCGTCTTCCAGGGCGCTTTCGAGAATTTCGGCGCGACGGCGGTCGGCGTCGAGCCGTTCGGTGGGCAAAAGCGTCGGTTCGACGCAATCGTGGCGGGTGAGCGCGAGCGCCGCCCGCGCGCCCTGCTCCGGGGTGGATGGCAGCGACAGCAGACGCCGCCAAGCGTCGCCGTCATAGCACAGGGAAACCTTGTCGTGGCGTTCGACGCTGTAGAACCGCACACCGTAGTGGGTGGCGGCGTCGAGATGCGCCGACACGACGCGGGATTTCTCGTTGTCCACCCCGGACAGGCGCGAGGCGCGCCAGGCGAGGCGCTCGGCCATCGTCCCGAGCGCCTCGAAAGCGCCTGCGTCGATTGCCTCAGCCGGGGCCGCTTTGAGAAAGGCGGCGGCGTGGCCGATGCCCAGCGCCTCCTGCTCCGGCTGATTCTTGAGAAATTCGAGCACCGCACGCAGGCGCGGCGCTTCTTCGGGCGTCAGTTCGTACAGACCGGCTTGCGTGAGGCGGATGTAGCCAGCTCGCTCGCGGCGATGATCGTAGACCTGAAGGTAGTCTCCTTTTGCGCCGCGCACTTCCAGATTGTCGCCCTGCGTGAGCACGGCATGGCGTGCGGCATTCTCGTAGGGCGCGGCGCGCAGGGGAATCTGATCCTGGGTGACGATGGCGAAGCTGGCCAGGCTGGCAGCAAGCATTCCGATCACGATTCAATCCTCCCCGGCGGTTTCGCCGTTGTTCGCGTAATGGTTGGTGGTCGTCACGTTGCCTGCGCCATCCCGGCCAACCGGCAGCCTGCCGACCAGATTTTCACCGATAAAGCGGCCATTGGCGCCGGGCGGGGCGATGATAACCTGCACCTTGTCGGAGAGCTTTTCGGCCAACGTCTTCTGGATAAGGAGCGGGCTGCGAGCCAGAATCGCACCTTCGCGCGCCATCTGCTCGCTATTGACCTTGCCGACCAAGTCAAGCCGGTACGCTTCGGCGTCGGCGAGCTTCTTGCGTGAATCGGCCTCGGCTTCGGCTTCGATGCGGCGCGCTTCGGCTGCACCCTGCGCGTTCCTGATCCGTCCCGCCTTGTCCGCATCCGCTTCCAGCTCGCGCTGACGGATCTGCTTTTCCTTGAAGGGCAGAATGTGCTTCATCGCCTCGGCCTGCGCCTGCGCAGCGATAATCTGTTCCTGCGCCGAAGCCTGCGCGAGCTGTTCGCGGCGCACCTTTTCGGCTTCGGCCTGAAGCTCGCTTTCCCGCACCTGTTTTTCCTTGAGTTCGAGCGTGTATTTCATCTGCTCGCTCGCCAGTTCCGCCGCCAGCATCTTTTCCATGCCCTTGCGGTAGTCGGGCGGCAGGTCGATCTTGCCGATGCTCAGGTCTTTCAGCTTGACACCATCTTCACCAAGACGCACTTGCAGTTCCTGGGTGATTTCGTTCTGGATTTCCTGACGGCGGGCCGAAAAAATCTCGCGCACCGTGTAGCGCGAAAGCGTCTTGTGCAGCACCCCCTGAATGACGGGCATCACGATTTCGCCGTCGATGTTATCGGGCAGGCTGCGCGCCGCCGCCGACAGCCTGTCGATGTCAAGCGCGTAGCGGACAGTAAAATCCACCCCCAGGGTCAGCCCTTCGATCGACTGAAACAGAAAGCTCTGTTCGTCGTCCTTGCTGGGCCGGTAGACCTGGTCGCGCAGTGACAAGGCACGCATGGCGTGAATGCCGGGAACGACCAGTACCGAGCCGTCCCGGAAGCGGTCGACGCGGCCCGTCCACTGGTTGGTGCGCAAACCCACTTCGCCGCGCTCGACCATCTGCACGGGGAGATGGGTGGCGATGCCATAACCGGCCAGGCAAAGCGCACCCAGAATAATGGTGCGCCGCAGGGGGATGCGTTGCAGACCCGCCTTGAGAAGTTCAGCGGCTTTTTCCTTGCGGGAGCGCGGCGCGTCGCCGTTCGGGAGGGGAGAGTCGAAGTGTTCCATGATCGTGCCTATCGAGGTGAGTGAGGGAGCGGTTCCGGATGGGCGTTGGAAGCGCCTCATCCATGGCGTGCATCATGGCGTTCGAGGCGTGGAGCGTTCCATGCCGCGAGCAACCCGCTTTGCTCATGACCGATACCGCTTGCACCGGGGGTGTGAAGAAACGTTCACACCGTCGCCGCGCCCCGGAGCGCGAGGTACGATAGGCAACTTCCAACGCGGCAACCGGGCGGGATGCGATGTACAAAGTAGCAATCATCGAGGACGACGAACCCACGAGCGGGCAAATCCGTGGCTGGGTGCTTTCCGCCGCGCCAGATATTGCGGTGGCGCAGTGGTTCACCCGCGACGAGGCCGAAGCGGCCATCGCGCGCGAAGATTACGACCTCGTGATTCTCGACATCGAACTCGGGCGCGACCGCCATGCTGGCGTCGCCATCATCAACGCCATCAACAAAAGCGCACGCGGCACGCCGGTGCTGGTGGTCTCGGCCATGCCGGCGGCAATCTACCGGGGCATCATGCGGGCGCTCGATGCCTGGGATTACCTGCAAAAAACCACGTTCGAGGAACCAGAGTTCATCGACACCTTTCTGGAAATGCTGCGCGCCGCGAAAAACCGGCGGGTCGCGGAAACCAAGGCGGCGAAGCCTGCGAGCGACGAACTTTCCATCGACCCCCTGCATCAGGGCGCGCCTTTCTGGCGCGGCAAACGGGTCAACGTGCCGCTCACCGCACAACGCATCCTCGCCGTCCTTTTCGAGCGCCGGGACGAAGTCGTTTCCTACGACGAACTGTTCGCAGCCGTCAAAAGCGGGCGCAACCGCGAGAACATCCGCAAGCACATCAGCACCCTGCGCGAGGCTTTCCGCGAACTCGACGAACGGTTCGACGGCATCGAAAATGTACCGATGCGCGGCTTTCGCTGGACGGGAGCCTCCCGAAAAATGGGCAAGTAACGCACGATGAAGCGGTTTCTGCGCTGGCTGGCGTCCTTTCGACTGCGGATATTGTTCCGCATCGCCTTTCTGCTGCTCATTCTCGCGGTCATGGCGCTGGCAGTGGCGGTGTTGCAGGGCGAAAAGCAGCGCGCCTGGCGCAATTACCAAAGCGCGCTCGCCAAGACCAAAGAGCAAATCGTCACCCGCCTGCGCCATCCCTCGGGGCAGCTCGCGCTGCTCAATCCCGCGCGAGGCATGGACAATGCGGGCAGAGTGCATCCGGTGCTGCTGCCCTTCCTGTCCATCGACTTCGACGATCAAGTCAAGGCGCGCAACGCGGTGGAAATGGCCGATTGCCTGATCCGCTACCCCAAAAACGGCAGCCTGTGCGTAGGTGTCGGCAACAGCCCGTGGATTGGCGGCTTCATCTACGCGGCGGGGACTTTCGAGAGCGGCCCGCTTGTGCCGCACGAAATCGGCGACCGCATCCTGGACGGCGCACACCGCATGCGCGTCGCCGTCCACATGCGTGGCGCGCATTACCGCTGGATCGCGCCGTTTGAAGTGCTGCCTCCCCGGCGGAACGCCGCCTTCGAGGGCGTGCGCGGACGCCTGACCGGCTACGAGGAACTGGACGGGCGCGATTATCACCAACGCATGCCGGTCACAGAATTTCGCGGCTGGCTGTGGCAAGAATCGCGCTGCCTTGATGCGCGGCAAACGGACGAAAACTGCGAGCGCAAATCCTTTTTCTCGCTGCGGTTGCCGGTTGAAGAACTGATCGCCGACCTGTTGCGCGACCGGCGCGCCCCCTGGCCGCCGCCCGACCTGAACGACATCGCGGTGGAAATCACCTTTCTGCCGCCAGGCGAAGAACACGGAACGCTGTTCGACAGCGCGGCGCGCGGCGCGGTGCCGCCGTTTTCACTGCGCGATCTCGACGAATTGCTGCAAGCGGGCGAAACCCTGTGCATCCAGCGCGAACGCGACGAGCACGGCGAAGTCCTGATTCGCGGCAAGGGCGGACTCGAAGAACAAGTGTCGCCGCTGCTCACCCGCCTGATCCGGCGTCTGCCGGTAGACGACGGAGACGCCGCCGCGCCGATCGACCTCGAAGACACGGTGGCGACCCCTGCCGGCAACTACCGCATCATCCTGCACGGCGAGGCCGGGCGCGTCGTCAACCAGACTTTGAGCGCCACCGCAACCCGCCTGTCCTGGTTTGTTGCCGCAGTGATGGCGGTCATCGTGCTCGCCTGGCTGGTAATCGAAGTCGGCATGATCCGCCGCATCGCGCTACTCACCCGGCGCGCCCGTCAGTTCTCGCCCGGGCGGGAAGAATCCGGCTTCATGGCGTTTGACTTCGCCGACCTCGAAGGCAGCGACGAACTGGGCATCCTGGCCGACCGTCTCGACCGTCTTCTTGCCCGCGTCAAGGAAGACGCCAGCCGCGAGCGCATCCGCGTTGCGCAAGAAAAGGAGCAATGGCACGCCGTCGGGCACGAAATCATGTCGCCGCTGCAATCCTTGCTCGCCCTGCACGGCGACGCTGCCGATCCGAGCCATCGCTACCTTGCCCGCATGCAGCAAGCCATCCGCGTGCTATACGGCAGCGCCAGTCCGAGCGAAGCGTTTGAATCCTCGCCCGTGGCGCTGGAGACGCTCGACCTTGACGACTTCCTCGCCAACATCGCCGCCAACGCGCCGCACATCGGCGTCGAGGACGTGCGCTACACAGCGCGCGGCAAACCCGTACCGGTGCGCGCCGACGAATACTCGCTTGAAGATGTCATCGGCCACCTACTCAAGAACGCCGAACGTTACCGCGCCCCTGGCACGCCGATCGTATTCGCGCTCGTCACGGGCGACCCGTCCGAACCCGGCGGCGTCACGGTGAAAGTCCACAACACCGGCCCCGGCATCGCGCCGGAATGGCTGGAAAAGATTTTTGAATACGGCTTCTCCGGCGTGAGCGAGCGCGCCAGCGAGAACAATCGCGGCCAAGGCCTGTTCGTGGCAAAAACGTACATGGCGAAAATGGGCGGCACAATCCGCGCCGTCAACGAAGCGGACGGCGTGAGCTTCTACCTGGAACTGAAGCGGGCCGACGGGTAATCGAGTACGTGATTGCAGTTGTCCCCCCAGTTGGCGGGTAACGCTGTCCAATGGATGCCTGCCGGCAGGGTCGCGTGCCCGATAGACGGTGAGTACAAAGGCAGGGGTCATAGACTTTTCATGGTTTGGAAAAGGACTGGAATACGGGATGCTGCTTCAACAAACCGCTAATGTGAATCGCGCCTGCCTGCGTGAGATGACCACCATCATGTGAAAGCAGCTTTCCTTCCGGCGAAAAAACCGGGCAGGTCTGGACAGATTCGCCACAAACAAGGCGAAGCAAATCGACAAATTCCACGTTGCCAGTTTCCTGCAAGTTTGTATTCATTAATTCGTTAATTTTGAGAAGTGAATCATCAACCCGGTTTCTCAAGGCTACTTTTTCCTGCCACGACAAGCCCAGATAAGAGCGCCGGGCAACCACTCCAAAATTTTTTCGACCCAGCACAATAATACGGGTAGACGCGGGTATCCCAAGTTTTCGGATAGTATCCGGAAGACGCCGGGCAGCCCATTCCACCCATGCTTCCGCAAGTATAACCACATCCGCGCCTTGTATGAGTGGAGCCAGGGAAGGATAAAAGTCTGACCGATAGACGTTTTTGCATAAAGGATGATCTTTTGGGGCGACAAAATCCCGCCAGTCTTCCTCGCCAATATAAATCTGACATCTCCATGTAACATAACGCACCCGTATTTCCGCGTCTGGCAACAATCCTGTCTCTTCAATCATGTTCAGGAAATCCTGGGAATAGCTATCGCCAATCAACAGCACTCGCAATTTCGCGCTGGCGCTGAACGTGGAATGCCCTGCCAGTTCCCGATGACGTTTAATGACATATTGCGTTCTTTCTTCATGTGAAACGAGCAAATCCGCATCACTTTCAGCACAGCGCGCCGGTCGTGGGGGGGGGGGGCCTTAAATGGCGTTCCTATCTGTTTTGGTGAATTTCACACAGTTCTCATATTTATTTAGGATCTTTTCAGCAGTACACTTTTATCTGCGCCTGGACTGCAAGCAGTCTGCATTACAAGACTTCACAACTAGCTTTGTTCCGTCATTCGTCTGATTCAATCCCTCTCTGATCGTTTTCCAGTATGCTATTCCTCTCTCTGGAGCAGAGAAGCTGATGTGTGTTAAGATAGTTAAATTCTTAGCGTTTTATGGAACTGTTCTATGGGGTTTTGCTATAGGATTTACGGGCTTGCCACTGTCATGAGTTCATGTCAGTCCACAGGCTCGTATATTGTTCTTTAACGCACACATTAAAATTCTCCCTTGCGCGCAGAAATCTTCCACGTGGTTTCAGGTCTTTCGACCGAAATGTTGTATACGTTTCTAATAACTTCCATCTTTGCCGCATATTTCTCACATACCATGCTCTTTGATGTGACCATGAATATTTAGAGAATGAAAATTATGAAGCTATGCCTACAACCTCGAGGCTCTGCGTATCTCGTGAATCTACAACCTTTTACAGCAAGGAACCATGAAGATGGAGACAGTACGTTTCTCTGAAATTTTGGAAAGCACTAGCCTAAACGGCGTCACAGCCCAGAATTAAAAAAGTCTACAAAAATTGTGAAGTTTAGAGTCTTCTTGGATGTAGCGCCGTGTAGTCACGTTGAGGTTTACCGACGTTTCAGAGGCGCTACATTCCAAAAGACTAAACTCAATACTCACCGCCGTGAGAACCTGAAATCTCACAAGAATTTATCGGTTTCCCGACCTTCTCCCACGTTTTTAGGACCGCACTTATCTGTCGTCCGTGACTGCATATACAGGGCGTACCGTTTAAAACGCAAGCCAACAACAACCACGTACTTGGCACGAGATTAAATCCGTGTAATACTTATCCAATTTCCCCCATGACACTCGGGTTACAATTACCCTCGTTGCTAGGCCGCTGCTCACGCCAGCTGCGTGAAACGTGTGTTGAGTCTTTGTACTTTGCTTCGGAATTGTTTTGCTGCTGTTTGCGAAAAATTGAGACATTCGTATTCTGAGAAGGAGATAGCGAAGGGCGCAACAATACATCGCGTGCTGACACGTGCGTAAGAAGTTCATCGGGTTTCCATGGAAACACAGTTATCCAGCACAGACTGTGACTAACGAGTTGTGTGCCAATACAAATGAAACAGTGTCGCAAGTCTTAGGCCTCAGTTCGCCGTTATAATGCTGTAGGCCCATATCTGACAGCATTGACCCTTGAGAACATTGTTGGTAGGACACCGTATATACAGTTTGAGGTTAAGTTGTTTATTCTCTATAGAATATCCGTGTTTGTAGCAGACACTTTATATAGCCTATTCCGTTTGAACCAGACGTCGTGGTCGAGTGGTTAGCACTCCGTATTTGTGAGGTCCCGGGTTCAAATCTGGGCCCAGAGACCGACTGATTTGAGTGGTGTTTTTCGTGGTTTTCTTTAATACCTCCAGGCAAGTGCTGGGATAGTACCTTAAGTTAGGTCATGACCTCTTTTTAAACTCACCATAGCCTACTTCCATTTGATCTATTTGATAAGTCGCTGTTAAATTAACTACTGATTAACAGTAAATATGCCTACTCCATTAAGTCTGCGAAGGCTGTATTTGAGATATCCGGTATTTGATTTGGAATTAAGTTGAAACATTTTTATTGTTGAATTGGTACGTCGACGCTAATATTTTGCCTCGTGCCGCATATGAAGGAAAACATAATGTTCTAGTTTGGAGGACCGAGAAAGTTTTCTTTAAATACCAATTATATTTTCATAATTGAGTCTTTTCCCTACGGACCGTGAGTTTTATGTTATATGAAGAACGTCTGGGAAGATGGGTTAGAATTTGTCTTGTTAAATAAACGAAGAGTTGGCCCCCAGGGAGCGAGCAAATGGCTGGTAAGGTAAGGAATTTTCATAACGAGACGACGAAGGCTCTTGTAAATTGTCGTATCGTCTGGAAATGACAGGTATGAGTGGGTGTCACAGCGCCCGTCACTTTAGAATCGAGCCGTCATTGACAGTTACAGCTGAAGCTGTCCCACTGCACGCCACGCAGGCGCTTGGTGGGAGAGGAGATATAGCTCCTACTCATTCTCGACCTCGGCACTAGATGGGGGTGAGTGGTCAGCGTCACGCCCCGGCCGCGCTTTACCCCATGGGGAAAGGACCCCCGGTACCCATTGGACACGAGGCTGGGTGGGCCCCAGAGCCGGTCTGGACACACGAGGATGGAGGAAAAATCCTTTGCTTCTGCCGGAGATCGAACCTCGATCGGCCGCTCGTCCAGCCCGTAGCGAGACACTATACTTACTGAGCTACCCGGTTCACGATGCAGCACAAGTACTAGTGTAAAATACGAGTGTAAGTCGTAACTTTAAAGCAAATTAATGCAGTTTTGGTTGCAGGTACTTCATGTATTTATATTTCTTCGTCTGATATCGATCGATGTAGATACACTCAGCGTGCGACATTTCAGGTAGCTCATAGTGCTATGTTCGTATTTTTCTTAGAATTTTACATTGTATATAAATCGTAACTTTGTGTAGCAGAGCTGTTGGCACAGGGGATGCGCTTCGCCATCCGACCCCGTTGTCACCAAACAGTTGCCCTGTTTATGTATCCTTAAATTTGGAAAAATGATACTTCAATGGAGTTCATAATTGAGTACAGCGTCACACAGCAGAGGTGGCTCTTGTCTCCCTGACTGACAGATAGGGGCTCTAATTGTCACTGTTACGCCTGATTTACGGTCGTTCGGCTGAACATGCCGCCGGATATGAGGGCAAAGAGTTGCACAATTGTGACCAGTCATCTGTGGATTTCATTAGCGATGGGCTACCGAGGTCACTATTATTGCGAGGGTATTAACATGTTAAACTGCAAGCTCCACCCTACGTATGTGTAACATGGGACTCGCGCATATATGAGGGTCTCAGCAGGTGTTCACATTCGGACTTGCAGGTCAGGAAGCACGTTGAGATCGGTGCTTGAGGTGGCTGCAACCGGCGCGTGTCGCTGCTGCTAGTGTCTGTCTGTCTGTCTGTCTGTCTGTCTGCGCCTAATTTGCAGCCTGTGTCTGTCACGCTTGACTGAAGCGTGCGCTATGGGTACGATGCGGAAAAATCGAAGAAATTAGTTCTGACGGTGGTGACTATAGTACCAAGAAATGCAAACGCATCTGTGTTGGTGTCTGGCGGAGTCTGCGTTTGGCTTGAGTGTGGAGTCTAGTCAGGCGGTTGGTTTTGTGCGGCAGGAATTTGGCTTCTGTCGCCATGGCGATGTTTTTTTTGCATTCTATTAATTTTATAAAGAAGATTTGTAGTTTCTAGTTTAAGTAACTTCTTCTCTTCATGTGAGATTTCAAGTTCTCACGGCGGCCCGTTCCCAGCCTGTCGTCTCCCACCACCACTGACCACCTCGTCACTCGACACCTATATAACTTCGATCCTTCTGTCGCTCGGCTTACTCATTCCTGATGGTGGAGGCAGTACGCACCTCTGAAACGTCGGTCGACAATCATTTTACACGGCAGTACAACCCAGAAGACAGCTCTGAACATTCTTCTCTTCAACACAATAAACGTTTGTTGCACTCATTGTTGGCGGGTCATACTGTTCTGGTTCGTCATCAAGTGCAAAGTTTAGGCCTATTGACCTGTTCTGATCACAGGCTGAAGCTGGGCCTACGTGGTGAAAGGCCAGCGACTAACCGCTTGAGCCATGGCAAGGCCCTGTTGTGGCTCCGGGAACAGTCACCTTATACCCAGCGGTAAGAACATGTACCACCTGATGCAGCATTAAGCAGCTATGCAATTTACCCACAGTGTAGTTACGGGCCTGGTGTGATTTCCAGAGTAAACAGCAATAATTTCCATAAAACAACAGTTAAGAATTGTATCTTTGTAATGGATACGTGGTGTTTTATCCCACTTCTCGTAGTGGAAAGTGAGGCTTATGCGATCACCACGCTGTCTGTGCCTCTTAACTTTTTAAGGCCAAGCGATAACTATATGAACCATCTGCTTTGACAGTAGGTAATGTTACGTTTTGTATTTATTGGTTTTGTATGGTCCTAACTGTAAACAGCGATTTTTTCCTTAAACAGCGTTAACCAGTTGATCTTTGTAATGGTGAAGTGTGGTGTTCTCTTTGAGGTACGGACTGAATTCTTAAATAACATTTAGACGAGCTTCAGCTTCAAAGTGTTAAACTTAAACAGCGTTAACCAGTTGATCTTTGTAATGGTGAAGTGTGGTGTTCTCTTTGAGGTACGGACTGGATTCTTAAATAACATTTAGACGAGCTTCGTCTTCAAAG
>JAITQD010000073.1 GCA_031289095.1 Azoarcus sp.
CAGACGGTTGACGTCCAGGCTCGGCGGCGGGCGCAGCACCCCGGCACGATTGCCGGATGCGCCTAGGCCCGGCCCGTTGGCGGCGTCGATCAGATCGATGTCCCACCCCCGCGCCGCCAGCCGTTCCGCCACCGCGCTGCCCGCCGCGCCCGCGCCGATCACGATGGCATGGCGCACGGCGGGTAACGGCGCAGCCGTGTTTTTTCGTTGCGGATGCGGGTAAAGGTGGCCGCGCAGCATCTCGCGCTTGCCGCCGAAGCCGGGCGTTTTTTCAGTCACGAAACTCGCGCGCCGCAAGCCTTCGCGCACCTCGCCCGCCACCGACCACGTTGCCAGCGTCGCATCCGGCGCAGCGAGTCGAGAAAGCAGATAGAACACTTTTGCCGACCACATCGCCGGGTTCTTCGCGGGTGAAAAACCGTCCAGAAAAATCGCATCGGCATGCGCATCGAGTTGCGCCAGCCCCTCGCGCACGTCGCCGAAATACAGCGTCAGGCACACCCGCCCGCCCGCGAGATGCAGTCGGTGCATGCCGCCCACGAGCGGTGGCCAGTCGGCGCGCAGTTCCGCCGCAAGCGGCGCCAGTTCCGGCCACGCCGCATGCAGACGCGCGAGGTCTTCGCGCCGGAAAGGGTGCATCTCGAAAGAGACGAAATGCAGCGTGCGCGGTCGTGCCGGATCGTCCTGCCACGCCGCCCAGGTGGCGAGAAAGTTCAGCCCCATCCCGAAGCCGGTTTCGACCACGACAAAACGCTCCCGTCCGCGCCAGCGTTCCGGCAGGCCGTTGCCCGCGAGGAAAACGTGTCGCGCCTGCCCAAGCCCGCCTGCGGCGGAATAATAGACATCGCCATACGCCTCGGAGCAAGGCGTGCCGTCGGCGGCGAACTGGAGCGGAGCGGGCTGGATCGGCATAGTGGCGGTCGAAAGGCTGAAAACTGGTGCGGAGCGTTACCGCACATTCCGGGGAAAAGCCACGCCTTTTCCGGTAAAGCCGAAATCCTCGCGGAAGCGGTCGATCTGGTGCATCCGTTCATGCAGAATCGTCACGATACCGATGTCCCTATTCGACAGTCTGCGCCAATAGACGACATGCCGTTCATATCGGAAAAAGAACCCATCTACGCCGAACTCGGCCGGAATGGGGCGGGACGCCATGCCCCGATGCTCGATACGATCAAAAGCCTCGAACAGGCCGGTGATGTAGCGGTCAGCCTGCTCGGCGCTCCAATGCTCCCGCGTGTGACGGTAAATCTCGTCCAGACGCCAGGATGCCGCCTCCTGAACGCGAACCTTGGTCATTTTTGTCAAGCCTTGTTGCGTGCGATGACCTCTGCCGCCGTCATCGGCGCATAGGAGGATTCCGGCGCGGCGAACGCATGCGTCAATTCAGCCTTGAGGCGGTCGAATGCTTGCTGTTCTGCCTGATTTTTGTCGCGGCGGATCAAGTCCCGGATATATTCACTGACGTTTTCATAAGTCCCATGCTCGCCTACGTTGGCTGCCACGAAATCGTTGAGCGCTTCGTTGAGGCGAACCGTCATTGTTCTGGTCATGATGCCTTCCTTGCTGACTGAGCGTATTCAATATAATCAATAATCAATACAACGGCAAGCGATTCGCGCGGGATGGCGTTATTGGCCCTGATGCGAGATTTCCGCCGCGATGCGCAACGCTTTTTGCGTGAAAGCGGGCACGCCGGCTTCCGACCGGATGCGGCTTCCCTGCACGATGGTGACGAACCGTCCTCGCGCCAGATAAAAAGTGGTCATGTTTGCCATGGCGAAATTTTCCGTACCGCCGCCGTCGGTTTCCACTTGGCCGTGGCCGTAGGCGAGCATGGAATACAGGCCCGGTTTTTTTTCGACGAAGCCTTTCGGCGTCATGGAGGCGATGACGATTTTTCGCTTCAGCACACCGCTGACGACGGCTTCGAGTTGATGGATGAACGCCGGTTTGTCGTACTGGCTGGCGACGGCCTTGCCGACGAAATGGGAGATGAGGCCAAACACTGTTTCGCCCAAGGCGTAACGGGAGTATTTGTCGTCGTAGGTCAGATGGCTGTACCAGGAAGGAATTGCTCGCCCGTTTTTTTCCCGGATGGGCGCGTCGGCAACGGGAATGTATTTCGTGAAAATGACGGTATGAAGACCGAATTCCTTGTCCAGATCGGCGAGGTCGACGGCGAAAAGACCATCGGCGCGAACAAATCCTGCTGGGGGCGAATAGGGGAGATCTGTGTCGCCAAGGCGCACGGTTTCCGCCCGCGCAGGGACAAGGCTGAACAGCAGGAGAAAGGTGAGAAAGAATTTCATCAGAAAATGCCCGGAATGAAACGGTGGCGCGTCCGGCGCATGTAGTCGGCGTAGCGGGCGTCGGCGCTGGCGAGAAACGCTTCTTCCAGCAGGGCGCGGGCGATGTAGCAGGCCGTGGAGACAGCGAACAGTACTGCGACAGGCCATGATGGATGGCTGAGACAATATCCCAATCGAATCACGATGTCCGACAGGTACATGGGGTGTCGTATCCAGCCGTACAGCCCGGTCGAGCGCACTTCCCGCACGGCGATGAGCACGCCGAAGCTCCTGCCCAGTTGGATGAGGGAAACGATGCCAAGCAATGCGCCCGCCAGCAACATCCACCAGGAACATTGCAGCAAAACGGGCGACTGGGTGGTTTGCGGCCCCATGAAAAGCACGCCGGAATAGAACGCGCCGATGGCGATGGCCTGATGGACGATTTTCGTCTGGATGGCCCGCGCGGGCGTGCGCAGCAAAAAGCACAGGCAAAAGATGACGTTGTGGACGACGAACACCCCTTCGATGAGGTCGGGGCAGTGTTCGGCAAAGACTTGCCACGCTTGCCAGCCAAGATAGCCCGCGACGTTCAGGAAAATGTAAATGTCCAGCCAGCGCTGCCAACGGTCGGGAATTGTCGCCATGCGCCGCTTGCCTTCAGGCTGCCTTGACCAGCGCAATGGGTTTTATCATGCGGTAATAGGCTCGGAGGTTGGCGATTTTCTGCTTGCCGTAGAGAAGCGCTTCGATGCTGCCCCGGCAGCTCGTCCAGCATTGTCGGCAGTCCTGCGAAAGAAATTGCTGGTGCAGTCCCGCGACGATTTTTTCCAGCGGATCGGTCAGGATGTTGCCCACCGGGTCGTCCAGCCGGTCGATGCACCGGGTAACGTTGCCGTGGCAGTCGATGTTGTAGAGGTTCTTGCCTGCGTAGCAGGGGCCGACGCCGTGTCCGGATTCGCCTGCTTCGGCAAAGCGGGAGAGGAATTCCGGCAGGGAGACGAATTCAGGGTAACGATTCTGAATGTCCAGCAGATGCCGCGCGATTTCTGGCGGCGTGATGCGGGCTTCTTTTCTGCCCCGCGAGTCGCAGTAGAAGGTGAGCAGGTAGGTAATGCCCATATCCTTGCAAATTTTGACCAGCGGCTCGATTTCGCCGATGTTGTCTTCCATGATGACCGAAATCATATGCACCCGCTGTTCGGCGTGGACACGGTTTTCGTTCAGCATTTGCAGCGCTTTCAGGGCGCGCTCGAATGCGCCGGGCTTTTGGCGTTGCCGGTCGTGCTTTTCGGCGCTGGCGTAGTCGACCGATACGCTTATTTCGTATAGCCCCGCCTCGAAAAGCTGGCGCGCCTTCTCCGGGGTCATGTACCAGCCATTGCAGATCATGACCGGAAAGTTGTCCTGGGCCAGCACGCGGATAATGTCGAAAAGCTCTTTGTGCATCAGCGGCTCGCCGCCGCCGATGGAGATGAATTGCGGCCCCAGCGGACGGAGTTTTTCCGTGATAGTGCGGATTTGTTCCAGTCCCAGTCTGGGGCCGGTATTGAAGGGCGGTTTCCAGAAATCACAAATGTCGCACTTGAAATTGCATTGGTACAGCAGTTGCAGATTCAGGTGTATCAGGCGTTTGCGCAGTCCGGAATACAGGAGCCGCGCCCGTTTGGAAAATTCATGCGCGCTGATCATGGCTGTCTTCTCCAGGGAGCTCGGGGTCGCGCGGGCGGACGGTGGCGGGGATGCCGATACCGATGTGACCCGCAGGAATGGGTTTGACCGTGTAACTGTAGGTCGCCAGAACGCTTTCCTCGCCAATTGTGGTGATTGCCAGAATGCCCTGCGCCATCACGAATGCGCGTTTTTGGACGACGGTCCGGCCCAGGACGATGCGATCCGGGGTATAGACGTGGCTGACAACGATCGCGCCCAGCCCCAGCACCGAGCCATCTTCCAGTGTGATGAGCTGCGGAAAAAGCAGGTCGAGTGTGACGCCGGGGGAAATATGGACGTTTTCTCCGATGCTGACGCCCGCGTGCCGGTACCAGAAGGTTTTCCAGCCGACGAAAGGGGTGTGGCGTCCCATCCAGGCGCAGAAGGAGCGCCAGCGCTGACGCATGCGTTCCGCCCAGGGGCCTGTGGAGAGGAGTTCGAGCAGCGCGAATCGCCCTTCCGGAAAATCCGCACGGGTCAGGGTCAGTCTGCCGGGCGCACCGGCGGCGAACCAGGCGCGCAGCTTGTCCGCTGCCGGGCACGTTTTCAGGGTGAGGCAACAGTCGCTCATGGGCCGAGTTCCCGCCACAGGCAGGCGCGATCGGCGGGCAGATGGCGCGTTTGCAAGGGGACGAAGGCGCAGGTGACCCCCCCGTCGTCGCCCTTGTCCGTGTCTTGCCATGCCTGCAACGCGGGGAGCGGTTCGTTTGGGGCAAGGATTTTTTGCCGCAACACGAGATGGATGTATTCAGCATCGCGTGCCGTCACCCGCAGAAGCGCACAGAAGCGTTCGCCGGGCCGCAGGCCGGGAGGGGCTTGCCAATGGGCGATGTCTACCGGCTCGCAGCTCAGGACAAAGGAAGAACTCGCCTCGACCAGCCAGCGCGCCGACTGAATGCAGCTCTCCAGCAGCAGTGCGGACGGGACGCATCCCTGCTCACCCCAGCGATCCAGCAGGCTATATTCTTCCAGCGACCCCGCCTTGAGGGTCAGGATGGATTCCCAGGGGGAGAAAAACAGCGCCTTGTCGGGGAATCGCCATCGCACGGTCTAGATGCCTCCGTTGATGTGGATCAGTTGGGCGTTGATGTATGAAGCGCGGTCGCTGCACAGGAATTCGACCAGATCCGCCACTTCCCCGCAGGTGCCTGGCCGGCCTGCGAGGCAGTAGCGCAGATATTCGTTCTTTTCCTGTTCCGGGATGTTGGCGGAAACACCATCGTCCAGCATTCCCGGCGAGATGGCGTTGACCCGGATGCCATAGGCGGCGACTTCGCGCGCCAGTCCGAGGGTGAAGCCCACCACGCCGGATTTGCTGGCCGCATAAGTGACCGGCACGCCCAGAATGCGCTGCCCGGCGATGGAACTCATGTTGACGATGACGCCGCTCCGGCGGCGGATCATGCCGCGGATCAGGGCATGGGTGGCGAGGAACATGCTTTTCAGGTTGACAGACATGGCGGCATCCCAGTCTTCCGCCTCCAGCAGGGCGAAAGGCATGATGCTGGTTTTGCCAGCGTTGTTGACCAGCGCGTCGGGCACGCCGAATTCCGCTTCCAGCTTTTCCGCCATGCGGGCGGTGTCCGCCTCGTCCTCCAGATTCGCCCGTACGGCGAATGCGCCGGTTTCCGTTGTGAGCGCCTTTGCCTTGTCCTCGCTTTTGTTGTAGCAAAACGCCACCCGCCAGCCGAAAGCCGTCATCTTGCGGACGATGGCGCTGCCGAGCGCTCCACTGCCGCCTGTCACAAAAACGCTTTTCATAGAAAATTGACTCCGGTTAGAAGGCAACATCTAGGCATCTTGGTCATTTTCGATTTCCTCCCCCTGATTGCTTTCAGGTTTCCGGATTTTGCTGGACTTCCGGGCGAATGTTCAGGTCTTCCGTCCGGGAGTCGTCGCCCCGCGTGGATTTGCGCCGGTGCATCGACGCGGGCACCCCAAGGGCGACGTACCCGGCGGGAATTGGTTCGATGGGCCAGCTATTCGAGCCGAGTACGCCTTCTTCCCCGATCTGGCTGACGGCGAGAATGCCCCGACCGCCGACGAGCGCGCGCCGACCGACGTGGGAGCGGCCAACGATGATCCGGTCGGGCGTATAGACGTGCGCCACAACGATGGCGCCGAGGCCGAGCACCGCTTCTTCTTCAATTGTGATGAGTTGCGGCAACAGCAAGTCGAGCACGACGTCGGGCGAGATGAAGGCGTTTTTGCCGATGTTCGCGCCCGCCCGCCGGTACCAGAAAACCCGCCAGCCGGAAAACGGCGACAGCGATCCCACCCAGACGCAGAACGAACGCCGAACCTGGCGCAGGCGTTCGGGCAGCGGCCCGGAAAAGAGCAGGGCGGTGAGCGAAAAGTCCCGTCCGGCAAAGTCCTTGGGGGTGAGCGTCATCGGTTTCGTAGCGCCCGCCGCAAGCCAGGCGCGCAGTTTGTCCCGCGCCGGACAGGGGGCGACACGCCGCCGCCACAGGCTCATGCCGCGCCGCCTCCGTTGGTTTGCGCGAACGCCACGAGGTTCATGAAGGTTTTTACCCGGAAGCTGGCGGCCAGTCTGGCGGCGGGCATGTCCGGATAGAGTTCTCCGGCGGGAATTTCGGGCAAGGCTTTTTGGAGTTCTTCCACTGCGCGCGCGGTGTAACAGCCTTCGACCAGTACTGGTTCATCGCCCAGCAGAGCCTGTGTGCGGCGTTCGATGTCGCGGGGGTTGACGCTGACGCCGAATTTTTGTTCGAGGCGGAAAATGAGATCGAGAAAATCGAGCGAATCCGCGCCCAGGTCGGCAATGAGGCGGTCGGATGGCTGGATGTCCGGAAGGTCTTTTTCCAGCGTTTGCCGGATGCAGTCGCAAACGCCCGCAAAAAGGGCTTCTTCGTCGCTCATGTTTTGTCCTTTCGATGGCCAAGCGCGGCCAGCAGTACGAGATTATCGTGTTTCGGGATGGCAAGCCGGGTTTCCATTTCCCGCCAGACGATGAGCGGGCCGGTCAGGCAGCACGCCCCCAGTCCGAGCGTTTGCGCTGCCAGCAGGAGGGCGAAGGCGGCCATTGCGCCGGAGAGTTCGCCGCCCCACAGGAGCGCCGCTTTGTCGCCCATCGCCACCCGCAGAAAAGCGGGCGGTTTTCGGCAGGTGACGACGGCCAGTGCGGGAGCATCGGCGAACCAGAAAAAGTTTTCGCCGTAACGCCGCGTTTCTTCGCGCGCGAAGGCGGAGGGTATTTCGTTGCACAGTCCGGCAAAGGCGCGACGCCCGGCGTCGGCCAGTTCGCGGATGGTGTCGGCGTCGGTGATAAAGGTGCAGGCAAGATGGCGCGCGCCACCGGCCTGCGGTGCTTGCGAAAACGCCGCTTCCAAGGCTTCCAGCATGCCGGTTTCCAGCGGGCGTGGCGCGAATTCGCGGCAGGAATGACGCGCCTGCAAGAGTGCCAGCAAGTCGTCATGACTGACGCTCACAGCATCATTCCTCCATCTACGGGCAACACCGCGCCGTTGATGTAGCCCGCTCCCTCACCCGCCAGAAAGGCCACCGCCCTGGCGACGTCTTCCGGCGCGCCGAAACGGCGGCAGGCGATGCGGTCGAGCAGTTCTTTTTCGTGGTCGCCGCGCACCCGTTGCGACATTGCAGAGACGATGACGCCCGGCGCAACGCAATTGACCGTCACGCCTTTTCTGCCCACTTCGAGGGCGAAGACGCGCGCCATGCGTTCCAGCCCGGCCTTGGCTGCGGCGTAGTTGATTTGCCCGCGTCCGCCCGCTCGTCCGGCGATGGACGAAAGGTGCACGATGCGG
>JAITQD010000036.1 GCA_031289095.1 Azoarcus sp.
TCGCCGCCGAACTTCTTCGACAGGATCGTCGTGATCGCCGCCGTCAGCGTGGTCTTGCCGTGGTCAACGTGACCGATCGTCCCCACGTTCACGTGAGGCTTCGTGCGCTCGAACTTACCCTTAGCCATATCGACACCTTTTAACAAAGCCAGAAAATGCGGATCGACGCCCGCCGCGCCGCGATCCCCGACGACACACACCCAAGATGGTGCCCATGACGTGGATTGAACACGTGGCCTCTCCCTTACCAAGGGAGTGCTCTACCACTGAGCTACATGGGCGCCCGAAACCTGCAACCTTTGGAGCGGGTGAAGGGAATCGAACCCTCGTCATAAGCTTGGAAGGCTTCTGCTCTGCCATTGAGCTACACCCGCCTCGCCCAATCCCATCAACCGACCAGCCGATCCAACCCCAACAAAGCATTGGTGGAGGGGGAAGGATTCGAACCTTCGAAGGCTGTGCCGCCGGAGTTACAGTCCGGACCCGTTGACCGCTTGGGTAACCCCTCCAAACGCGAAGCCCCGCATTATAGTGTGGTTCGATGGGTTGTCAAACCCCTTTGTACTCACTCTTGTGGATCAACCCCTGGGGGATACAGCTCGATGTGGCGCCCGTAGAAGCCGCCAGCCCGTTCCTTGTGGCGGCTGATATTGAGCAGGGCGGCGTTGGGCAACTCCCGGTGCAGGAGTTCGAGAGTGGCGGCTTCGTCCCGGACATCGAAGGCGTCGGTCGCTTCCTCGATGAAGATCCAGTGTGGCCGTTGCAGGAACAGGCGCGCGATTCCGAGACGCTGTTGCGCCCGCAACGGCAATACCCGCGCCCAGTCCTCCCTGTCGTCGAGGCGGGATTGCAGCCAGCCGATACCGGCGCATTCGAGCGCCCAGTGCAGAAGCGCTTCTTCGTACTGCGCACCGACGTAAGGGTAGGCAAGCACTTCGCGCAAGGGGCCGGCATGCAAGTAGGGGTGCTGGGCCGCGAAGACGATGTCGCGTCCGGCGGGCAGCAGCACTTCTCCCCTTCCCCACGGCCACAAACCGGCCACCGCCTTGAACAGAGCCACCGTCACCGCCGGATCACCGCTCACCAGAATGCGTTCGCCGTGGCGCACGGTAAGATTGAAATCGGACAGCAGGGGCTGCCCGGCAGCGCTGTCGAGATGAAAATGGCGAATTTCCAACTCGGGCCGAGAGCCGCGGTGCAGTTCGATGCGGCTTGCGCCGTGACCATTTTCCCGATCATCGCGTTCAAGCAGCTTCATGTCCTCGCGGAAGGTGATGATGCGGTCGACCGAGGCGCGGCAGCGCGCGATTTCGCCGAGGTTGTCGATCGGCCACGACAGCGCCGATGTCAGGCGCTGAAACGCCTGAGCAGCCTGCATCAGGAAACCCAGGCTCATGACGCTGGCAATATATTGCGGCGCAGCGACCAGAATGGGAAAAACCGGCAACAGCGTGCCATAGCCAGTGGAAAAGGAAACAATCCCCAGGTAGGCCAGCGTCTGGCGGTTCCAGCCCGCGCCAACGTCAGCGAAAAACCGCCCGGCGCGCCGGCGCTCGCACGGCCCGCCGTGCATGAGCGCCACCGCCTCGGAATGCTCGCGCACCTGCGCCAGGTCGAAACGCAGGTTGGCTTCCACCGTTTGCAGGAAATTGGTGGCGCGCACAAGCGGACGCCCCAGCATCAGGCCCAGCATGGAACCCAGGCCGGCATAGAGGAAAGCCATCAGCACCATGTAACCGGGCACGGCGATGGAGGTGCCCGGCAGGATCGCGCTGCCCGAAACGCTGAACAGAATGTCGATGAAACTCCCCAGGATCAGCACCGAAAAGAGCAGCGAATGTACGAGCGTGATCGAGACCTCGGTGGCGATTTTGACGTCCTCGGCGATGCGCCCGTCCGGGTTGTCGTGCTCGCCGCCGACCCATTGCAGCCGGTAGTGGTGGGAGCGCGCCAGCCATTGATCGAGCAGCAGCCCGGTCATCCAGCGCCGCCAGTCAAGTTGCAGCCACCGCTTGGCGTACAGATGCAAGGCCGTCACCAGCATGGTAAAGGCGAAGATCAGCACGAAAACCAGCGCCAGACGGGCCAGTTCAGAGAGCAGGCGGTCTTCGAGCGCATCAAAGAGATCGCGGTTCCAGTAATTGATCCAGATCGCCAGCCCGACCTGTGCGAGCGTAAGCGCCAGCAGCAGCAGGGTCACGCCGCGCACCTTCCACTTGTTGCCGTCGTTGTTCCAGTATTCGGCGGCTAGCCGCACAAAGCGGTGGCCCGTGCGCATCCGGGGAGCGTCAGACTGCATCGCGCACCATGCTGGCGGCTATTCGCGCCGCGCCCTTGAGGCCGAGCAATTCGTCGCGCACCACGTGAAGCGGCATGCGCGCCAGCACCGCGCCCATCGACGGATGAGCGCGAAACGCTTCGACGACACCCGGCTCACGCAGGAAAGGCAGGATGCGCGGCGCAATGCCGCCCGTCAGGTACACGCCGCCATAAGCCAGTACGGTGAGGGCGAGATTGCCAGCGGCTGCGGCGAAAAGGCGGGCGAAAAAACGCAGGGTTTCGATGGCGGCGGCTTCGCCCACCAAGGCGGCGGCGGCGATGGCCGCCGCATCGCGGTCGAGCGGCGCTTCAGGCGGCAGGCCAGAGACGAAACGGTAAAGGCGCTCGATGCCATGCCCGGAGAGCAGCATTTCGAGGCTGACACGGCCATGCCGGGCCAGCAGCGTTTCACACAGGGCCAGCTCGCGGGCGTCGCGCGGCGCGAAATCCGCCAGGCCGCCCTGACTTGCCAGCGCCACCGGCCATTGCGGCGCGCCAGCCAGCACCGCCATCCCCAGCCCGGTGCCCGCGCCGATGAGCGCCCGTACGCCTGCGGCATCCGGTTCGCCGGCATGCAGGGTGCACAACCCTTCGTCGTCGAGACAGGCCAGACCATGCGCCTGCGCTGCGAAGTCGTTCGTGAGCTGCACACGAGACAAACCAAAGTGCGCCCCCAGCCGTTCGCCATCCACGATCCAGGGCAGGTTGGTCATATGCACACGCCCGTTTTGAATGGCGGGGATTGCGCTCGACCCTTTTTCAAACGCCCCGGCCACGGCAATGCAGGCTGCAACCGGCTGTTCTTCCGCCTCGGCCAGAAAAGCGCCGATGAGCGCTTCGACGTCGGCATGGGCCGCGCTGGGGGTCTCGCGCCGACGCAGAACATGCCAGCCGTCCTCCGTCGCACGGGCAAGCAACAGCCGCGCGCGCGATCCGCCAATATCCGCCGCCAGTACGATGCGTGCACATTCGCTGCCCATTTTGCAAATGTAACAGTTGTGACCCGGAAAATTGTTACTCCACCGGGCATATTTCCTCCTGCGCACGCCAAGAAAAATGACAGCAGAGACGATACTGCTAACATCACCCAAACGACATTGCCACAAAAACCCGACAGTCCGTGCAAGCATCGGGCTAACAGCATCGACATGAGCGCCACTCGCTTCATCGACCGGCTTCAACGCCTGGCCGCTCCGGGATGGGCCTTCAGCCCAACGATGATGTCCATCCGCAACGGCTTTTTACTCTGCCTGCCACTCGTGGTTGCCGGAGCGTTGGCGATCGTCCTGAACAACCTGCCCATCCAGGCCTACCAGGACGCCATGACCCTGGTTTTCGGGAGTCACTGGAAACGGCTGGGCATAGTGATCTGGCAGGGGACTTTCGGCATCCTGTCCCTGCCGGTGCTGATCGGGATCAGCTACCACCTGGCGCAGGACTACAACCAGCGCCACTCTACCCGTCCCGTCACCCCGCCGATCGCGGCCCTGGTCGGGCTGGCGTCTTTCCTCGCCATGACCCCGGTTTCGGGGGCAAACGAAAGCGGCAGCCTGTCGCTCTGGCTCGGGGTGCAGGGGCTGTTCGTCAGCATCGTGATTGCGCTGACCGCCTCACGCCTGTTCATTTTCCTGTGCGGCATCGAGCGCCTGCGCATGACTGTGTATTCTGAAGGACTGGACGTCGCCATCCCCGAGGCGTTCTCCTGTCTGGGCCCGGGCGTGCTGACAATCGCGTGCTTCACGTTCATCCATCTCGGCATCCAGGCCGCCACCGGCATGACGGCACACGAATGCGTCTATGCGCTCATGCTCTACCCGTTCACTCTGTATAGGGACATTCTGGACGCCGGTCTCGCCTACGCGCTGCTCACCCATGTGAGCTGGTTCTTCGGCATCCACGGCGCCAACGTTTTCGATCCGCTGTCGCACGAACTTTTCGAGCGCACCCACGAACTCAACGCCGCCGCATTCGCGGCGGGACTGCCGCCGCCCTACCCGATCAACAAGCACGTCCTGGACGTTTTCGTCTTCATGGGCGGCGCGGGTTCCTCGCTGTGCCTGGTGGCCGCCCTCCTCGTGGCGAGCAGAAACCGCAACAGCCGGCGGCTGGCCAAGATTTCGCTCGCGCCGGGCCTGCTCAACATCAACGAAATCCTGCTGTACGGACTGCCCATCGTCCTCAACCCCATTTTCCTGCTGCCCTTCCTGCTCGTGCCGCTGATCCTGGCGCTGCTCAGCGGCCTGGCGCTACGGCACGGCTTCGTCCCCTGGGCCGCGATCCCGCTGGACTGGACGACGCCGCCGCTGCTGAGCGGCTATCTCGCCACTGGCGGTTCCTGGAACGGCCCGGCCCTGCAAGTACTCAACTTTCTCATCGGCGTGCTCATCTATCTGCCTTTCGTCAAAATTTCCGACCGCATCAAGGATGAGCGCCAGAAAAACGCCCTGGGCCGTCTGCTGGAGATCGCGTGCAGCAATCTCGTCGGGCCTTCCGGCAAGAAGTGTCTTGACCGCAGCGACGACATCGGCATGCTCGCCCGCGTTCTGGCGAGCGACCTCGACGACGCCATCGCCAACGGCGACGGGCTGTACCTCGAATACCAACCCCAAATCGACCATATCGCCGATCGCGTCCTCGGCGCGGAAGCCCTGCTGCGCTGGCGTCATCCCATTTACGGCAACATCCCCGCTCCCATCGTCATCGCCATCGCCGAGGATGCGGACTTCATGCACCGGATCGGCATATGGGTGCTCGACCAGGCCTGCATCGAGCGCGCGCGCTGGCAACAGGCCGGGTTGAGCGCAGACTTCAAGACCTCGGTCAACGTCTCCATCCAGCAGCTTTCCGACCCTCTGTTGCCAGAAAAAATCGCTCAACATGTGGAACACCACCACCTGAGGCGCGAAATGATCGGCATCGAAGTCACCGAGTCCATCGCCCTCGACCCCGAATCGCCGCACAACTACATCCTGAAACGCATCCACGACCTGGGCTTCGTCATTTCCATGGACGATTTCGGCATGGGGCACAGTTCGTTGAGCTACCTGAAATACTTCCCGGTCAACATCCTGAAGATCGACAAGGCACTCTCCAAAGACGTTGCCAGCAGCAAGGTCTGCGCCGAAATCATCGCCACCATCGTCGAACTGTGCCAGGCGCTCAACATCAAGATCGTCGTCGAATTCGTGGAAAACCAGGAACAGATCGACGTTCTGCGCCAACTTGGATGTCATATATTTCAGGGATATTTTTTCAGTCCGCCCCTTTCCGGCGCAAAAACGCTTGCCTACGCACTAGACAAGAACGGCACGGTTCCGAGCCAGGGCTGAACATGCGTGCGCCTTTCCCGATCGCTTTTGCCGTCTGCATCCTCATTCCAGGATCTTTCGAGGCGACGGCAGACGATACCGCGCACGATTGGCTTTCGGCATCCGCCTTTTCCGGCGACCTGATGTATTTCCAGCGCCACCGCGAGCGCTACCGGGTCGACGAGGATCGCTACGCCACCAACCTGCATCATCGCACCATGCAGGCCCGCCTCGATTACAGGTCGCCTTTCGCTGCGGACACTTTCGGCATTGATCTCGGCGTCTTTACCGCCGTCGACCTGGAAAACAGCGGCAGCCCGGATCACGAAATCAACTTTTTCCCCTGGCGTGAT
>JAITQD010000109.1 GCA_031289095.1 Azoarcus sp.
CTGGCCACTTCGCGCCGCCAGTGCAGGCCTTCGTGATCGGACAGGGTGTTGGCGATGCCGATGGCCTTTTCCCATTCTTTTTCCTGCTGGTAGATTTCGAGCAGGTAGCGCGAGGCCACGTCGTCGGCGCGCGAACCCTTGAGTTTCAAGAACACCGCCTCGGCGCGATCGAGCAGGCCAGCCTTGAGAAAATCCTGCCCCAGCTCGCCGAGCGCCAGAAGGCGCTGCTCCGTGCTGAGGTCTTCGCGGTCGACAAGCAACTGATGGATGCGGATGGCGCGGTCGGTTTCACCGCGACGGCGGAACAGCGAACCGAGGGCAAAATGCAGTTCCACCGTCTGCGGGTCGATGCGCACCGCCTCGACGAAAGAATCAATGGCTTTGTCCGGCTGTTCGTTGAGCAGAAAATTGAGCCCGCTCAGGTAGGAACGCGGCAGGGCGCGCGATTCATGCACAACCTGCCGGATGTCGATGCGCGCCGCCAGCCACCCGAGGGCGAAGAAAAGCGGCAACGCCAGCAACCACCAGAATTCGATTTCCATGCTGGATCAGAACCGTTCAGGCATCTGCGCATCCTCGCCCGCCGCCTGTTCGGCGCGTTCGATCTGCCTGCGCAGGCGGGAGATTTCGCGCCGCTGCCGCAACAGCGAGGTGATCGTGGCGGTGACGCCGAGCAGGGCGCCGATGCCGAAAGTCACCAGGATGATGAACACCAGCGGCAAATGCCATTGCCTGCCGAAGAAAAAGTAAAGGTCGGCAACATGGTCGTTCTTGACCGCGAAGCCGAACAGGAACAGGAACAGGACGAAACGAACCAACCAGATGAGCGCACGCATGGGCGGCATTATCTCCGAGCGCATGGCAAAAAAGAAGGCAGCCAAGGCTGCCTCCCGATTTTAATCGCATATCTCCATCGATGTCCGCGCACGCTCATGCGCCGCCGACGTCGACCCGCTCCCGCAATTCCTTGCCAGCCTTGAAATGGGGCACGTATTTTTCGGGCACGAGCACCTTGTCGCCGGACTTGGGGTTGCGGCTCACGCGCGGGGGCCGGTAATTGAGGGCAAAGCTGCCAAAACCGCGGATTTCGATGCGATGACCGCGCGCAAGAGCAGCGGTCATCGCATCGAGAATCATCCTGACTGCGTACTCGGCATCCTTCGCCACCAACTGGGGGAAGCGCGCGGCCAGCCGAGCAACCAACTCCGATCTGGTCATGAATGGCGGTCGCTTATTGCTTCTGTTCGTTCAGTTTGGCCTTGAGCAGCGCGCCAAGGTTGGTCGTGCCGGAGGAAGCGGAACTCTCGGAAGCGAGCTTGCTCATGACCTCGTTTTGCTCGACCTGATCCCTGGCCCGCACCGACAGACTGATCGAACGGGTCTTGCGGTCGACGTTGATGATGACCGCCTCGACTTCGTCGCCTTCCTTGAGCAGCGTGGTCAAGTCCTCGACCCGTTGCGTAGCAGCTTCGGAAGCGCGCAGATAGCCTTCGACGTCATCGGCCAGCACGATTACTGCGCCGCGCGTCTCGACCGACTTCACCGTGCCGCGCACCACGCAGTTCTTCTCGTGAGTGGCGATGAAGTTGGTGAAGGGGTCGCCTTCGAGTTGCTTGACGCCCAGCGAAATGCGCTCACGTTCGACGTCGATGCCGAGCACCACGGCTTCCACTTCATCGCTCTTCTTGAAGCGGCGCACGGCTTCCTCGCCTGAATCGCTCCACGACAGGTCGGAGAGGTGCACCAGCCCGTCGATGCCGCCTTCCAGACCGATGAACACGCCGAAGTCGGTGATCGACTTGATCTGGCCGCGCACTTTGTCGCCCTTTTTGTGGTTGATGGCGAAATCGTCCCACGGATTGGATGCGCACTGCTTCATGCCGAGCGAGATGCGGCGGCGATCTTCGTCGATTTCGAGGATCATTACTTCTTCCTCGTCGCCGAGTTGCACGACCTTGGCCGGATGGATGTTCTTGTTGGTCCAGTCCATTTCGGAGACGTGCACCAGACCTTCGATGCCTTGCTCGACTTCGACGAATGCGCCGTAGTCGGTGATGTTCGTCACCTTGCCGAACAGGCGGGTGCCCTGCGGATAGCGGCGGGCGATGCCGACCCACGGGTCTTCGCCGAGCTGTTTGAGGCCAAGCGAGACACGGTTCTTTTCTTGGTCGAACTTGAGCACTTTGGCTTCGATTTCGTCGCCAACGTTGAGCACTTCCGATGGGTGACGCACACGACGCCAGGCCAGGTCGGTGATGTGCAGCAGCCCGTCGATGCCGCCGAGGTCGACAAAGGCGCCGTAGTCGGTGATGTTCTTGACGATGCCCTTGACCGCCGTGCCTTCCTTGAGGGTGGAGAGCAGCTTGTCGCGCTCCTCGCCCATGGATTCTTCAAGCACCGCCCGGCGCGACACCACAACGTTGTTGCGCTTGCGGTCGAGCTTGATGACCTTGAACTCGTATTCTTTGCCTTCGTACGGGGTGGTGTCCTTGACCGGACGCATATCGACCAGCGAACCCGGCAGGAAGGCGCGGATGCTGTTGGTCATTACCGTCAGGCCGCCCTTGACGCGGCTGGTGATGACGCCCTTGACCAGCGTGCCGTCGTTGAGCGCCTTTTCGAGGTCGTTCCAGGCCGAGATGCGCTTGGCCTTGTCACGAGACAGGCGAGTTTCGCCATAACCGTCTTCAAGCGCCTCGATGGCGACATGGACGAAATCGCCGACCTGAACTTCGATTTCACCGCGGTCGTTGCGGAATTCGTCGACCGGGACATAGCTTTCGGACTTGAGACCGGCATTGACGACAACGAAATTCTGGTCGATGCGCACGACTTCGGCGGTGATGACTTCGCCGGCGCGCATTTCCTGGAGGGACAGACTTTCTTCAAAAAGAGCGGCAAAGCTTTCACTGCCGGTCGGGATGGCTGGGCTGGTGGTGGACATGAAGGTAGATGAGGTTCGGAACCGCTGTGAGGCGGCAAGAAAGTAAGTTGGCAAAAAAGTGCACCGAAAATTCCCGGCGCACCGGATTTTTTCAGCCGGCGGAGAGTCCCCGATCCCGAGCGAGACCGAGCACAAAAGCCACGGCTTCCTCGATGCCCATTGTGGTGGTGTCGAGCAGAACCGCATCCGGCTGCTGCCGCAAGGGCGCAACAGACCGGGCCGCATCGCGCGCGTCCCGCTCCTGCAAGTCTTGCAACAAGCTCTCCATGTTAGCAGTCATCCCCTTGTCGATCAACTGTTTATAGCGTCTTTCTGCCCGCACTTCGGTGCTCGCGGTCAAAAAGATTTTCAACCCGGCCTGCGGAAACACCACCGACGCCATGTCGCGCCCGTCGCCGACCAGTCCCGGCGCACGGTGAAAAGCCCGTTGCCGGAACAACAGCGCCGCCCGCACCTGCGGCAGGGCTGCCACTCTGGATGCGCCGGAAGAGATGCTTTCGTGCCGGATGGCGGTGCTCACTTCCCTGCCCGCCAGCCAGACTTCTCCGTCGTCGAACGCCACATCCAGCCGCGCCGCGACCGCCGCCACGCCCGCTTCGTCCGCCCAGTCGATGCCCGCCTCGCGCGCCGCCAGGGCTGTAAGACGGTAAAGCGCCCCCGAGTCGAGATAATGGAATCCGAGCGCACGCGCCACCCGCGCCGACACCGCGCCCTTGCCCGAGGCGGTGGGGCCGTCGATGGCGATGACCGGCGCGGGCGCGACGACACGCCCGAAACGCGCGAAATAATCGGGAAAGGTTTTCGCCGTGCAGGCCGGATCGTTGATGCGCAACGGCGTGCCGAAGGCCGCCAGCGAAAAACACATTGCCATGCGGTGATCGTCGTAGGTGTCGATAGCCGCCGCCTGCAAGGGATGTCCGCCCTCCGGCGGCGCGATGGTGAGGAAATCATCCCCCTCCTCCACCCGCGCCCCGAGTTTGCGCAGTTCCGTCGCCATTGCGGCGATGCGGTCGGTTTCTTTCACCCGCCAACTGGCAATGTGGGTCAGCCGCGTCTCGCCCTGTGCGAACAGGGCGGTCGCCGCCAACGTCATCGCAGCATCCGGAATATGGTTGCAATCGAGCGTTATGCCGTGCAAGCCTTGTGGCGGACGGCGGGCCGCCATCCAGTCGTCACCCGTTTCGATCAGCGCGCCCATTTGCGCCAGCGCCTCGGCAAAGCGCACGTCGCCCTGGATGGAATGTCGCCCCACGCCCTCGACCCATAGCGGTTCGCGGCGCGCGGCAATCGCGCCCGCCGCGAGAAAATAGGATGCGGAAGACGCATCGCCCTCGACCACGAACACGCCGGGCGAAACGTAGCTTGCCGCCGCCGGTACGGTGAAGGACTGCCAGCCCTGCCGCGCCACCCGCACGCCGAAGCGGGCCATCAGTTCAAGGGTGATTTCTACATAGGGCCGGGAAATGAGTTCGCCCGCCACCCGCAACGTGGTTTCCACGCCGGTGAGCGGCAGTGCCATCAAAAGTCCGCTGAGGAACTGGCTGGACACGTTGCCGCGCACATCGACCGTGCCGCCTGGCCTGATCGCTGCGGACCGCAGGCGCAAGGGTGGAAAACCGTCGCTCTCCAGATACGTCACGTCCGCCCCCAACGAGCGCAAGGCATCGACGAGATCGCCGATGGGCCGTTCGTGCATACGCGGCACGCCCCGGAGTGTGTAATTGCCGCCCGCCAGCGCCAGCGCTGCGGTGAGCGAGCGGAACGCCGTACCCGCGTTGCCGAGGAACAAGTCCGCCTGCCGCGCGGGAAAACGTCCTGCGCATCCCTGCACCTGCCAGCGTCCGTCTTCTGTTTCGGCGAGATCCACGCCCAGTGTCCGCAAGGCCTCCGACATCCGCGCCGTATCGTCGGAGGCGAGCAGGCCGTGAATATCGGTCACGCCGCTGGAGAGTGCGGCGAGGAGTAGTGCGCGGTTGGAAATGCTTTTGGAACCCGGCAGCCGCACGCTGCCGCCGGCGGCGATCATCTGGGGAAGGTCGATAAAATGCTGTTTCATCAGGGCGCTCAATGTCGTATGAAGAAGGTGGCGGGTGTGCTTTTGAAAGTGCGGAGATCGAGTCTGACTTTGTGGCCGTCTTTCCGGGGCCAAGGAGAAAGTCGTCTATAAACAGGTCGAGGGGGCTTTTAGCCGTCGAGAGGGTGACGGCCACGCGCCCGAAGGGCTTTCCACACTGCGAGTTGCGTAGCGCTTTCAAAAGCACACCCGTCACCTTTGCCGATGGCGCAACCCCGCTGATGCGGTGATTTGTGCGACATAGCGCAAGGGGAGAAGGCGCACATCCCGAATGTTTTCCGGTATCACTCCCCGCCTCGCCGGAACAGCAACAGACGCGAGACCAGTTTCTGCACTGCTTCCCCATTTTGGTTGAAGGTGTCGCTTTGCAGCGTCACGATGCCGCGGTCGGGCTTGCTGCGTGAAGGGGCGATGGCGGTAATGGTGCTTTCGACGTGCAGCACGTCGCCCGGACGGGTCGGGCGGGGCCATGACAATTCGACGCCCGCGCCGATCAGTCCGCCCGCGAGGGGGACGCTTTCCACCATCAGCCGCATGGTGATCGCCGCCGTGTGCCAGCCGCTCGCGGCCAATCCGCCGAAAAAGGAGCCTGCGGCGAAATCCTCGTCGAGATGGAATGGCTGCGGATCAAAATTGCGCGCGAAATCCTTGATTTGAGTCGTATCGAGCGGATATTCCCGGCTCAGATAACGATCGCCGACTGCAACGTCGTCGAGATAAAACGTTTTTGCCCCGTCTTCCGCCATTCCCTTCACCCCGATCATAAAAAAAAGCCCAACAGCCAAGAGAACACGCCCAGCTTGTGGAAAAACACCAGCACAATGCCGACCGGCACGATATAGCGCAGCACGGTGAACCACAACGGGAAGGCGCGACCTTCCAGATTAACCTCGTCCCTGACGAGTACGCGCCCCATCCTCCACCCCACATAGATGGCAATGGCAAGCCCGGAGAGCGGCATCATGACGTTGGTGGCGAGTTGATCCAGCGCATTGAACAGGTTGCGCCCGAAGACCGAGTACCCCGACCAGTGATTGAACGACAGGCAAACGGCCAGCCCCAACAGCCAGACCGGTACGCCCGTATACCACGCCGCCCTGGCGCGATGGATGCCATAGCGTTCGGTGAGCCAGGAAACGAAAGGCTCGACCAGCGAAATGGCCGATGTCCATGCCGCGAACAGCACGAACAGGAAAAAAAGCGCGGCCACCAGCCGGCCACCGGGCATGTGGGAAAAAGCCAACGGCAGGGTTTGCAGAATCAACCCCGGCCCTTCGGAAGGCGCCAGGCCATAACCGAAAGTCAGCGAAAAAATAGCCATCCCCGACAGCAACCCGACCAGGGTTCCGGCCACCGCAACCCACAGACTGGTACTGCCGATGCTGGTTTTTTTGTCGAGATAGGAGCCATACACCATGATCGCCCCCATGCCCAGGCTCAATGAAAAGAAAGCCTGCCCCATGGCCAGGAGAATGACATCGGAAGTCAAGGCCTCGACCTTGAAATCGAACATGAAATGCAGCGCTGTCGGCATGTCGCCCACGAACGCCCCCCATGCGGTGAGCGACAGGAGAATCAGGAACAACATCGGCAACATGATCCTGTTGGCGGCTTCGATTCCCGCTACCACGCCCCGCGCCACCACACCCACGGAAAGCGCCAGAAAGACGGTGTGCCAGAACCCCATACGCACGGGGTTGCCCGTCAGATCGGCGAAAGCATTCCTCGCCGCCTCCGCCGTTTCCACCCGCACGCCCGCGATGGCCTGGAAAAGATAATCCGCAATCCAGCCGGCCACGACGCTGTAGTACGACAAAATCATCAGCGCGCCGAACATCCCCACCCATCCCAATAGCGCCCACCACGACGAATTGCCGGTTTCCTCCGCCGTATTCAGCATTGCCGACACCGGATTGCCCCGCCCGCGCCGCCCGATGAGAATCTCCGCCATCAGAAGCGGCAAGCCGATCAGCGCCACGCAGAGCAGGTACACCAGCACAAAGGCGCTGCCGCCGCCCGACCCTGCGAGGTACGAAAACTTCCAGATGTTGCCCAGCCCCACGGCGGAACCGATGGTGACAAGGATAAAAGCCCAGCGGTTGCTCCAGGTGGAACGGGAAGCGGAATGGCTCATGGCGGCGTCTGCGGACAGGTTGGCGGCAAGGCCGATACGATACCGCATGCCGTCAAGGGGCGGGCCAGCCATGCGCGGCGTACAATCCGCCCGTGCGGTTCTACCACTCTTATCCCGACGCACCGGGGCGCGGTGCTGGCCGAAGACGCGCCAGGAGAGATCTCCGCCCGCGAGATTGACTTGGTCATTTGATTTATGCAAAATGATCTCTGTTTGAGAAGCTACCTTTCTGGAGATCTGACATGTTTGTTTGCACCTTTACATTGAATGAAGAATCTCTGAGTAAGTTTGAAATAGGAGGGGCTAAGTATGACGCGTTCTCTGGAGATGGTAATCACAGAAACAAAGTCAGTGCGATGTGCGTTCCTGATCTAGGGCCTATTTCTATTGGTACTTATTATATCGTCCAGAGAACATCAGGCGGACGGTTAGGTAGACTGCGCGATTTATTGAATGATCATACCGAGTGGTTTGCGCTTTACGCAAAAGATGGTGTAATAGACGATGTATCGACCTTCTGTGAAGGAGTGGCTCGTGGCGCGTTTCGTTTACATCCAAAAGGACCATTAGGTATTAGTCAAGGATGTATTGTTATCGACAGGAAAACGGATTTTGATCTGGTACGCAGCACTCTGCTTGCTACTACGGGATTCACCATCCCAGATACTGGCATTCAGGCTTACGGAGTGGTAAACGTCGTAGGCTTGCCCGTGAATAACAAGAAAACTGAAAAATAAATCGTATAATAAATAAGGGTATATTATGTACATTAAACTAAGGAACTTGCTGTTATTGGTTGCGTGGTTGTGTTTTGCTACGCTGATGTACGGTGCTGTTTGGGCGCGAAATGTTGATTTATTTCCAGATTACCCAGAGTGGCTAAGGGCATTGATTATTTCTCTTACTTCCAGTCTGAGTCCAGAAGCCACAGATGATATTGGCTTGCTGGCAGGGTCTTTTATTGCTGTTTCCGTTCTTACGCTCACGGGATATTTTGTTTGGCTGATCTACAAAAAATTATCACCCCGGTGACGTCATTGCGAACGTAGCGATGCAATCCGCCCGTGTGGTTCTCCCCTTGCCGCCGCGTCCCGGCTTCCCATGAAAACCCAGGCTCGTTTTCTCCTCGCCGCCGCCTTCGTCCTGCTCTCACTCATCGGCGGCGGGTGGTATTTCCACCGCACGCCAGCGGACGCGAATCTGACCGTATATGGCAACGTTGATTTCCGGCAGGCTGCGGTGCCGTTCAATGGCAACGAGCGGATTGCCGAAATACTGGTCGAGGAAGGCGACATCGTCAAAAAAGGGCAATTGCTCGCCCGCATGGACACGCGCCGCCTCGCGCCCGAACTGGCGCGCGCCGAAGCCGCCGCAGAAGCCCAGAAAGCCGCCGTCGAACGCCTGCGCAACGGCAGCCGCACGGAAGAAATCGCACAGGCACGGGCAAACCTGGCAGCTGCGCGCGCCGATGCCGAAAATGCAAAAACACAATACCAAAGACGCGAGACGCTCGGGCCGGTCGCCGCCGTGAGCCAACAAGACATCGAAACGGCAAAAGCCGCCGACGACATGGCCCAGGCCCGGGTGAACGTGGCGCGCAACGCGCTCCGGCTGACGGAAATCGGCCCGCGCGCGGAAGACATCGCGCAGGCCGAAGCGCAATTGAAAGGACTGGAGGCGCAATCAGCCCTGATTCGCCAGCAATTGAGCGACGCCGAACTGCGCGCGCCGTACGACGCAGTCATCCGCTCCCGCCTGATGGAACCGGGCGAAATGGCCGCGCCTAGCAAGCCGGTGTTCTCGCTGGCCGCGCTGGACGTGAAATGGGTGCGCGCCTACCTGCCCGAACCCGACCTGGGCCGCGTCCGTCCCGGCGCGAGCGCCAGCATCCGCCTGGACAGCCTGCCCGGACGGGAACTGGCGGGCCGGATCGGCTTCATCTCGCCAGTGGCGGAATTCACCCCCAAGACCGTACAGACCGAAGATTTGCGCACAAGCCTCGTCTACGAGATTCGCATTTTCGTGCAAGACCCGGAAAACATCCTGCGGCTCGGCATGCCCGCGACCGTGCGAATCCCGCCGGATGCCGCGCCCGAAACGTCCGCCCCGCGCCCGCCGCAATGACGCCCGCACCATTCCCGGTCGACGTCCGGGCCGTCCGCAAGACCTTCCGCCGCAAAAACGGCGAAACGGTCGAGGCGCTCGCCGGCGTCTCCTTCGCAGCACGGGCGCGCACCCTGACAGCCCTGGTCGGGCCGGACGGCGGCGGCAAAACAACCCTGCTGCGAATACTGGCCGGACTGACCCCCGCCGACAGCGGCGGTGTCCGCGTCCTGGGGCTGGACGTCGCCGCTGCACCGCAGGCCGTGCAGGCGCGCATCGGCTACATGCCACAAAGATTCGGTCTCTACGAAGACCTGACGGTACAACAAAATCTCGACCTCTACGCCGATCTTCACGGCGTCGACGGCGCGGCGCGCGAACAAGCCTGCGCGCGCCTCCTCGCCATGATGGCGCTCACGCCATTCACCGGGCGGTTAGCCGGCAAACTCTCCGGCGGCATGAAGCAGAAGCTCGGACTGGCCTGCACACTGGTGCGCGCCCCCGCCCTGCTGCTGCTCGACGAACCCACAGTCGGCGTCGATCCGCTGTCGCGCCGGGAACTCTGGGAAATCGTGCGGCGGCTGGTGCGCGACGACGCGCTGACTGCGGTGGTCAGCACCTCTTATCTCGACGAAGCCGGATTCTGCGATCACACCGTCGCGCTGCATCGGGGTGTGGTGCTGGCCGAAGGCGCGCCGGGAGAGATCGCCGCCCAAGCCGCCGGGCGCGTCTTTCTGGCGACCCCGGCGGCGGAAACGAACGCCCGCGCCCTCCAGGCGCGCTTATTCCAGAGCCGCGACGTCGCCGACGCCGTACCCGAGGCGGGCAAAGTGCGCGTCGTCGCGCGCACGCCGAACGCGCCGGAAAACGCGCCGGACACAACCTTCGCCGCCGCGCAACCGCGCTTCGAGGACGGATTCATGCTGCTGTTCGATGCCGTGGCGGACGGACGCGCCGTCCAGTCCGTCCCTGCCGGGCGCGCGGGAAACGCCCCCGGAAACGCTGCCCCGAACCCGGTGGAAGTGCGCGACCTGGTGCGCCGCTTCGGCGATTTCACCGCCGTCGATCATGTCTCCTTCCAGGTGCGGCGCGGCGAAATCTACGGCTTGCTGGGGCCGAACGGCGCAGGCAAAAGCACGACGTTCCGCATGCTGTGCGGACTGCTGCCCGCCAGCGCCGGCAGCCTCAGGGTCGCGGGTGCGGACTTGCGGCGCGCGCGCGCCGGGGCGCGGGAAAAACTGGGTTACGTCGCACAAAAGTTTTCGCTCTACGGCGATCTTTCCGTAGATGAAAACCTGGATTTTTTCGCCAGCGCCTACGGCCTGCGCGGCCACCGGAAACGGGCGCGCATCGCTTGGGCGAAAGAACAGTTCAACCTCGACGCCATGGCGTCGCTGCCCGCCGGACAGCTGCCCGGCGGCTACAAACAACGGCTGGCGATGGCCGCTGCACTCCTGCACGAACCGGAAATCCTCTTTCTCGACGAAGCGACCAGCGGAGCCGACCCGATGGCGCGGCGCGCCTTCTGGGCGCGAATCGCGGCCCTGGCGGAAGCAGGCGTCACCGTCATCGTCACCACGCATTTCATGGAAGAAGCCGAATACTGCGACCGCGTTCTCATCATGGACGGCGGTGTGGCGCTGGCCGAAGGCTCGCCTGCCGAAATCCGCGCCCGGGCGCTTCCCGGCCAGGACGCGCCGACGATGGAAGCGGCATTCATCTCGATCATCGAGACGGCGCGGAAAACCGGGCGTGCGCAGGCATGACGCCCCTCCCGTCGCTGCGCCGCGTCCTCGCACTCACCCGCAAGGAAAGCTGGCAAATTCTCCGCGACCCGGTGTCCGTCGCCATTGGCGTGGCGATGCCCCTGCTGATGCTGATCCTGTTCGGCTATGGCCTGTCGTTCGACATCCGGCATCTGCCGGTGGCCGTCGTCGTCGAACACGCTTCCCCGGAAAGCGGCGGTATTCTGGCGGCGCTGCGGCTCTCCCCTTATTTCCGCGTCCATCCGGCCACCTCCATGCAGGAAGCGGAACGACTCATGACCGCGCACGAGGTCAACGCCATCGTCCGGCTGCCGCCCCATTTCTCGCGGGACGTCGCCCTCGGCGACGCCGCGCTGCTGGTGACAGTCAACGCCACGGACGCCAACAACGCCCGCATCGCGCTCAACTACACGCGCGGCGCTATCGCCATCTGGCAACAAAAGGAACTGGCCCGGCGCAGCGCATCCGCCGACAGCGAAGCGACCGTCGTCATCGAAAACCGGATGTGGTTCAACGAAGCCAACGACAGCACCTGGTTTCTCGTTCCCGGTCTCATCGTGCTGGTAATGACCCTGATCGGAGCGCTGCTCACCTCCACGGTCATCGCCCGCGAATGGGAGCGCGGCACCTTCGAGGCGCTTTTCGCCACCCCGGTGCGGCCCGGCGAAATACTGGCGAGCAAAACCCTGCCCTACTTCGTCATGGGCATGGCCGGACTGGCCCTGTCGGTGGCGGGCAGCCGGTTCCTGTTTGGCGTGCCCCTGCGCGGCTCGCCCTGGCTGCTGACCCTGATCTCGTCGCTCTACCTGCTGGTCACGCTGGGGCTGGGACTCACAATTTCGTCGCTGACAAAAAGCCAGTTTCTCGCCAACCAGATCGCCTTTCTGAGCACCTTTCTGCCAGCGTTCATGCTGTCCGGCTTCATGTTCGACATCCGCAGCATGCCGCTGTGGCTCCAGGGCGTCACCCACGTATTTCCCGCCCGCTATTTCGTCTCCTCGCTGCAAACCCTTTTCCTCGCGGGCGACGTGTGGCCGGTGCTCCTGCCCAACATGGCCGTGCTCGCGGGGATGGCGGCCCTGCTCATGGCCATGGCGGGCAAAACCGTGCGCAAACGGATCGAGTAAGGCGGCCCCGGTATGACCTCCCTGCTCCGCATTCTCGCCCTGGTGCGCAAGGAACTTCTGGCGATCCTGAAAGACCCCAGGAGCCGCATGACCGTACTCGCGCCGCCGATTCTGCAATGTCTGATCTTCGGCTACGCCGCCAGCTTCGACCTGAATCACGTCCCCTACGCGCTGCTCGACCATGACCGCAGCGCCGCCTCGCGCGCCCTCGCTGCCGGGTTCGACGGTTCCGGCTTTTTCGAGCGCATCGCCACCCTGACGCGGACAAACGACATCGCGCGCTACGTCACGGAGGGCCGTGCGTCCCTCGTGCTCGTGATCGAACGCGATTTCGAGCGCCATTTGACGGCGGGCCGACGCGCCAGCATCCAGGTCATCGTCGACGGACGCAACACCAACACCGGCGGCGCGGCGCAAGGCTACGCAAGCGCGATCGCAACGGATTTCGTCCAGGAATGGCGGCAGGAACACGGTCAGGCGTCGCCCGGCGTCCAGGTCGTCGCGCGCGCCTGGTACAACCCCAACCTCGAAACGCGCTGGAACATGATTCCCTCGCTCATCGGCACCATCACCATGATGATGACCATGATCCTCACCGCCATGTCGGTCGCGCGCGAACGGGAAGCGGGCACCTTCGAGCAACTGCTGGTAACGCCTTTTCGCCCCTTTGAAATCATGATCGGCAAGGCGCTGCCCTCCATGCTCGTCGGGCTGATCCAGGCCAGTTCCATCCTGCTCGTGGCGCAACTGTGGTTCCGCATTCCGTTCGCGGGTTCCTACGCCGTGCTCTACCTTTGCCTGATCGAATTCCTTGCCGCCTCGGTCGGGCTGGGCCTGTTCATTTCCTCCCTCGCCCGCAACATGCAGCAGGCCATGACCGGCTCGGTCATCGTCATCATGCCTTTCATGCTGCTTTCGGGTCTGACCACACCCATCGGGAACATGCCGGATGTTCTGCAAACCATCACCCTCATGAACCCGCTACGCTACGCCATCAGCATGACCCGGCAAATTTACCTGGAAGGCGCGCGGATTCCGCAACTACTGCCGGAGATGCTGGCGCTGCTGGCGATTGCCGCCGTGACGCTGCCAGTCGCGGCGTGGATGTTCAGGCGGCGGCTGGGCTGACCGTTGCCTTGCCCTGGCCTTCCCACACGAAATTCACCCGCTTCACGTTGCACAGCAGTTCGTAGGAAATCGTTCCCGCAGCTTGCGCGACGTCGTTGACGGAAATCCGCTTGCCCCACAGTTCGACCGGGCTGCCGATGCCCGCATCCGGTAAATCGGTGAGGTCAACGGTCAACATGTCCATCGACACACGCCCGATCAGGACTGCGGCCTTGCCAGCGACGGCCACTGGCGTCCGGTCGGGCGCGGAGCGCGGATAACCGTCGGCGTAACCCATGGCGACGAGTCCGACCCGCGTCGGGCGCGGAGCGACGAAGCGCGCTCCGTAACCCAGCGGATCGCCAGACGCCAGGTCGCGCACGGCAACGACCCGGCTCTCCAGCGTCATCACAGCTTGCAGGCCGTGATCCTCACCGGGAAGCGGATCGGCGCCGTAGAGCATGATGCCAGGGCGCGCCCAGTCCCGGCGCGCATCCGGCCAGGCGAGGATGGCTCCAGAGTTGGCGAGGCAGCGCTCGCCGGGCAGGTTGCGGGTGGCTGCGTCGAAGACGCGGATCTGTTCGGCGGTAGCGGCGGCATCGGATTCGTCGGCGCGGGCGAAGTGGGTCATGAAGCCGCAGTCTTTCACCTTGCCGCTGATGACGAGGCGCTTCCAGATCAGGCGCACCGCGCCGGGAAGAAAACCAGCGCGGTTCATGCCGCTGTTGACCTTGATCCAGACGCGCAAGGGCGCGGGCAACACCGCTTTTTCGATCATCTCCACCTGCGCCACATGATGCACCGCCGACCATAACCCATGACGAGCGGCCAAAATCAGTTCATCGACGTCGAACACGCCTTCGAGCAGCAGGATCGGCGCGCCGATGCCTGCGGCGCGCAGGGCAAGCGCCTCGTCGAGAAACGCGACCGCGAAGCCGTCGGCTTCACTGGCCAGCGCACGCGCGCAGGCAAGAGTGCCATGACCGTAGGCGTTGGCCTTGATGACGGCAAAAACCCGCCCGCCGTGGATCTGGCGGGCAAGACGGTAGTTGTGACGCAGGGCATTGAGGTCGATCAGGGCGCGGGCGGGACGCATGGCGGAAGGAAAAAGCGCGGTAAAAACTACCGACGATGGTGCGCCATTCCGGCACGGGGAGCAATCGTTGCCTCATACGAAGACAAGGCGATCACGCGGAAGGCTCGTTCGCTTCGGGGGTTACTGTATAGTCTGCTATTTTCAGACGATGACGCTCAGACGATGTTGATACCTGTTCCCAGATGGATGGTGCTGCTCCCGCTCGGCGCTCTGGCCCTGCCCGCGACGGGCGCGGAAACACCGCTCTGGGAAGCCGGGCTGGGCGCGGGTGTGGTGTCGTTCGCGGAATATCGCGGTTCGAGCCGACAGCGTACGATGGCATTGCCCGTGCCCTATTTCGTCTACCGTGGCGAGTTTCTGCAAGCCAACCGCAACGGGCTGCGCGGCAAGCTCTTCGACAGCGACCGGGTAAAACTCAATCTCAGCCTCGCCGCATCGCTTCCCGTCGATAGCAGCGACCATGGCCCGCGGCGCGGTATGCCCGATCTCCAGCCGACGGTCGAATTCGGCCCCTCGCTCGAATTCGGCCTGTGGCGCGGCGATGCGAACAAGGCGCGGCTCAACCTGAACCTGCCGGTTCGCGCCGCCTATACCGTCCGGGGCGGCGTTCGGCACGTCGGCATGATCTTTTCCCCCGCCC
>JAITQD010000108.1 GCA_031289095.1 Azoarcus sp.
CAGCCCCCGCAACCAAGCACCCACACTTATCGGTTGTCCAACTTGTTAAAGAACCGCTGCCATGCAGCGAAGAAGCGGAATTCTGACAAATCTAACTCAACCCGTCAACCCCCCCCCACTCCCTCTCCACCGCCTGCCAACACCCCCTCAGAGGTGCCCGCAAACCGCAGAGCCGCGCATTCTATACATCACAAACAAAAAGGCAAGGTTTTTTCTTCCCCCCTCCAGACATCGTGGAAAAAGTCACTTTTGGACTTTCCGCCACGTATGCCGCACCAGCCGCTCAGGCTCCCATCAGCGCGGGATTGCGATAGCCCCAGATCGTCGGCCAGTCGTAGGCCGGCAGGCGCGGCTGGTCGTCGTGGGCGTAGCTCAGGATGCGACAGTCGTTCGGGCCAATGCGGCGAACACGCGGCTCGTCGCGCGGCCGGCCCTTTGCGTCGAGGAAAGACAGGACTTCACGCGGCGTAAGGGTGGTGTCGCGCACGATGTCGTAGGAGCGGCGGCTGACGATGGCCATTTCGCCGTTGGACAGGCGCACGATGCTGCCAGGCGGGAACAGACCGAGCCGCCCCATGAGCAGACGAGCGAGACTGAGATCAAGCGAATCGAGATCGGCGCCGAAGATGTGTTCGGTCAACCCGGACAGGTCACGCGCCCGGGTAATGCTCCAGTATTGTGGGCCGCGTCCGCGCCGCACGCGCAGGCGGGCGGCGAAGATGTCGACCAAGCGCAGCATGCGCGCTTCCAGACAGATGCCGCTCCTGGCGAGTCCTCCTGGGTAACCGCTGCCATTGAGGTTTTCGTGGTGCTGCTCTACGGCTTGCGCCCAGGACGCGGAGATGCCGATACGGCGCAGGATTTCGGCGGCCTGGAGCGGATGTTCCGCCAGCGCACGCCGCAGCGCGGTGGGCAATGGCCCCGAATACGCCGCCATTTCGTTGTGCAACGCCATGCTTCCCACGTTCATCGTCAGCGCTGCGCCGATCAGGTCGACCAGTTCGTGACGGGTGAAGGCGTGCGCGCTGCCCAGTTCGGCGACGAACAACGACGCCAGTATCGCCTGACACACACTGGGGGGACCAGGGTTCGCCATACGCGCGAAACCGATGCAAGCGTCCGGGTCGAGCCGCCAGGCGGCGTGGATGGATTCAGGAAGACTGAGGCAGGTTTCGACGTCAAGCCCGCCGTCCGCAACTGCATTCGTGTCGAGCATGGACAAGGCTTCGCCAGCGTCGGCCAGTCTCCGCAGCGGATCCTCGGGCGTGAGCGCCGCAGCCTGTGCGGCGTCGCAAAACAGGCGGCGGTCGCCAAGTTGTTTTTGCAGGTTTTCGCTGATCAGCGCCCCCCGCCGCAGCAACAGGCTACCGTTGCTGTCGAAAAAGTCGCACGGCGAAATTTCTCCGATCCTCGCGGGCGACAGCATCACCGGTCGCAAAATCAACGCGGGCATCTCCCATGCCTCCATTCCAAGTCTGTCTTCCCGCAAACGAAGTCGCCTCTCCCGGATGGTACAAGTTCCATCCGGTCGTCAGCGGATGCCCAGCGGCAAGCCATGACGCGCCCGCGCGCGCACCTATTCGGCTCCACAGCATTTCTTGTATTTCTTGCCGCTGCCGCAGGGACAGGGTTCGTTGCGGCCCGGTTCGTGAACGGACGAAGGCGGGGTATCGAGCATGATCGGTTGGGGCGCGGGTAGATCGAGCGCACGCCAGCGCAGAAAGACGGCGTTTACCGCCTCGCCCGCCGCTTCCAGCCAACCGAGGCGCGTTTCGTCATCGGCGGCGTCCGCATCGTCGCCGTCCCACTGGGCGACGATCTGCCGCAGAGCGTCCTGCGCGGCGGCGACGGCGGCGACATCCAGCCCTTCCCACCAGTTTTCGGGCCACAGTTCGAGACCCTGGGTAAAGCCGTCGATCCATTCGTCGCCAATCCCCAGTTTTTCGCCCCCCACGTCAGCGGCGAAACAGAACGGCTCCCAACGCCCGTCTTCCCTGTCGCGCCCCAACATGGTCGCCACCTCGTTGTAATAGGCGAGCACGAGCTGGATGGCACGCTGCACGGCGACGCCGCTCCCGAAGTCCGCCTCGTCGTAAGCCGACCACACTGCCGGTAGCCAGCGTTCGCGTGCGATCGGCCAAGGAGAAAGGAGCAGGCCGGCAAAAAAACCGTCGAGCATTTCGAGCGTCATGCAGTCTTCCGGCACGACGTCCGAGACAAGGATTTCTTCCAGGGCGTCAAGGGCGTCGTCACTGAGCGGCAAGGGGAGAAGGTCGGGATGGGACATAGGTCGATTATCCGGATCGGGCAAGCGCCAGGTCGGCGCGGATTCATGATTGTAGCCGGACATGACGACATCACGGGCGACGAACGGTTTTCCAGCACGCCCAACTTGATAGAATGGTGATTTTCTGCATATTTTACGGATGTTTTCTCCCATGAGCCGCAGCGACAGCCTTTTGTCCGACATCCAATCTCTCGTCATTCATGGCGATCTGGACTGGAACCACCCCGAATCAAACGATACTGCCCTGGCACCAGCCATCCATACCGCTTCGACCTATGGCGCCCGCAGCTCCGCAGAGTTCGCCGACATGGCGAACGCGCCGCGCCACCCGCGCTATTACGCTCGCTACGGCAATCCCACGCAGGAACGTTGCGAGCGGCTCATCGCCCGGCTGGAAAATGCGGAATCGGCGCTGTTGTGCGCTTCCGGCATGGGCGCCATGAGCACTTCCCTGTTGTCGCTGGTAAAAGCAGGCGATCACATCGTGGCGCAAAGCGCGCACTACATGGGCACGGCCCAGCTCCTGAACGATCTCCTGCCCAATCTGGGGGTGGAGGTCACGCTCGTCGATCAGCGCGACGATGCCGCATTTTACGGGGCTGCGCGTCCGAACACCCGTCTGATCGTGGTGGAGACTCCCTCCAATCCCACCCTGGCGCTGACCGACCTCGCCGCCGTTGCCCGTTTCGCACGCGAGCGCGGCATCCTCACACTGGCCGATAATACTTTTGCTTCGCCGATCAACCAGCGCCCGCGCGATTTCGGCATTGATCTTGTCCTGCACAGCGCCACCAAGTATCTGGGCGGTCACAGCGATCTGATTGCAGGCGTCGTGTGCGGCGACGAGGCGGTCGTCGAAAAAATCTGGAAACGCTCGCTCGCCCTGGGCACGAACGTCAGTCCGTTTACTTCTTTTCTGCTCCTGCGCGGTCTGCGCACCCTGCCCTTGCGGGTGGCGCGCCAGAGCGAATCCGCCCTGGCGCTGGCGCGCTTTCTCGAAGGGCATCCGGCCATCGCACGGGTGCATTACCCAGAACTGGAAAGCCACCCGCAGCACGCGCTGTTCAAACGCCAGATGCAGCATGGCGGCGGCGTGTTGAGCATCGAATTCGCGGGTGACGACGACAAGGGTTACGCCGCAGCCAAAAAGTTCGTCGCCTCGCTCCGCCTCGCCCGGCACGCGGTCAGCCTTGGCGGCGTGGAAACGCTGGTGGTGCATGCTGCTTCCATGTGGGAAGCCTCGCTGACGCCAGCGCAGATGAAAGCCGCCGGAATTTCTCCCACGCTCGTGCGCATCGCCGCCGGGCTGGAAAACGCAGCCGACTTGCAAGCCGACATGACGGCTGCACTTGCTGCGTAAGGAAAGATTCAGGTCGCTGCGTCGAGATCAACACACAGGCGATACAGGGTCTGGCCTGAATCGCGGTATTTTCGCTCGAACGGCGTCAAGGGCCGCCCGGTCTCGAACGTACCCCACGGCACCGGACGGCCCAGTGTCAGTTCCAGCGCCAGGGCGAATTCGGCCACATAGACCGACCAGTTGCTGCGGCATTCGAGCACACCGCCCAGCCGGGGAATGAACGGGAACACCGGGTGCGCCGGCCAGCGCCGCCCGAGGTGCCCGATCTTGGGCCAGGGGTTAGGATAGAGTATGTAATGGCGCGCCAGCCGCAGGCCATCGTCGACGAGCAACCGCCAGAAATCGACCAGATCGGCGCGAACGAACACCATATTGGCCGGCAACAACGCCTCGGGATAGGGCTTGCGCCGTTGCAGGCGATCCTCCGACTGGTCGACGCCGATCACCCAGTGATCGGGAAACGTCCGCGCCAGTTCGATCGTACTGTGCCCCACCCCGCAACCGGCATCGAGAATCAAGGGCGCACACCTGTCCCAACCGGCAAACGCCTGCGCGTGGGCGGAGCGGTTGTAGTCGGCGACCGGCTTGCGAAACGGATGCGCCAGATGTGTCCCGACCCGCGCCGCCAGATGTTCATGCACGCCCTGCTGGGCGCTGGCGGGAATGCGGGAATTGGCGTAGCTCAAATCGTCGATCCTTGAAAATGAAGAATACCGCCAGCACCAGAAAACGCTGAATAATACCGTTCGCCCAGAGCCTGTCGAAGGGCGTGCCTCGCCGGAACAAGGAGCCGCACGACACCGTATATTGCATCACCCGTATTATCTCTTGCCTTGAAACGCGCATTCGCGGATAATCACGGGCCTCCCGTTTTACGGGATTTTTCTACAGGGCGGTCACAACCGCCGCCCGCATCGGGATCTGACATGAAAGCCGACATCCACCCCCAATACAAAGACGTCAACGTGACATGCTCTTGCGGCAACACGTTCGTGACCCGTTCAACCATCGGCAAACCCGAGCTGCACGTCGAAGTGTGCTCGTCCTGCCACCCGTTTTATACCGGCAAGCAGAAGATCGTCGACACCGCCGGGCGCGTCGAGCGCTTCCGGCAAAAATACGGCAATCTCGCACGCACAAGCGCAAAGTAAGCCCGTAGCGCCAGAACGGAAAGGCAGCCTCGGCTGCCTTTTTTGTGCCCGGAGGAAGCCATGCCCATTGACATCCGCCCCATCGCGCCGGAAGACATTCCCGCCATCGTGGCGCTTGCCCGCACCACCTGGCTCGACGCCTACGCTGAAATCCTCTCCCTGGCCCAAATCGACTACATGCTGGCGCAGCGTTACGACAGGGCGCGCCTGATGGCCGACATCGCCAACCCGGAAAAATGGCTGCATCAGGCGTTCATCGACGACGTTCGCGCCGGCTTCGCTGCCTGCGAGATTCACAAAGACGAATTCAAGCTCGACAAGCTCTACATCCACCCCGGCATGCAGCGCAAGGGCGCGGGCGCGGCGCTGGTCGCCCACGCGGCGGCGCTCGCCCGCGAACACGGATACCCGGGCGTAATCCTGGCCGTCAACAAGAACAACGCGCAGGCGATTCGCGCCTATGCCAAGTATGGTTTCCAGGTGCGCAACAAGACCGTGACCGACATCGGCGACGGCTTCGCGATGGATGACTACATCATGATAAAACCCCTCTGACGCCAAGAAATCCCGGTCTGATGGGTTTTCTGTCACAACGCGTGAAAGTAACAATTTTTCACCCCGTTCATGCAAATCGGGCGGTTCGCCTCCGCAGCCGTTACAATGCGACATCTCCATCGCCAGGCGCGCCTGCATGATCCGCGAGCCACACGCTCCATCTTCCCTCCTGCTTCGCCGCCGCCTCTACGGCACCCTCGGCCTCGCCTTGCTCGCCGGCTTTTACCTGCTCACAGGTCTGATCGGACACGATCCTTGGCGCGGCGACGACATCCGCTACTTCGGCCCCATCCATTCGATGCTCAAGGGCGAAGGACTGCTCTTTCCGCAGATCGGCGGACTGCCTTTTCTCGATTACCCCCCCCTCTATTACTGGTGCGCGGCGTCGCTCGCTTTCGTCACCGGCGGCTTTCTCGACGCCCACGACGGCGCGCGGCTGGCGAGCGCCGTCTTCACTGCCCTGACCGTTTACTGGGTCGCCCGCGCCGCTGAGCGCCTGTATGGTCGCCCAACCCGCACCGTCGCGGCGCTGCTCGTCCTCGGCAGCCTCGGCCTCGTCCTCCACTCCCATGAAACCCAACCGCTCGTTGCCCTGATGGCGATGGTCGCCCTCGTCCTCGCCGGCATCGCTCGCGTGCCCGAGCGTCCGCTGCTCGGCAGCCTGCAAGCGGGCCTGGGCTGCGCACTGGCCATCCTCGCCGCCGGATTGCCCGGATTGTTGTTCACCGCACCGCTTTTCGCCCTGGTCATCATGATCAGTCCCGAATGCCACAACCCGCGCGCGAGTGGAAGCCTGCTTGCCGGACTGACCCTGGGCACATGCCTGGGCGGACTGTGGCCGCTCATCCTGCACTTGGAATCGCCGGCGCTTTTCGCACTCTGGCGGCACGAGCAATGGCGGCAAGTCGTCGGGGACGATTTCAGTTTCGGCGATTTCACCCGCTTCATCGAACTCCTGAGCTGGTTCCTGTGGCCGCTGTGGCCGCTCGCTGCGTGGGCGCTGTGGCGCGAACGCCGGCGGCTGATCCAGTTGCGCTGGCTCCTGCCTCTGCTCGCCACCCTCATCACGCTGCTCCTGCTGGGAATTTCCACCGACTATTCCCCGCCCGCCATGTTGCCGCTCCTGCCCGCACTGGCGTTGCTGGCCGCTGGCGGCATTCCGACACTGCGGCGCGGCGCAGCCAATGCCTTCGACTGGTTCTCGGCGATGAATTTTGGCGCGTTCGCCATCCTTGTGTGGATCGCGTGGACGGCACAGGTCTTCGCCTGGCCACCCGGACTGGCCCGCCACATCGCCCGCATCGCCCCGGCGTTCACACTGGTCGATGCCCTCCCCAAAACCTTGATGGGCGCCGGCATCTGCCTGCTCTGGTTCGCCCTCGCCTGGGGCCTGCCGCGCACTTCGGGGCGTGGTGCGGCAAACTGGGCGATGGGCATGACGATGCTCGTGTGTCTGGCAGTGACGCTGCTGATGCCCTGGTTCGACCACAGCCGCAGTTACCGCCCGATGGCCCAGGCGCTCAGCAAGGCGCTCGCCCCCTACGACGGCGAATGCGTCGCCAGCAACAAACTGCCATTCTCGATCCGCAGCATGCTCGATTATTACGTCGGCCTGCGCCCAGACAACGACGCCATGCAATGCCGTTTGCTACTACGCTACGCTGACCGCAAGAATGAGGAGACCAGCGAAATCGCGGGATGGCGATCGGTGTGGGATTTCCACCGCGGCGGCGGCAAACAGTACGAAGCCCTTTATCTTTACATTCGTCAAGATCGTGACTGAGCTTTTTACCGCACCGCACCGCCTGCCGGCGTGGACGGTTCTTACCGCCAATGCGCTCCATCTCGCGGATCAGCCGCTCGCCGCCTTCTTCGAGAACGATCCGGGCCGCGCCGAACGTCTTTCCCTGAATTTCGCCGATCCCGCCGATCCCGGCCAAAGCGTACTCATCGCCGACTTTTCCAAGCAACGTCTCGACGACGATGCCATCGCCGGACTCATCCGGCTTGCGCGCGAAGCGCGACTGGATGAAGGCATCCGCCGCCTGTTCTCCGGCGATGCGGTCAATTTCACCGAAGGCCGCGCCGCCGCCCACATGGCCATGCGCGGCGGCTGCCCGCCGCCCCCCGGCCACGGAGCCAAGACCCACGCCATGCGCGCCTTCGCCTTCGGCCTGCGGGACGGCACAATCACCGGTAGCAGCGGCAAGCCCATTCGTCATTTGGTGAACATCGGTATCGGCGGTTCCGACCTCGGCCCCCGCTTGGCTTTCGAGGCGCTGGCCGCCTCCTGTGCCGGTACGGATCGTCCCGAAATTGATTTCGTCGCCAACATCGACCCGCGCGAACTTGATGCCGTGCTCGCCCGCTCAGAGGCCGCCAGCACCCTTTTCGTCGTCGCATCCAAGAGTTTCGGCACTGCCGAGACGCTCGCCAACGCCAAAGCCGCCCGCCAGTGGCTACGCGCGCACATCGGCGACGACATCGGCGCGCATTTCGCCGCAGTCAGCAACGCGGTCGAAGCCGCCGCCGCATTCGGCATTCGTCCCGAACGGGTATTTCCGCTGCCCGACTGGGTTGGCGGACGATATTCGGTCTGGTCGGCAGTCGGTCTGCCGGTGCTCGTCGCCATCGGCGACGCTTTCGACAAGTTTCTTTCCGGCGCAGCGGCAATGGACGAGCATTTCCTCACTACACCCTTCGAGCACAACCTGCCGGTGTGGATGGGACTCGTCGGCCTGTGGAACACCGACTTCCTCGCCATCGAAAGCCTCGCCGCGCTGCCCTACTCGCACGGGCTGCGCAGTTTTCCGGCCTGGCTTCAGCAACTTGAAATGGAGAGCAACGGTAAACACACCCTGCGCGACGGCGGACGTAGCGAAACCGCCACCGCCCCCATCGTCTGGGGCGGCGTCGGCACTGTCGGCCAGCATGCGTTTCACCAGTTGCTCTACCAGGGCACCCGCAAGGTGGCGCTCGATTTCATCGTCCCGGTCGGCGCAGACGAACCGCGCCAGCGCGCGCTCGTCGACAACGCCCTCGCCCAGGCCGCTGCGCTGATGGCCGGGCGCGATCTCGCCACCGCTCGCGATGCCCTTACCCGTCGCGGGAAAACTGCCGCCGAAATCGACCGCATCGCCCCCCATCTCGTCTGCGGCGGCAATCAGCCCAGCACTACCCTGCTACTGCCACGACTCGACGCTTTCCGCCTCGGCGCCCTCCTTGCGCTCTACGAGCACAAGATTTTCGTGCAAGGCTGGATTTGGGGCATCAACCCGTTCGACCAGTACGGCGTGGAGCTCGGCAAGGAGATGGCGCGCGCGCTGGCGACGGGGCAGGCAGCCAGCCAGGATGCGTCAACGGCACGGCTTGCCGGACTGGCGGAAACATTCCGGCAGCGGACAGGCTGATCTCATCGCAACGCTGTAACCGGCTTGCGACGCATCCCGCTGGAGGCGTCAACGAAAACGGGATGCCTCGCGGCATCCCGTTCACATTCAGCGAACCGCGTCCGTTCTTATTTTTTCACGAACGGTTGGGGCGTCGGCGTGCTATTGGACGACGGCGGCAGATGCGGCAGATCGAGCGTAGGCTGCTTGCCGGTCAGCGTTTTGAGGAACGCCACGATGTCGCCGATTTCCTGCGCCGAGAACTTGCGGCCCAGTTGCAGCCGGCCCATGGTCTCGACTGCCTGTTCCAGTGTCGCCGCCTCGCCATCATGGAAGTACGGATAAGTGAGTTCCACGTTGCGCAGAGTCGGCACCTTGAAGTTGAAACGGTCGGCATCCTTCCCGGTCACGCCCTCGCGGCCCGTTGCAGCGTTGGCGGTCTTGTACGATTCAAAAAGGCCCATCTTCTGGAACGAGTTACCGCCCACCGCCGCACCGTTGTGGCAGGCCACGCAACCGCTGTTCTTGAAAAGGTCGTAGCCGGCCAGTTCGCGCTTGCCGAGCGCGCTGTCGTCGCCCTGCAACCAGCGGTCGAAACGCGAATCCGGTGTCACCAGGGTTTCCTCGAACGCGGCGATCGCCTCGGTGATGCGGCCAATATCTATGCCGTCGCGACCGAACACCGCCTTGAATTCCGCGACATAACCCGGAATCGAACTCAACACTTCGATGGCCTTCTCGTGCGTCGAGGCCATTTCCACCGGATTGGCGATGGGGCCGCCGGCCTGCGCCCGCAGATCGGCGGCGCGACCATCCCAGAACTGGGCGATCGACAGGCTGGCGTTGAGCACCGTCGGCGAATTGATCGACCCTTCCTGCCAGCTGTGGCCGATTGAGCTCTTGAGGTTGTCCGAACCGCCCATCGCCAGGTTGTGACAGGAGTTACAGGAGATGGCTCCTGAGCGTGACAGGCGCGGATCGAAAAAGAGTTTTTTGCCCAGTTCCACCTTGGCGGGTTCTTTCACCACGGGTGCAACCAAAGGCTGGATCGGCTCATCCCGTTGCGCCGAGAATGCAGTGGCAGCCGCCATGCCCAAGGCGAACATCATTACTGTTTTTCTGGTTTTCATCGTCATCTCCATCCGTTATTGCGTCAAAAACGTTCCATTCCACATGGGGATCTCCGCCGTGAGCCGATTCCCCGCTGCAAAGAGCACCCCGTGTTGCCAGGGCGCTCCAAAAAAAACGGGACGCCTCCACGGCACCCCGTTTCAACGAGCCCGCCACGACCGGACGAAACCCGGTACCAGCGTTCTCCTCGCTATAGATTCCATCCCGGCAAGCCACAAAATCTGCATCGCTACATCTCGATTCCCGGTGCTACAAAATGCTACTCGCTCGCCGGGCATCTCTTCTATGCTTCGGTTCAAGCAGTTCGTGCAATTTTTATCCTTCCATCAATGAAACCCACAATGGATACCTCATCCAAAACCCAACACCACTGGCCGCGACGCGCGCTGATCGTTCTCGGCGCCACCGCGCTAGCTGCCTGCGGCTGGCTGGCCGGTTCCCGCCTTCTCGACACTGATGGCAAGCTAACCGCCGCCTACCAGTTCGCCACCGTCGGGCGCGGCGATATTGAAGATGTCGTCACCGCCACCGGCACCCTGCAACCACGCGATTACGTCGATATTGGCGCGCAGGTTTCGGGTCAGCTCCAGAAAATCCACGTCAAGGTCGGCTCCGAGGTCAAGGTTGGCGACCTGCTCGCCGAAATCGACCCCACCGTTTATCTCTCCAAGGTCGACGCCTCCCGCGCCCAGTTGCGCAACCAGAAAGCCCAACTCAAGGAGCGCGGAGCCCAGCTCACCCTGGCGCAGATCCAGTTCCGCCGCCAGCAGGCGTTGCGGGCCGAGGACGCCACCACCGAAGAAAGTCTACAAACCGCCGAAGCAACGCTGAAATCCGCCGAAGCCTCACTCGAAGCCTTGCGCGCCCAGATCGAGCAGACCGAATCCACCCTGCGAGGCGACGAAGCCAGTCTGCAATATGCGCGCGTCCTCTCACCGATGAGCGGCACCGTGGTGTCGGTCAGCGCCCGCCAGGGCCAGACCCTCAACACCAACCAGCAGGCCCCGACCATCCTGCGCATCGCCGACCTGAGCACGATGACCGTGCAAACCCAGGTCTCGGAAGCCGACATCGGTCGGCTGCAAGCGGGCATGCAGGCGTACTTCACCACGCTGGGCAGCCAGAACAAACGCTGGTACGGCGTCCTGGGCCAGATCGAACCCACGCCGACCACCACCAACAACGTCGTGCTCTACAACGCGCTGTTCGACGTCCCCAACCCCGACGGACGTCTGATGACCGACATGACGGCGCAAGTGTTCTTCATCGTCGCGCAGGCGAAGAACGTCCTCCAGATCCCGATGGGCGCGCTGCAACAGTCCCGCCCCGCGCGTGACGCGAACCGGCAGGCAAACGGCGAACAAACACCGAATCGCCCGGACGCCGCCGCGCCAGCCGCGAAAACCGATGCAGCACCCTCGGCGACGCCGCGCCCGCGCCGCGCTACCGTGAAAGTGCTCGCCCATGGCAAAATCGAAGAACGCCCCGTCGAAACCGGCGTCACCAACCGCATTTACGCCCAAGTCATCAGCGGCCTCACCGAAGGCGAAAAAGTCGTCTCTGGCCGCGCCGACAACGGCGACCAGACCGCCGCAGCCGCCGGCAACACCCGTCGCATGCCCCCGCGTCTATGAACACGCCTGCCAACAGGGGCGGTCGTCCCCTGATCGAACTCTCCGGCGTCGCCCGCAGTTTTACCAATGGCGAAATTCAGACCCAGGTGCTGCACGGCATCGACCTCGCCATCTACCCCGGCGAATTCGTCGCCATCGTCGGTGCTTCGGGGTCGGGCAAATCGACGCTGATGAACATCCTCGGTTGCCTTGATCGTCCCAGTTCCGGCACCTACCGCTTCATGGGCCGCGACGTGGCCGGGTTCGACCGCGACGAACTGGCGCGCATGCGCCGAGAAACCTTCGGCTTCGTGTTCCAGAGCTACAACCTGCTCGGCGGCTCCACGGCGCGCGAAAACGTCGAAGTCCCGGCAGTCTATTCCGGCATGCCGCCCGCCGAACGCCACCAGCGCGCCGAACAACTCCTCACCACCCTCGGGCTGGAGGATCGCAGCCAGCACCGCCCCAACCAGCTCTCGGGTGGACAACAGCAACGAGTCTCCATCGCCCGGGCGCTGATGAACGGCGGACGCATCATCCTCGCTGACGAACCCACTGGCGCACTCGACAGCAAAAGCGGCGAAGAAGTCATGCGGCTCCTCACCCGCCTGTCGTCGGAAGGCCACACCGTCATCCTCATCACCCACTCGCACGAAGTCGCGGCGCAGGCGCATCGCGTCATCGAAATCCGCGATGGCCGCATCCTGTCCGACCCCGGCCCGCGCCGCCCCGAAGGCCCCGAGCCGGATTTCGCCCCCCACGTCGACCGCAGCTCGTCAATGACCGACGCCATTGAAGCCACGCGCACCGCACTACGGGCGCTCAGAGCCAACCTTTTTCGCTCGGCGCTCACCCTGCTCGGCATCGTCATCGGCGTCGCCTCGGTCATCGCCATGCTCGCCATCGGCGACGGGGCCAAGCAAAAAGTCGTCGATCAGATCAGCGCCATGGGCACCAACCTCCTGATGGTGCGCCCCGGCGCGCCCAACCAGCGCGGACGCGATACCACCGCCACCCTGGTGATCGAAGACGTGCGGGCTGTCTCCGCGCTCGACAACATCCTCGCCGCCGTGCCGGAACAAAGCGCCACCGTCACCCTGCGTTTCGGCAACATCGACCACCGCACCAGCGTCACCGCAACCTCGTGGGACTACGTCATCGCCCGCAACTGGGACGTCGCCAGCGGCACCTTCTTCAGCGCCAATGACGAAGCCCGCTACGCCGCTGTCGCCGTACTCGGGCAAACCGTAGCGAAAGCCCTTTTCCCGAACGCCGATCCGGTCGGCCAGTTCGTCCTGGTCAACAACATCCCCTTCCAGGTCATCGGCACCATGATCGCCAAAGGAGCCACCGGCTTCGGGCAAGATCAGGACGACACGGTGCTCATCCCCTACACCACCGGCAGCACACGCGTCACCGGACAGCGCTTCCTGCGCAGCGCCACCGTCGCCGTCGACGACGTCAGTCGCGTCGACGAAACACAAGCCGCAGTGCGCGACCTGCTGCTGGCGCGCCACGGCGGTATCGAAGACTTTCAGATCAACAATATGGCCGCTTTCATCGACGCCGTATCGGAAACACAGAACACCCTCACCATCCTGCTTGGCGCGGTGGCGGCCATCTCACTGCTCGTGGGCGGCATCGGCGTCATGAACATCATGCTGGTCTCCGTCACCGAGCGCACGCGCGAAATCGGCATCCGCATGGCCACCGGCGCGCGCATGAAAAACATCCTGCAACAATTTCTCATCGAGGCGTTGGTGGTGTCCGCCCTTGGCGGCCTCATCGGCGTCGCCTTCGGCATAACGACCGCCGCCCTCATCAGCCTCTTCGGCACCCCCATCAAATACTCGCTGCCCCCGGTCGTACTCGCCTTCGGGTGCGCCTTCATCACCGGATTGATGTTCGGCTACCTGCCGGCACGCAAGGCCGCCCGGCTCGACCCGGTGGTCGCTCTCGCCACGGAGTAAAAAATGAAACGCTCTCTCATCCTGCTCTCCCTCGCCAGCACCTGCCTGCTCACCGGCTGTTACTACGATGGCGGCCCTTATCACGATGACGCCTACTACCGCAATCCGGGCTGGGACTCATCGTCACGCACCTACATCTACAGCGAACCGGATATTTATTACTCTCGCGGCCATTCCCGCCGTCCGCCTCCGCCGCCTGCGCATTACACCCCACCGGGCGCTCACCAACCCCGCCCACCGGCTGTCGCGCCCCATCCGCCAGGCCACGGCGCCGCGCAGCCGGATCGCCGTCCGGACGCCGGGCGTCCCGTTGCCGCACAGCCCGAACGCCCGTCCAAGTACACCGGAACATCCAGGCCATCGCGCACAGAACGCTCAACATCGTCGAAGCGCACCGCCGACCGGAGGCCGGAAACCCGCCCAACGGCAGCCGCGCAGCCGGATCGCCGTCCGGACGCAGGAACATCCAGGCCATCACGCACGGAACGATCGACATCGAAGAAGCACGTCCCCGACCAGAAATCGGAAAGCGACAGGCGTTCGAGAGACGGCGACACCGGAGGTTTTTCCCGATTTGACCGGAAAAGATAAGAATGAAAGCTCGCCTTGCCCTGCCCGCGTTCGCCTGCGCCCTGCTTTTCGCCGGATGCTCGTTCACCGACCCCATTGCCCGTCCCGATCTAGACCTGCCAGCGCAATGGAACGAAACCGCCCCCGGCAACAGCGCCACCGCCTTACCGGCGCCGGACTGGTGGCGCGACTTCGCCTCGCCGCAGCTCGACGCCCTGATCACCGACGCCTTCACCGGCAGTCCCGACCTGCGCGCACAGGGCGAGCGCGTCATCCAGGCCGAACTGGCCCTGCGCGTCACGCGCTCATCGCTCTTTCCCGACCTGAACCTGTCCGGCAACAGTGGCTGGAACCGCAGCCATAGCGACGACACGGGCACAAGCGAGCGCAAGGATTCCTCGCTCAACCTTTCCGCCAGTTACGAACTCGATCTGTGGGGGCGCGTCGCCGCCTCCATCGCCAGCGACAAGGCCGGCCTCGCTGCCAGCCGCTACGACTACGACAGCGCCCGCCTGTCGCTCGCCGCCAGCGTTGCTGTCACCTACTTCCAGTATCTGGCCAGCATCGAACGTCTGGCGATCGCACGCGAAAACCTCACCATCGCCGAACGTGTACTCAAAGTCGTCGATGCCCGCTACCGCAACGGCGCGGCTTCCGCCCTCGACCTGTCGCGCCAGACAACCACGGTGCTCAGTCAGCGCGCCCAGATCGAACCGCTGGAAGTGCAAGTGCGCCAGACCCGCAGCGCGCTCGACATCCTGCGCGGCCATCCGCCCGGCACGGACATCCTCACGCAACAACCCGATGCGCCGCTGGCGGCGCTGAACATCCCCGCCATCGACGCGGGACTGCCTTCTGAACTGCTGCTGCGCCGCCCCGACATCGCCAGTGCCGAAGCCCGCCTTGCCGCAGCCGCCGCCAACATTGGTGTCGCCCGCGCAGCGCTTTTCCCGCGCATTTCCCTCTCCGCCGGCGGAGGTCTGGCAAGCGGGCTCCTGCTCTCGCTCGCCGATCCAGCCTCCACCGTTTCGCTCTCGGCGGCGCTGGTGCAGACGATTTTCGACGCCGGACGGCTGGGCGCGCTCGTCGACAGCGCCCGCTCACACGAACGCGAACTGCTTGAAAACTATCGCAAAACCATCCTCACCAGCCTGAAGGAAGTTGAGGATGCCCTCTCCGACACCGCCCGCGACGCCCACCAGGAAGAAGCACAAAGCCAGATCCTCGCCGAAGCCGAGCGTTCATTGCACCTGGCCGAATTGCGCTACCGCGAAGGCGCGGACGACCTGCTCGCTGTGCTCGACGCGCAACGCACACGCTTCTCGGTACAGGATCAGCTGGCGCAGCTCCGGCTGGCGCGGCTCACTGGCGCGGTAAACCTCTACAAAGCGCTGGGCGGCGGATGGCAGACGGAAGGCACAGGCGCAACCGACACAGCCACACGCTGAAAGCCATTTGCCGACCCTTACAAACGCATACACACGCTTACACCCCCGACAAAACCGCGCCAAGGCGGGGGCGTATCATCACTTCCATGCTCAAGGCCGCTTCGCAATCCCGCGCAAGCCCATATCAATCAAGGAGAACAAATCATGAAACATCGTTTCACATCACGCACTGCGCTGGCCGCCCTGTTGGTTGTCGGCGCTTTCACCAGCACTTCGGCATTGGCGGCCAATGGCCCCGACAGGGATCACCACAACGCTCGCCCGGCACAGCAACACGCTGCGCCACAACCGCAACGTCCTGTTCAGGTGGCGCCGCCGCCGCGCCATTCCGCACCGCCGCCGCGCCACGTGAGCAGCCATCGTGCGCCGCCACATGCACGCCAGCACAGGGAACGTTCCTGGGGCGTTGGGCGGGTGCTGCCGCGCACCGTGATCTATCACGACGTGCCGACGCGATACGTCGACAGGCTGCCGCCGCCGCCCAGAGGGCACCGCTATGTGCGCGTGGACGGTGACGCCCTGCTGATCGTGATCGGAACCGGCCTGGTCGTCAATGTCGTCCAGGACATCTTCTACTGAGCATTGCCAATGCCCAGCCAAGAACGCACCCCGGCCCCGAAACGGGTCGGGGTGCGCTGCTTTTCAACTCCCCGACCGCACGCGCGCAATGCGCACGACCTCCGAGACCTGCCGCACGCGGCGCATGACCTTGGCAAGATGGGGACGGTCGCGCACCTGCAAGGTCATGCGCAAACTGACGTAGGGTGCTTCCCCTTGATCCATGACCGCGCTCTGAATGTTGCAGTCGTCTGCGGCAATGGCGTTGGCGATGCGTACGAGCATGCCGTGCACGGGACGGCAAAGAATGCGGATCGTGACGTCGAAAAGCCGGGTTTCGTCCGGCTCCCAGTCGGCATCCACCCAGCGCCCGAGGTTGCCGCGCATGCGGGTGACGACCGGGCAATCCTGCAAGTGGATTTCCAGCCCCTGCCCACGGCGGATGACACCGACCACGGGGTCGCCCGGAATCGGCTGACAGCAGCGCGCCAGATGCATGACCCCACCTTCGCCGCCGTGGATCTTGAGCCGCGGCATGGCGACGCCCTCGCCCTGCCCGGCGCTTCCGCCCACGCGCTCCTGAGCGAGCAGCAGGCGCCGCGCCACCGCCACCGGCATGCGGTTGCCCAGGCCAATATCGGCGTAGATGTCGCGGGCGCTGGCGACGCCGCGGTCGCGCAGGAAGCGCTCCCAAGCAGCCGGAGCGATTTTATCGACGGTGAAACCGTGCGGACGCAGGGCAAGATTGAGCAGGCGCTCGCCGAGACTCATGGCCTCGTCCTGCTGTTTGTTCTTGAGAAAGTGGCGAATCCGCGCTCGCGCCCGCCCAGTGCGCACGT
>JAITQD010000115.1 GCA_031289095.1 Azoarcus sp.
TTTTACGTTTATAAACATGTGGTTATGAAGTAGAAAATAAAATTCCCCCAATGCTTTGTATCGGCATGTATATTGCGTCGTGTCTCAGGTTGTCACTCATGCGAGGAAATCAACATGAACACGGCTTCTTTCTGCCGCATCGGTCGGATTCATCTGGCCATTTTCAGGGCATTGGGCATCGCCGCGAGCGCGGCAACCATTTGTCATCCCTTGGCCGCCGCCGCCGAGCCGGCTGCCGAAAAGAAGGTTTTCACGCTCGGTGAAATCACTGTCACCGCCACAGGTGAAAACGAGACTTCGCCACTTGCGCCCGATACGCTCGACAGCGAGCAGTTGCAGGACTTCAGCCGCGACGGGTTGACGGAATCGCTCAATCTCATTCCCGGCGTCTCGAGCACACCCGGTTCGGGTAGCCGCAACGAGGCGCTCATCAGCGTGCGCGGTTTTGGCCGCTGGCAGGTGCCGTTGCTGCTCGACGGCATCCGCGTTTATCTGCCGGCGGACAATCGCATCGACTTTGACCGCTTCCTGACCCCCGATCTCGCGGAAATCCAGGTTTCCAAGGGCTATGTGTCGGTGCTCAATGGCCCCGACGGCATGGGCGGCGCCATTAACCTCGTCACCCGCAAGCCGACCAAGCCCTTTGAGGCGGATTTGCGCGCCAGCGCCGCTTTTTCCAACGATGGGCACTATAACGGCAATACTGTTTACGCCAATCTCGGCACGCGGCAGGAGATGTTTTATCTTCAGACCGGTGTTGAGCAGCGCGATGTGCGCGGCTGGTATTTGTCCGACAATTTCAAGTCCACGGCGAACGAGGACGGCGGCAAACGCGACCACACCGGCAAGAAGGATTGGCGGGTCAACCTGAAAGCGGGCCTGACGCCCAATGCCACCGATGAGTATTCGCTTAATTTTGTCAAGCAGGAGGGCGAAAAGCATCGCGCTTATTCGATCAACGAGGCTGCGCCCACCACCGTCTGGGACTGGCCAAAATGGGATGTGTGGAGCCTGTATTTCCTGTCGCACACAAAGCTGGGCGAAAAGAGCTACGTCAAGACGCGCGTTCATTACAACAAGTTCGAGAACGATCTTGTTTCCAGCAACGCCGCGAGTCCCATGAACAACAATCAGAACTGGACGAGCGCGTACGATGACGACGCTTATGGTGCGAGCGTCGAATTCGGCACTGATCTGCTCCCCGGGCACACGATCAAGGGGTCGTTCTTCTGGCGGCGTGATGAACACACCGAGTGGAATCACTCTTATCCCACTAGTCCCGACGAACCCAAACAGCATACGAACGAGGATGTTTTTTCGGCGGCGCTGGAAGAAACCTGGCACGTTACGCCAAAATTCGATCTCGTCTTTGGCCTGAGCCGCGACGCCCGCTTTACCCGCAAGGCGGAGGAATACGCCAGCGGCGTAAAGTTCGAGCAGCCCACCGCCGACAAATGGGCCACCAATTACCAGGCCGCCGCCATTTGGCGCTATCGTGACACGGGCAGTGCGCACTTTGCTATATCGGATCGCACCCGCTTTCCGACAATGTTCGAGCGTTTTTCTTCACGCTTCGGCGGCGCGATTTCCAATCCGCGACTCAAGCCGGAACGGGCGCTCAATATTGAACTGGGCATCAAGGATCGGATTGCCCCCGGACTCGTCGGCAGTGTGGCGATTTTCCACAACAAGGTCGACGATGCCATTCAGGGCGTCAACGTTTTCTACGGCGGCAGTTGGTACAGCCAAAGCCAGAACGTTGGCGAGGCGACCTACAAGGGCGTGGAATTCGGTTTGACCGCCACCCCCGCCGACAATCTGGAAATCGGTGCCAATTACGCTTACATCGACACCGATATAGATAATCCCAACAACCCAAGCGACCGCCTGGAAACCACGCCGCGCCACAAGGGGTTTATTTATGCCAAGTGGCAACCATTGGCCCGGCTCACGGTCATTCCCGCGCTTGAACTCTCCGATAACCGCTGGTCGAGCAGTTCCGTCAGCAGCGGCTATGTGAAAACCGGCGCTTACGAATTGTTGAGCCTGAAGCTCGCCTACAAGCTCACGCCGCAATGGGACGTTTCCTTCACCGCGCGCAACCTGCTCGACAAGAACTACGCGTTCAGCGAAGGCTATCCGCAGGAAGGGCGCAACTTCCTGGTTTCCACGCACTTCCAGTTTTGAGGAGAGGGCAATGTCGAACGAAACCGGACATATCGACCTAAAACGCCGCCGTCTGACCGGTCTTCTGCTGGCAGCGGGCGTGGCGGGCGGGTTCTGCGCCCCGCGTGCGGCCTTTGCCGTCGCCACCGGCGAGGGTGAAAAACGGGTCGTGGTGCTCACGAGTTACCCGGAAGAACTGATCGCGCGCTTTCAAAAAGCCTTTGAGCAGGCAAACCCGGGAACGCGGGTGGAAATTCTCTGGCGTCATTCCGCCGACGCATTGACCTATCTGCGCCGGGGCGGCATGGCGGAAATCGACGTTTATTGGACACCTGCGCCGCGCAACTTTGCGTTGCTCAAGGCGGAAGGCCAGCTCGCCAAACTCGCGCCCGACCCCCAGGCGCTATCGGCCATCGCCGGTCATCCGGTTTCCGATCCCGACGGTTATTACGCCGCCTTCGAGCTGGCGGGCTACGGCATCGCCTACAACCCGGAGGCGGTAAAGCAGCTCGGTCTACCGCCGCCGCGTGACTGGCGCGACCTTTCTCACCACGCTTATCGCGGCAGGGTGCAGATGCCGATTCCGGGCCGGGTCGGTTTTGCGCCCGTGATGGCCGAAGCCGTGCTGCAAGGCCAGGGCTGGGAGGAGGGTTGGGCGCAGTTGGCCGCGATTGCGGCCAACGTGGATTTCGGCAGCGGCGACCGTTCGCCGGACGTCGACGATGTCGCCACCGGACGCAAGGCGGCACGGATGAGCATCGACTTTTTTATCTCTCCGTCCCGCCGCAACGCCAATCCGGCAGCGGGAGAACTTGCCTTTGTCTATCCGCCGCGCACCGCTTTCAACCCCGCGCATGTGGCGATTTCGGCGCACGCGCCGCACCCGGAAACGGCGAAGGCGTTTGTCGATTTCCTCCTCTCCACGCCCGCGCAGGAAATGTTGCTGGAACCCAGCGTGCGGCGGCTCCCGGTACGCCGGGAGGTCTACGCCGCCCACCCGGAACTGTCGGCACAGCCTTTCGCCTCCGGCAACCTCGCTTATGACGATGCACTTCGACGCGACCGGCAGGGACTGGTGGCCGCACTGTTCGATGTCGCGCTCGTTCAGCCGCACACGGAAGCCGTCGCCCTCTGGAACGCTGTCGATCTCGCCTGGAAGGAGCAGCGTGGCAACGACGCCCGCCGGGCGGAAATCGTCGCCCTGCTCACTGCCGTGCCGGTCGACGAGCGCGCCCAGCGCGACGCGGGGTTGCGCCGCCTGTTCGCCTTTCCCGATCTCGCGCCCGGTCAGCCGGAGCCGACGCCTTCCGCCGAACGTCTGGCGGTCGAAGCACGCTGGAAGACCGAAACCCGGGCGCGACTCGATACCGCCCGTCGTTTGCTGCAAGCCCTGTGAGGGGAAAAAGATGCGTACAGCTGCCTTTGTTCTTTCACTCGTCCTCGTTCCGCCTCTCGCCCTGGCGCAAGAGCCTGCGGGCGGCGATTTTTCCGTCCTCCCCGTTCCGGGTGCGGAACGGGAAGCCTTCCAGCGGATTCTCTGGGAAAAAATTCCGAACCCACTTTGGGATAAGGTGCGCTCGGGCCGCTCGCTCACCCGCCAGACTTGGGTGATTTCTCCCTCGCTGGAGCCGCGCATCGCCGGTCTCGGCCCCACCTACAACCGCCCCTCCTGTCTTTCCTGCCATCCCGGCAACGGACGGGGTGAAGCGCCCGCTTCGCCCGCCGACCCCATGCGCGGCATGCTGGTGCGGCTTTCTGTTCCGGGTCAGGACGGGCACGGCGGCCCGAAGCCGGAACCTCACTACGGCGACCAGTTGAACGAATTCGGCATCCCCGGCGTCCCCGGCGAAGGTGAAGCTTTTCTGGAATGGGCGACCCACACCGAACGGCTCGCGGACGGGCAGGAGATAGAACTGCGCCAGCCGAAAATCGGCTTTCGTCACCTGGCCCACGGGCCGCTGCATGCCGGGCTGATGACCTCCGTCCGCATTGCGCCGCCAATCTACGGCCTCGGCCTGCTGGAAGCCGTCCCTGAAGCCGACATTCTGGCGCTCGCCAAAGCGCAGAAAGCGGCGAGCGCGGGCGTTGCGGGGCAACCCAACCGGGTCTGGGACGCCGCGCGCCGCCGTGAGGCGCTCGGGCGCTTTGGCTGGAAAGCCAACCAGCCCACGACCCGCCAGCAAATTGCCGGGGCGCTGGCCGGCGACATGGGCATTACCAGCGACATTTCGCCCGAACCCAATTGCCCGTCCGTCCAGAGCGCCTGCGCCGCGATCAAGGCGAAGGCAAACGAAAGGCATCCGGAGATTTCCACCGCCGATCTGGACGACATGACGCTTTATCACTTCGCGCTCGCCGTTCCCGACGCCCGCCGCCAGAACGATCCGCAAGTGCTCACCGGCAAGGCGCTGTTCCATACCGCCGGTTGCGCTGTTTGCCACCAGCCGACGCTCAAGACCGGCGCGTTCCCCACCCTGTCCGCGCTCGCGGGCCAAACCATCCATCCCTATACCGATCTGCTCCTGCACGACATGGGGCCGGGCCTGGCTGATGGTCGTCCCGATTACCGCGCCAACGGCCAGCAATGGCGCACCCCGCCGCTCTGGGGCATCGGCCTGGCCGAAGCGGTCAATCCCCACACGGGCCTGCTCCATGACGGTCGCGCCCGCAACCTGCTGGAAGCCATTCTCTGGCACGGCGGCGAAGGCGAACAGGCCAGGGAAGCCGTGCGGCGCATGTCCGCTGGAGAACGCGACGCCTTGCTGGCGTTCCTGAAGGCTTTATAAAAAGCCATCGGGGGCGCGCGCCCGGAAAATCGTCTTCATCCGGGCGCGGCAGTCAGTCACCCCGCCATAAATGGCGCGCAGCGTACAGCGGCCAATGCGACCCAAACCATTGATGGCAACTTTGGTGATGTCAATCACCCACAGGTTCTTTTGGCGATTTCGACCACATGTTTCACTGTAAACCCAAAGTGTGCAAACAATTCCCCCGCCGGGGCGGAGGCGCCGAAGGTGTCGATGCCGATCACTTCGCCGTGCAGGCCCACGTACTTGCGCCAGAAATCTCCGTGCGCGGCTTCGATGGCGATGCGGCGCACGTGTTTGCCGAGTACGGACTGGCGGTATTCTCTGCTCTGGCGGTCGAAGACGCTGGTTGAGGGCATGGAGACGACGCGCGCAGCAATGCCTTCTTCCGCCAGCGCCGCCCTGGCGTCGAGTGCGAGCTTTACTTCGGAGCCGGTGGCGATCAGCACTACTTGGGGTTCGGCTGCGTCGGCGAGAACGTAGCCGCCGCGCCGGATGGTTTCCGCATCAATGTCGGCGGTGACGGTGGGCAGATTCTGGCGAGACAGAGCCAGCAACGTCGGGCCGTCCGCGCGCTCGATGCCTGCCGCCCAGGCGACCGCCGTTTCCGTGGCATCGCAGGGACGCCAGACGTCGAGATTCGGAATCAGCCGCAGGCTGGGAATGTGTTCGATGGGCTGGTGCGTGGGGCCGTCCTCGCCAAGGCCGATGGAATCATGGGTGTAGACCATGATCTGACGCAGGCGCATCAGCGCTGCCATGCGGATGGCGTTGCGGGCGTAGTCGGAAAAGACGAGGAAGGTGGCGGTGTAGGGAATCAGCCCACCGGAGAGGGCAACGCCGTTGGCGATCGCCGTCATGCCAAATTCGCGCACGCCGTAGTAGCAGTAGTTGCCGCCCCCGGCTGCCGTAACGCCCTGGCTGCCCTTGACGAAGGTGAGGTTGGAGGCGGCCAGGTCAGCCGAGCCGCCGAAAAGCTCCGGCAGCTTTGGCAGCAAGGCGGCGATGGTGTTCTGGCTCGCCTTGCGGGTAGCGATGTTTTCCGCTTTTTCCTTGCAGGCGGCGATGTAACGGGCGACGGTTTCCGGCCAGTCGGCGGGCAGCTCGCGGCGGATGACGCGGCGCTCGAATTCGGCGGCAAGTTCGGGGAAGGCGGCGCGGTAGGCGTCAAAACGCTTTTGCCAGCCCGCTTCCAGCGCCGCGCCCTTGTCCCTGGCGTTCCAGGCGGCGTAGACCTCGGCGGGAATCTCGAACGGCGGATGCGTCCAGCCGATGGTTACCCGCGTGGCGGCAATTTCCGCCTCGCCCAGCGGCGAGCCGTGGCAGTCGTGGCTACCCGCTTTGTTGGGCGACCCCATGCCGATCACGGTTTTGCAGCAGATGAGCGTGGGTTTGCCGGGTTCGGCGCGCGCGGCGTTCAGCGCCGCTTCGATGGCCTCCGGGTCGTGGCCGTTGACGCCGGCGAGCACCTGCCAGCCGTAGGCCTCGAAGCGTTTTGGCGTGTCGTCGGAAAACCAGCCTTCGACGTGGCCGTCGATGGAAATGCCATTGTCGTCATAGAAAACAATCAGCTTTCCCAGGCCCAGCGTGCCCGCAAGTGAACAGGCTTCGTGGCTGACGCCTTCCATCATGCAGCCGTCGCCCATGAACACGTAGGTGCGATAGTCGACGATGTCGTGTCCGGGCCGGTTGAATTCGGCGGCGAGGGTTTTTTCCGCGAGCGCGAAACCCACGGCGTTGGCGATGCCTTGCCCCAACGGGCCGGTGGTGGTCTCCACGCCGGGGGCATGGCCGGCTTCCGGGTGTCCGGCGGTTTTCGCGCCAAACTGGCGAAAGTTCCTGATGTCGTCGATGGAAATATCGTAGCCCGTAAGGTGCAGGAGCGCGTAGAGCAGCATCGAACCGTGCCCGTTGGAGAGCACAAAGCGGTCGCGGTTGGGAAAGTGCGGATGGGCGGGGTTGTGCTTCAGGTGCCGCCGCCAGAGGACTTCGGCAATTTCCGCCATGCCGAGCGGTGCGCCGGGGTGTCCAGAATTGGCTTTCTGGATAGCGTCGATGGCAAGGGCGCGGAGTGCGCCAGTCAGGGGAGTAAAACTCGGGGAGTGGGCGTGGGTGCGCTGCGACATGATGGCCTCGAAGCCGGGGGATCTGAAAAACGCGAATTATCCCCGAAACCGGCGCACCGGGCGAGGCAGGCGCCGTTCAAACCCAAGCAGACGTCACGGTGTCACGAGCGTGAGCGCAGCCAGGCGCGCCATTCCGCGAACAGCATCGGATTGGCGGCGGCGATGATGCCGCGCTTGACCGCCGGCCCTGCCGAAAGCGTGCCGCCGTCCGGCGCGCAGGCGCGCCCGCCGGCTTCGGACAGAATCAACTGACCGGCGGCATAGTCCCACAGCATTTGTCCGACGTGCATGTAAACGTCGAAACGCCCGGCGGCGAGAAAGCACCATTCCAGCGCGCTGGAGCCGAAATTGCGTTGCGCAAAATAAGGAGGCCGCGTCACCAGTTCGTCGCCCAGGTGAGGGCTGACGCGCTTCAAGTCGAACCCCGCCACCGCCTCGCGCAACTTGCGGGTGGTGCGGCGCAGGGGCAGCGCCTCATCGTTCAGGAAAGCGCCGGCACCCTGGGCGGCCAGAAAGCATTCCTCGCTGATCGGGTTATAGACCACGCCCAAGCGCGGCTCATGCTCGACGAGCCAGGCGATGGAGACCGCGAAAAAGGGGATGCCGTTGATGAAATTGGTTGTGCCGTCGATCGGGTCGATGCACCAGAGACCGCCGCGTCCGGCGCTCCACAGGCGCGCCTGCATTTCGCCGCTCATCTCCTCGCCCAGCACCGGGCCGGGCAGCAGCTTCGGCAAGAATTCGGCCAGCCGCCCCTGGGTGGCGAGATCGGCCTCGGTGAAAAGCGACCCATCGGCCTTGCGCCCGCGCGACACCTTCAGGTAGCGCGGCAGGATTTCCCGGGTGGCGATTTCGCGCACGAGCACTTCAAGTTCGCGCGCCTTGGCGAGCAACAACTCGGGAGAACCCAGCAGCAGATCGGTAGACTGCGTGGGGGAGGAGGGAAGGGCGGAGAGAGGCATGCCCGCGATCTTACCCTATTACGGCGGGATGGCCTGCGCCGGTGACCCTCGTAACCCCGGATCGCTCCCATTCTGACCTTGCCCCAAAAAACGGTCGCCATGACGAGTGAGAATCCAGGGGCAAGGTCAATTTTCCGATACGGTTCAGAGAAACTGTTCCGACCCCACCAGCCCGACCTTGGTCAGACCGTTGCGCTGGATCGCGGCCATCACGGCGGCGACAATTTCGTAGGAGACGGCGCGATCCGGGCGCACGTGCAGTTCTGGCTGCACGCTTTGTCCGGCGGCGGAGACCAGGTGGGAATGCAGCGCCGCAGCGCCGCCGGAGACGGGTTCGCCATTCCAGTAAATGATGCCGTCGGACTCGATGTTGATCCGCACCACTTCCGGCTCCACCAGCGGCGGCGGCGGGTTGCCTTGGGGCAGGTTGAGTTCGACCGAGTGCAGCTGGATCGGGATGGTGATGATCAACATGATCAGCAACACCAACATCACGTCGATCAGCGGGGTTGTATTGATGTCCACCATGACCTCGGGCGCGCCCGAGGCCGAAGGACTGCCGATGTTCATGCCCATGTCGTTCTTCCTCGTTGCAGGGGTCAGCCGCGTGGCGGCGGTTCGGTGATGAAGCCAATCCTGACGATGCCGGCGCGCTGGCACGCCAGCACGACGCGGCCCACATGCTCGTATGGCGCACCGCTGTCGCCCCGGACATGCACCTCGGGCTGGGGCTGGATGACCGCGATGGTCTTGAGCCGTTCCACCAGGGTGTTGTTGTCGAGCGCTTCCTGATTCCAGTACACCGCGCCGCCCTGCGTGACGGACAGATTGATGTTCTCCGGACGGGTTTCGCGCGGCACGTTCTGCGCCTTGGGCAGATCGACCGGCACAACCTGGATGGCGACCGGAATGGTGATCAGGAAGATGATGAGCAAAACCAGCATCACATCCACCAGCGGCGTGGTGTTGATGGCCGAGATGACTTCTTCGTCCCCGGCCTGTCCGACGTTCATGCCCATCGTTCAGCCCCGCGCAACGGAAAGTACCTTGGCGTCGCTACTCGCGTTTTGGGCGCTGCTCGCGCCAAGCAGGGCCGCGTGCAAATCCACGCTGAAAGAGCGCACGTCGTCAAGCGCGGCCTTGTTGCGGCGAACCAGCCAGTTGTAGCCAAGCACCGCAGGCACGGCTACCGCGAGGCCGATGGCGGTCATGATCAGGGCTTCGCCGACCGGCCCGGCAACCTTGTCGATGGACGCTTGCCCGGCGATGCC
>JAITQD010000038.1 GCA_031289095.1 Azoarcus sp.
TCGCCGCCGAACTTCTTCGACAGGATCGTCGTGATCGCCGCCGTCAGCGTGGTCTTGCCGTGGTCAACGTGACCGATCGTCCCCACGTTCACGTGAGGCTTCGTGCGCTCGAACTTACCTTTGGCCATTGTTGGTTCCTCGTTTCAGGTCGTTGATGTGATTACTTGCGATTGTTGATGACGGCTTCGGCCACGCTCTTGGGCGCTTCGACGTAGTGCTTGAACTCCATCGAGTAGGTCGCGCGGCCCTGGGTGAGCGAGCGCAACTGGGTGGCGTAGCCGAACATTTCGGCCAGCGGCACTTCGGCCTTGATTTCCTTCATGCCGCCGGGCAGGTCGTCCATGCCCTGAACGATGCCGCGACGTCCGGAAAGGTCACCCATGACGTTGCCCATGTAGTCCTCAGGCGTTTCGACGGCTACGGCCATCATCGGTTCGAGCAGAGCCGGACTGGCTTTGCGCATCGCGTCCTTGAAGGCCATCGAGGCCGCCATCTTGAAGGCGTTTTCGTTCGAGTCTACGTCGTGGTAGGAGCCGTCGAACAGCGTGACCTTGACGTCCACCACCGGGAAACCGGCAAGTACGCCGTTGGGCAGCGTTTCCTGCAAGCCTTTGTCGACCGCAGGAATGTATTCGCGCGGCACGACGCCGCCCTTGATGGCGTCGACGAATTCGTAGCCCTTGCCAGCTTCATTCGGTTCCAGCCGGATCCAGACGTGACCGTACTGGCCGCGACCGCCGGACTGTTTGACGAACTTGCCTTCTTGCTCAACCGTTTTGCGGATGGCTTCGCGGTAGGCGACTTGCGGCGCGCCGACGTTGGCTTCGACGTTGAATTCGCGCTTCATCCGGTCGACGATGATTTCGAGGTGCAGTTCGCCCATGCCGGAGATGATGGTCTGGCCGGATTCTTCGTCGGTGCGGACGCGGAACGAGGGGTCTTCCGCCGCCAGACGGCCCAGCGCAATGCCCATCTTTTCCTGGTCGCTTTTGGTTTTGGGTTCGACGGCGACGTGGATGACCGGGTCGGGGAAGATCATGCGTTCGAGGATGACCGGCGCGGAAGGGGAGCACAGGGTTTCGCCCGTGGTGACTTCTTTCAGGCCCACGCAGGCGGCGATGTCGCCAGCGAGTACTTCCTTGATTTCTTCGCGTTCGTTGGCGTGCATTTGCAGAATGCGGCCAATGCGCTCTTTTTTGTTCCTGACCGGGTTGAGCACGGTCTCGCCCGAGTTGAGCACGCCGGAGTAGACGCGCACGAAGGTAAGCTGGCCGACGAAGGGGTCGGTCATCAGCTTGAAGGCGAGCGCGGAGAATTTTTCGCTGTCGCTGGCGTGGCGCACAACTTCTTTTTCGTTGTCGTCGACGCCCTGCACCGGGGGGATATCCACCGGCGATGGCAGGAATTCGATCACCGCGTCGAGCATGCGCTGCACGCCCTTGTTTTTGAAGGCGCTGCCGCACAGCATGGGCTGGATTTCACAGGCGATGGTGCGCAGACGCAGCCCCAGCTTGATTTTGCCCTCGTCCAGTTCGCCGCTTTCGAGGTACTCGTTCATGAGTTCCTCGGTCGCTTCAGCGGCAGCTTCGATCATGTGTTCGCGCCAGGTTTTGGCGTCGTCGAGCAGATCGGCGGGGATGTCGCGGTAGTCGAACTTCATCCCCTGCGTGGAATCGTCCCAGAAGATTGCTTTCATCTTGATGAGATCGACCACACCAGCGAACTTGTCCTCGGCCCCGATCGGAATCACGATCGGCACCGGATTCGCCTTCAGGCGGGTTTTCATCTGGTCGACGACCTTGAAGAAGTTCGCGCCGGAGCGATCCATCTTGTTGACGAACGCCAGACGCGGCACCTTGTACTTGGTCGCCTGCCGCCATACGGTCTCGGACTGGGGCTGCACGCCGCCCACTGCGCAGTACACCATGCACGCACCGTCGAGCACACGCATCGAACGCTCCACCTCGATGGTGAAGTCGACGTGTCCCGGGGTGTCGATGATGTTGAAGCGGTGCTCGGGGAAGTTCAGATCCATCCCTTTCCAGAAACACGTGGTCGCCGCCGAGGTGATGGTGATGCCGCGCTCCTGCTCCTGCGCCATCCAGTCCATGGTGGCCGCGCCGTCGTGCACCTCGCCGATCTTGTGATTGACGCCGGTGTAATAAAGGATGCGCTCGGTCGTGGTGGTCTTGCCGGCGTCGATGTGAGCGGAAATGCCGATGTTGCGGTATCGCTCAATAGGGGTCTTGCGAGCCACGATGTCTGTCCTGTCTGCCGTCATCGCCGCCGCGATGACCTGGTAAGCGTTTACAAAACAAAATCGAGCCCTTCGCAGAGCCCGATGCGCTACCGACTGAAGCGGTCAGAAGCGGTAGTGCGAGAAAGCCTTGTTGGCTTCGGCCATGCGGTGCACTTCCTCGCGTTTCTTCATTGCCGCACCACGGCCTTCCGCCGCTTCGAGCAACTCGCCCGCCAGGCGTTGCGCCATCGACTTCTCGGCGCGTTTGCGCGCGGCCTCGCGCAGCCAGCGCATCGACAGCGCCATGCGGCGGGAGGGACGCACTTCGACCGGCACCTGATAGTTGGCGCCGCCCACGCGGCGGCTCTTGACTTCCACCACCGGCTTGACGTTTGTCACCGCAGCGGAGAAGACTTCCAGCGGATCTTTGCTGGCCTTGACGCTGATGTGCTCGAACGCGCCATAGACGATGCGTTCTGCAACCGACTTTTTGCCGGATTGCATGATGACGTTGATGAACTTGGAGACATCCTGCGACGCGAACTTGGGGTCGGGCAGGATTTCACGTTTCGGTACTTCACGACGACGCGGCATGACAACCTCTCGAAATTAGTGCGAACTGGCCTTGGTCAGGCCTGTTTCGGACGCTTGGCGCCGTACTTGGAGCGCGACTGCTTGCGATCCTTGACCCCCTGGAGATCATGGGAGCCACGGACGATGTGGTAGCGCACACCCGGCAAGTCTTTCACCCGACCGCCGCGAATCAGCACCACCGAGTGTTCCTGAAGGTTGTGGCCTTCGCCACCGATGTACGAGATGACCTCGAAACCGTTTGTCAGCCGCACCTTGGCCACCTTCCGCAACGCGGAGTTAGGCTTCTTCGGCGTAGTGGTGTAGACGCGAGTGCAAACACCGCGCTTTTGCGGGCAAGCGTCGAGCGCGGGCACCTTGCTCTTGGCCATTTCCACCTGGCGCGGCTTGCGAACGAGCTGATTGATTGTTGGCATACTTGAGAATTCCCAAAAAACCGAGGCAGCCACCATGGGCCGCCTCGGCGGTTGATTCCGGCTTGCGACCGACTACGATTGGCCAGTCCACAAAAAAGAGGGCGGAGGATATACCGGAAATCGAAACGAAGTCAACAGCGCGCGCATTTGGTGGAGCAAGCCTCCAGAAAAGGCATGATATGCTTTACTTCGTCACGCCGTTCGCGGGCACCCTTGTGAGCATGCCCCAAGGACGCCCCCGGATTCAACGGATCACGTTGAACTGCATCGGACGACAAAAAGGCCGGATGCCTTGATTTTATTGGGCTTTCCGGCCTTTGTCGGATTGCTTTGAACCTTTGAACTATGCTGCTTTGAACTATGAATGGTGCCGGGAGAGGGACTCGAACCCTCACAGTGTCACCACCGGCGGATTTTGAGTCCGCTGCGTCTACCGATTTCGCCATCCCGGCATGGATGGAAGCCCAACATTATATCGCCGTTCGCCCGTTCGGCGGCAAGCTACCCGATGTCTTTTACCGTCAACGACTTCGATTACGATCTTCCCGCGCGCCTGGTCGCCCAGGCGCCGCTCGCCGCGCGCAGCGCCAGCCGGCTGCTGGTCGTGGGCAAAACGCTCATTGATCGCCACTTTGCCGATCTGCCGGAATTCGTCCGGCCTGGCGACCTGTTCGTATTCAACGATACCCGCGTCCTCCACGCCCGACTGTTCGGCGTCAAGGCCAGCGGCGGTGCTATCGAGGTGCTGCTTGAACGCCCGCTCGGGCCACACGAGGCGCTGGCGCAGGTGCGCGCTTCCCGCTCGCCCTGCGTCGGCGCCACCCTGCGGCTGGCCGATGCCTTCGAGGTCACCGTGTTGGGGCGCGTCGGGGAATTCTTCCACCTGCAATTTCCACAGGATGACGACCTCCTCACCCTGGTCGAACGCCACGGCAAATTGCCGCTGCCGCCCTACATCCGGCGCGCCGCCGCCGATGCCGACGAAAACCGCTATCAGACTGTGTATGCCCGCGATCCTGGCTCAGTAGCCGCCCCGACCGCCGGGCTGCATTTCGACCGCAATGTGCTCGATGCCCTGACCGGCGCCGGCGCAAAATTGGCATGGCTCACCTTGCACGTCGGCGCGGGCACCTTCCAGCCGGTACGCGTGCACGACCTCGCCGAACATCACATGCACCGCGAGCGTTACCTGATTCCGCCCGCCACGGTCGCTGCCATCGCCGCCACTCATGCCGCAGGCGGGCGGGTGATCGCTGTCGGCACTACCAGCATGCGCGCGCTCGAAGCGGCGGCGCGAGGCGGCGAACTCACCGCTGGCGAAGGTGAAACCGACATCTTCATCCTGCCCGGCTTTCGCTTTCGCGTGGCCGATGCGCTGGTCACCAATTTCCACTTGCCGCGCTCCACCCTGTTGATGCTGGTGTCGGCCTTCGCCGGCATGGAAACCATCCGCCGCGCTTACGCCCATGCCATCGCGTGCGATTACCGATTTTTCAGCTATGGTGATGCCATGTTCCTCACCCGCGACGATGAGGCGCTCTGCAATGCAGTTTGAACTCTTTTCCAACAGTGGCGGCGCACGGCGCGGATGCCTCACCCTGGCGCATGGCGCGGTCGATACCCCCGCTTTCATGCCCGTCGGCACCTACGGCACGGTCAAGGCGATGACGCCCGCGTGGCTGGCGGAAAGCGGGGCGCAGATCTGCCTCGGCAATACTTTTCACCTCTGGCTGCGACCGGGGCTGGACGTTATCGCCGCTCATCGGGGACTGCACGGTTTTATGGGCTGGAACAAACCGATCCTGACCGATTCCGGCGGCTTCCAGGTTTTCAGCCTTGGGGCCCTGCGCAAGATCGGTGAGGAGGGGGTGCGTTTTGCCAGCCCGATCGACGGCGCACGCCTTCTGCTGACGCCGGAAATTTCGATGCAGATTCAAACCACGCTCGATGCCGACGTCGTGATGATTTTCGACGAATGCACCCCCTGGCCTGCGAGCCGCGACGAAGCCGCGCACTCGATGCGCCTGTCGCAACGCTGGGCGCGACGCTCGCGCGACGAATTCGACCGGCTCGGCAATGCCAACGCCCTGTTCGGCATCGTCCAGGGCGGCATGTACGAAGACCTGCGCGACGAATCGCTGACCGCGCTTGTGGAAATCGGCTTCGACGGTTTCGCCATCGGCGGGCTGTCGGTCGGCGAGCCAAAGGAAGATATGGCGCGCATCCTCGCCCACACCGCCCCCCGGCTGCCGGCGGACAGGCCGCGTTACCTGATGGGCGTTGGTCGCCCCGAAGACATCGTGGCCGCAGTGGCGGCGGGCATCGACATGTTCGACTGCGTCATGCCCACCCGCAATGCGCGCAACGGTTGGCTATTTACCCGCCACGGCGATCTCAAGATCAAGAACGCCGCGCACAAGGCCGACACCCGTCCGCTCGACGAGGCCTGCACCTGCTACACCTGTCGCAACTTCAGCCGCGCCTACCTGCACCACCTGCACCGCAGTGACGAAATCCTCGGCAGCATCCTCAACACCGTCCACAACCTCCACTATTACCAAGAACTGATGGCGGCCATCCGGGCTGCGGTCGAAGCCGATGACTTCGATGGTTTTGTGCGGCGTTTCCATGCCGAACGCGGGGCGGGTCAGACTGACGCGACTGTGGCGAGCCTTGACCACGATGGCGGCTGATCCGCAACATGACTGCTTGCGGCCCTATCTGCCATCCATTTTCAGCAGCTTGTCCAACACGTTGAGTTCGGCGGTGAAATCCACGATGTCGTTTTTGAGAAGGCGCGCGTGTTCTTCCTCGAACGCTTTTTGCAGACGATCGAGCAGGCTCTCGCTCCTGCACAGGGCGTCGGCGATGTCCGGTCGCGCGCTCTCCTGCGCGGCAAAGCGCGTGTAATCGTCCACCAGATCATGCGCCGCCTTGAGGTAGCGCGAGAGAAAACGATCCCCCTGTACAACGTCGTTGGGATCGTCGCGCATGCAGAGAAGAATCCTTTCCGTCCCGAAAACGATCCCGTCGACACATGCCCTCACCCTGTCGGGCAGTTTGTGCGCCTTATCCTGAAGCGCGGCGGCGGATTCCCTGAACGTCCCGATGCGCCCGGCAAGCGCCCTGTCCACTGCGGTCTGGAACGCATCCGCCGATGGGGGGTTCCCGGAAACCACAGCCCGCTGCGCGGCGTTGCTGCGATAGCGGGCATACAAAACCGCGCCTGCCCAGCCAAGCGCCACCACGGCAAGAAAAACCAGTAGAGGAACGCCCATATCCACGCCGGAAAGATGACCGGCAAAGGAAAAATGAAGCGCAATCACGAGCCAGGGCGCAGCCATCATCTCCCAGCCGAGCCGCCCCTTGCGCAACAGTGTGCGGATCAGCCAGGTCGCCGCGCCTGCCCAGATGAGACCGTACGGCACAGCAATGCCGAGCAGCGCCCAGCACAGCACGAGCGCAAACCCCGCGCCGGTGGGGATCAGCCAGTCCGCCCTTCTGCCCATGCCCCAGGGAACAAGGCAGACCAGTCCGGCATAGACGGAAAACTTGAAGGCAAAAATGTCGAACAAACCGCTGGCGGCGGTCACATCCGGTTGCGCCACGAAAATCGCGGAAGTCAGGGCAAGAAGATGAACCAACGCACGGGTAGCGACGCCCTTGAAAAAAGCGCCAACCCTGTCCAACAGGGAAACGCCCAGCGTTTCGTCGTCAAAAAACATACGCTTCACGCATGCGCATTCAACGTGCCGGCCCGTCGCTGACGCCCAGCGCCTGATTCACGACCCTCTCGCTCTTGCGTTGCGCCAGGCCAAGGAGCTTGTCGTGCAAATCTTTTTCCATGCGCTGCAATTCCTTTTCCACTTCCATGCGCCTGTTCCTGCCTTCTTCGGCGATGCGCAGGGTTTCCTCGATCGTGGAGAGCAGCTTGCCGTGCACGGCGCGCACGGTTTCGACATCCACGACCGAACGCTCTACCTCGCGGGCCGTTTCCACCGTGGCGGACTGGAGCATGTCCGCGTTCTGCCTGAGCAACGCATTGGTGGTGTCGGAGACTTCCTTTTGCAAACCCGCCGCGTTCTTCTGCTTGTGGAGCGACAGCGCAATGACCATCTGGTTTTTCCAGATAGGAAGAGTCGTCAGGATGCTCGTCTGGATTTTTTCGGCCAGCGTCTGGTCATTGTTCTGGATCAGACGAATCTGGGGCGCGGTCTGGAGAGTGATCGCGCGGGAAAGCTGCAAATCGTGCAGCCGCCGCTCGAAGCGGTTGATCCGGTCGGCGAAATCGCGCACTTCCTGCGCCTTCATGTTGTCGCCGGATTTCTCCGCTTCTTCCATGAGGCGCGGCAGTTCCTCGTCACGCGCCTTTTCGATGCGCGCCCTGCCCGCAACAAGGTGAATCGAAAGCTCATCGTGGAACTCGCGGTTGTGCCCATAGAGCTGCTCCAGCACTTCGATGTCCTTGAGCAATCCCACCATGGCTTCGTCGAGCTTGGCCGCCACGCCTTGCACCTGCACCGCCAGCGAATCGAACTGGGCAATGGAGCGCCCCACCGAACCGAAAAGAGAACCGATGAGCGGCAGGCGCTCCAGCAGGCCCGGTTTCTTGTTGATCGCGGAAATATCCATCCCCTTTACCTTGAGGAGGAGATCCGTAAGCGTATCGCCCACCGGCCCTGCATCCTTCGCGCGCACGCGCTCAAGCATGCTGTCGGCGAAAGCCGCGATGTTTTTCATCGTATCCGCGCCATAGGTAATGGACAGGGATTGATCCGACAGGTCGATGGTTCCGGCGAGCGCACGCGCCTTTTCGATTTCCGCCGGCGTATCCGGCTCCACGGGGGCGATGGCGGTTTCCGGCATGGCTTGTATCCCTATGACAGAGTTTCGTGATGAACGCACAGCCACTATAAAACAGACGTACCGTTTCCCCACAGACTTTCCAGAATCCTGCGCACGGGCGTGGGCAAAGCGGCGTCGGCGACGCACCCGGCTTCCAGCCATTGCCAGGCCGGTTCGGCAAGCACGCGGGGCAGCGCTGGCAGATCAAACCGCCAGGGCGAAATTTCCAGCGTGAAATGCGTGAAGGCGTGCGTGAGCGGCGGCAATTCGCGCGTCACAATGTCCCCATCACCCAAAGCACGCACCGCCCAATCCCGGATTTCGACGCCGGGCGGAATTTCGGGCAAAGCCAGCAAACCGCCCCAGATACCCACGGGCGGACGGCGTTCCAGCAACACGCGCCCATCGTGGATGACGACCGCCAACCGCGCCGCGCGGCGCGGTGGCGTTTTCCTGGGGCGGCTCGCCGGCAGTTCCGCGACCCGGCCCATCGCGTGGGCGACGCAATCCGCCACAAGCGGACAACGCTCGCAGGCTGGACGGGCGCGGGTGCACACCGTGGCCCCCAAATCCATCTGCGCCTGAATGTACGGCCCGATATCCGTCGCCCGTTTCGGCAACAACACCTCGGCCAGCGTCCACAACCGTTCCTCGACAACCCGTTCGCCCGGAAAACCTTCGATGCCGAACGCCCGGCACAACACCCGTTTGACATTACCGTCGAGAATGGGGCCACGCTCATCGTTGGCGAAAGCGGCGATTGCCGCCGCAGTCGAACGCCCGACGCCGGGTAAAGCCGCCAGCACCGCCGCCGTCACCGGAAAACGCCCGCCATGTTCCTCCATCACCGCGCGCGCGGCGCGGTGCAGATTGCGGGCGCGGGCGTAATAACCCAGACCGCTCCACAGCGCCATGACATCCTCCACCGGCGCAGCGGCCAAGGCCGCGACATCCGGGAAACGCACGAGAAAGCGCGCGTAATAAGGAATGACGGTCGCCACCTGCGTCTGTTGCAACATGATCTCGGAGAGCCAGATCCGGTAAGGATCGCGGCTGAGCTGCCATGGCAGATCGTGGCGACCGTGGACGAAATGCCAGGCGAGCAGGCGGGTGGAAAAATCAGTCATCGTCAACAAAAGGCTTTACAGAAGCAAACAGAAATTATGCCGAAAATCCTACTTCCCTGTGGCTCGAAATTTCGGGATATCCGGACGGCGACAAACGGCAATAAAGACTTGACGCAAAAAGCAGTCTCATGTAGCGTGGAAAATGTCTTTGAAATCAGGAGAGCATCGTGCCTCTACGTATTGGCTTGAATTCGGAGAGTTACATTCGATTTCTCAAAGAGAAGTCGCATACCGCACGTAAAATACTGACAGCAATGGAATTCGACAAAACAAGCTATTATTATTTCGATACCAGTGCGGCTGTGCCTCATTCGCACGGGTGTGGACGAACCAAGGTACTTGAGAAAAAGCCGTCGGTATTTGGTAGCATTTTGGGCGAGATACCCACCTACACTTTTGTAATGGAAGTCAACCCTAACTGTAACGTCAAATTTACCGATATTTCTGGTAAATCGTTTACACCAACCATTGAACGTATCTTCGCTCATGAAATGGGACACGGATATGTTTATTTATTACATGGCCCGTTTTCAACCTCCAGCATCACCAAGCATCTTTATCATAAAGCGGTGGGATATGAAAATATCATTTCCAGGGAACTCGACAAACACGCCCCTGAGCGCGCTGTTACAGATCACGGCGACCCCATGGGAAGATACCGGGACTTCTAGAAAAACCATAAAATGAAAACAATGAAGTTACCATGGGGAAGCGCCTCACTCTCTTGGGGAGTGGCGGGCGTGTTGTTTGATATAGTCAGCGCATTTTATTTTTCTCTTTCAGGAAAACTGATTGAATATCATAGTCCGAACTTGACCTTTGTTGACACGTTAGTCATTCACGTATGGAAAATAGTAAACTATCCCGCTCTTTTGTGCACAGAGTGGGCTTTTAACTTGGTTTTCGATGTTTACAACACTTTCACACCAACAACCACTTTCTTTTATTACTACTTGGCGCTTAGCGTTCCACTCTTTGGTGTTGGTTATGCGTTTGGGTACATGGTTAAATTTATTAAAACAGGGCTTGCCAAAACTTCGGCAGGACTTGACTCAAAATACCTTGGCATCCAACTGGCGAAATGCGCGGGAATTGCAATATTGGTCTTGTCAGCGATAATTGCAGTGGATGAGGGACTGCGCTTCATTTTGGCTGATGAACTGGCTACCAAAAACGCGCTTATCAACGAAATTAGACAATAATCCTTTCTGCCAGATCACCTGTTTCTTTATTGAAATCAACACGCATCTTCAGAATTCCGGGGTAGCCTCACCTTGCAAGGCGCGAACATCGGCAGCAAAAAAACTTTCCCCCCAACCCCATTCGCCGCTATATTTCGTTTCATGCTTCGGACAACTGTTGCGCGGCAAGGCAAACCTGGGTTCCTGGCGCTACGAGAATGCGCGGGCGCTGCCTACGGGCGCGACCGACCAGAAAGTGCGCTCGGAAACGGGCGTTGGCGCGGGCTTTCGATACGTGTGGCGTCCAGAAATGGACGCCGTTTTTTTTGCGCCTCTGCGGAAGCGGTGGAACTCTGCGGAAGCGGTGGAAATATGGCGCGCCCGGCGCGATTCGAACGCACGACCCCTGCCTTCGGAGGGCAGTACTCTATCCAGCTGAGCTACGGGCGCTTCAGGGAGGCGGGATTCTACCGCCCCTGGCGCTGTCTGTCCAATGTCAGCGACTTTGGCGGAGCCATGGAAGCGTCCGATCGTGGGTTCTTGCAACCGCCGCTGCTTGTGTTACGCACTCCCGGGTTCGTCCTTGCCGCCGATCCGGGGAGCGGCTTCCACTTTGCCTTGCCCGGCATTTCCGAGAAGCGCCTTCGCCGTTGCCTCGTCGCGGCGGGAAACCGGGCGGCTGGCCTTGTCGAGTTCGTTCTCGCGCCGGGTGAAGCCGTCCAGCCCGGCAAGCGCCGTCTGGTCGTTGCAGTCATGAAACAAGTGGGTTTCACGAAAGACTCGCGCTTCATTGTGCAAACCCAGGTATTGACTGCCCGTCATCCTGTGCGCAGCGGCACGCACGGAGGGCTTCAGAAACGTCATCAGGGCCGTGAGCACAGCCACCAAGGCGGACAAACCCGCCGCAAGCGCCGGGAGGTTCCCGGAAAATGTCATGTTCGCCAAGATGCTCAAGGCGATCGCGGCAATGCCAATATAATAGTGATAACGTGACCACCGCGCCGCAGCCAGGGATTGCACTTTGCCGCGCTGGATGCAGTTTTCTTCAAGCCGCTGTAGTTCGGCAGCAATAGAACGCTTGGTAGACGGGGTATGAACTTCGTATTGTTCGGCCATAGCGATCTCCTCCGATTCAAATCCGGCCTATGCCACCCAGCGCCGCCGAGGCGGCGGACGACATCGGGAAAAGGTGGCGGAGAACAGCGTTTTTTGCAAAGCGGAGCGGCTTTCCCCACCCTTTACGTTGAGAGCTTTCAGCCGATGGAACCAAGGTAGTCCGCCTTGCCGAGCGGTACACCGTTGTGGCGCAGAAGGTCGTAGGCCGTCGTCAGGTGAAAATAGATGTTGGGAATCGAATGTTGCAGCAGGAAGACTTCGCCGCGATACGCCTTGTCCGGTTTCCATGGCAAACGCACCTCGCGTGCTGCGCTGTCGGCAAAGTCGCTTTCCTTAAAGGTGCGTAGGTAGGCGACCGAATTAGCAATGCGCGTTTTCAGCGCGGCGAAGCTGGTTTCGTCGCTGGCGAATTTCGGCGCTTCCTTGCCAGTGAGCCACGCTGCGGCAAAGCAACTCATGTCGCAGACCATGCGAACCTGGCGGATCAGCGGAAACATGTCCGGGAACAGACGCGCATCAAGCAGGGCCTGTTCCTCAATTTTGTTGGCGGCGGCATGTTCCTCCGCCCTGTCCAGCAGGTGCGCCAGGTTGTCCAGGGCGCGGATGTTGCCGAGAACGGCCAACTGGTAGTACGTCACGCTCATTTATTGTCTCCTTTGTTCATGGAAATGGCGGCGCACGAATCATACGCGCATCAGGTTCTTCCCGCCGCTTAGGAACCCGTCCGGGAAGGTGACTTCCGCCTGCACGTCCGGAGTCATTGCCGGATTTCGTCCGCGTCGCGCCAGCCGCCATCGTCCGCGCCCGGTGTCGCCCGGAAGGGGTTGATGTCCAGCCCGCCGCGCCGCGTGTAGCGCGCCCACACCGCCAGGGCGGTCGGGCTGCAATGCGCGAGGATGTCACGGAATATCCGTTCGACGCACTGTTCATGGAATTCGTTGTGCTGGCGAAAGGAGACGATGTAGCGCAGTAGCCCGGCGCGCTCGATGGCCGGGCCGGTATAGCGCACGGCGACCATGCCCCAGTCGGGCTGACCGGTGACGAGACAGTTGGATTTCAGCAGGTGCGAGTAAAGCGTTTCGCTCACGATGGCTCCCGCCGCGTGCAGGTAGTCGGGACGGGGCCGGTAGGTGTCGATGTCGATGTCGAGGCCGTCGAGGCAGTCGCCGTCGGGATAGACAACACGGCGCGCCGGACGCGCGGCCAGCGGCAGCACCGTCACGCCCACCGCCGCGCCGGCGGCGGCGGACAGGTCGCGGGCGATGGCCGTGCGTACCGCTTCCGGGTCGGACATCCGCTGCTGGTTGAAGGCGTTGAGGTAGAGCTTGAGCGACTTCGATTCGATCAGGTTTGGACTCGTGGCCGGTACCCGAAAGCGCGCCAGCGCCACGACCGGTTTGCCGCGCGCGTCGAGCCACGACAGTTCGTAGGCGTTCCACAGGTCTTCGCCGACGAAAGGCAGGGCATCGCCACGGATGCCGAGTTCGTCGCGCTTGCCCTGGCGCGCGATCGGAAACAGCAGTCCGGGGTGACGGGTGTCGCGGTACGCAACCGGCTTGCCGAGCGGAGAGCCTTCGGGGCCGGAGGCGGCGGAAACGTTCATCCGAAAACGGTGCAGTGGCGCACCGGGCAGGAACAGGCCCGCCCGGACGCGACGTCAGAACGGAATATCGTCGTCGAAGTTGCCGAAGCCTTCCGCAGGCGCGGATTTCGGCGCGGGCGCGGATTTCGGCGCGGGCGCGGATTGGGCAGGCTGCGCGGAGGAAGACGGCGGCGGCGCCGGGCGATCCCATCCGCCGCCCCCTTCGTGGGCGGCAGCCTCACCCCCCTCGCGGCTACCGAGCATTTTCATTTCGTCGCCGCGGATTTCGGTGGAATAGCGATCCTGCCCGGTTTCCTTGTCCTGCCACTTGCGCGTCTGAAGCCGGCCCTCGACGTAGATCTGGCGGCCTTTTTTCAAATACTGGGCGGCGATCTCGGCCAGTTTGCTGAAGAACACCACACGGTGCCATTCGGTGGCCTCGCGGCGCTCGCCGGTGGCTTTGTCCTTCCACGTTTCGGTGGTCGCCAGCGTGACGGTGGTGATTGCGTCTCCGCTCGGCATGTAGCGGGTTTCCGGGTCGCGGCCCAGGTTGCCGATGAGGATGACCTTGTTGACGGATGCCATGCTGTTCTCCCGTGTGTATGTTGCCGTTCAGTGTTCGTTTGTGTCAGGGGTGAGTCGGTAAGTCACTCTGCGTGCTTTCTGGATGGCGGCGGCGTCATCGTCGCGGCAATCACCAGCCACAATAGCGCCAGCACGCCACAGCACACGCCAACGCCCACTTCGCCATAGTGATGGACGAGCCAGCCTCCGGTAAAGCCGCCGAGAAAAAGGCCGATGGATTGCAGCGTGTTGTACACCCCGAGCGCCGTTCCTTTGATCCCGGGCGATACGATACGCGAAATCCATGACGGCTGGGTAGCCTCCAGTACGTTGAAGGCCACGAAAAAGAGCGACAGCCACAGGCCAGTCGACCAGGCGCTGTTGCTCCACCCGTACAGTCCGGCCTGCACGAGCGCGAGCAGCGCAACCGCAGCGACGAAGACTTGTTTGAGACGCCCGGTGCGCTCGGCGACGAGCACCGCTGGCACCATGACCGCGAAGGAGAGCAGCACGGCGGGCAGGTACACTTTCCAGTGTTCGGCAGGCGGCAGCCCGCCACGCACGACCAGCGCCGCCGGCACCGTCATCCACATCATCATCTGGATCAGGTGGAGCGCGAACACGCCAAAATTGAGCCGCATCAGCGGCCCGTGGCGCAGGATG
>JAITQD010000015.1 GCA_031289095.1 Azoarcus sp.
TAGTCGGGAATTTCAAGCGGCGTGAGCAGATGGTTGCCGCCGGATTGCAAGGCGATGCGGTAATCCAGTTCCACCAGGCTGTGGTCTTCCAGCGGGGCGGTTCCCTGCGTCGCGTTCGCCAGCATCGCTGCTTCTTCCGCGCTGATGCCCGCCGTAGCGGATGCCACCAAGGCGGCAACGGGGCGCACCGCGTCTCCGCCGTCATCGTACGTGGCGTGGAACTGCTGGATCGACATCAGGAAGGAGTCGTCCGAAACCATGCAATGCTCTGTTGCAATCAGATAACCATCGAGATACATCGGCGGGTTGTCCGCGCCCTCAAGAATGTAATGGACGCCCTTGCAACGGGGGCAAACCACCGGATCGCCCACGCAGGCCACCGGCTTGCCGTCGATGTAAAAAGGCACCCGGCCCGCGCCGCGCGCGCCCACTACCGTGCCGCCGTGGCTCGTCTTGTCGCCCAATAAGATAAAACGTCTTTGCACCATCTTTTACAACTCCTTGAAATCGGATTACAAGGCTTCCGCCAGAACGGCGTTGTTGTGCGGTGCGCATACGCAACCGTGTCAAGCTGACGAGTGTGCAGTATGCCACGGGAACCATACAAAATTATCACGAACGCGGGCGCATCAGGATGCGCCGCGCTTTTTTCGCATTGCGAAAACATAGTTTTTTACTTGACACAATGAAGCCGCTGTTTATCCGATCCCGTAATCCCTGCTGCCTCAAGAGTTCCCGATTGCGCCGCAAAGCGGCACTGAGCAACGGACGTTGTGATCAGGCCCCTTTGCAATGAGTTGGCGCTGTACGCGCGTGTACGCCGCGCGGGCGTTTCGAGTTCGCCGCTTTGTCGAACGGCTTGCGTGCCAGGTCGTGAAGGTCGGCGATGCTTTTTTTCGCAGCGGCGATTTGACGCCTGGCCCACGGAGTTATATGTCGCGCCACGTGATCGCGCGCAATTACGGCTCGACATGCTGGATGTGCAAGAGGATTACTGGCAGCGCTTCAATGCGCACCTGGACGGGATGACTTACATAACCGAAGCGGAGCCTGACGGAAAACGCATCAAATTGAAGAAAGGTGAAAATCCATATCCGTGGGTCAGAAATAATATCGGGCGTCCGAACCCGCAGAGTGGCTATGAAGGACATCTTTTCCAAAGAGATTCAGACATCCTGATTTCCCTGACCCTGGAAAGTTTGGCATGACTCCATGGCACGGAGAGTTTTATGTGCAAAGCGCGGGCGATAATGAGTTGTCTTATTATGCCGCCACCGTTCCCATTTCCAATGGCAAAGGCAAACTGCACTTCGACATTTGGCGCGATTGCGTGCTGGCGTGGGCCAAACGCCTGCGTCCGGCACATGGGCTGGCCGGTTTGACCGTTGTGATGAGAAATGACACGACAGATGGCCCTAATATCCACCTGAAAAAATATCCGGGGTTGGATGTGCAGGCACCACTACAATTTTCTTCTTTTGTGGCAGAAAACGTTCACAACCGTATCAAATCCAACAATTGGCTAACCATTTTGGGCGATGAGATTGCCGAAGAACTCGGCGGGCCGAGTGTCCTGAAAAACGCATTGGAACCCGACTGCACGGTTCATGTTTATCCGGGCGGCGTGATGATACAGGCCGGAGAAGCGACCGCCTTGGGCGACACGGACGAAGGGCGGATTCCCGAACTCTATAAAAAAGGTTGCCTTCATCACAAAACGGGCGCGCTTCATGAACTACACAAAAAGCGGCATCTTCCGGGTCGACGAATCTTTGAAGAGCGCTGAAGAATCCCTCAAATGGGTGAGCCGGTTCGATTGAACGGAGCAACCGACCTCATGACATCCCAAACCCCCTCCCAAACCCTCCCGCTCACGATGGCCGAGCGTCGCGCCCAGATTTCACACGACGATCTCGCCTTCTGCACCTCCTACCTGCTCTATTGCCTGATCGAAACCAATACCCGCCCGGACAATCCAAACTGGATAAATATCAACTGTCGGCAGTTCGGGGGCACCACCCGGATGATGGTGTTTCGCTCGCCCATCGACGCCATGGTGACGCTGATCGAAGAAAACAAGCGCGGTTTCGTTACGAAATCTGCCCGCTTGAATTGATCGACCCGCGCCCTTTCATGAAAAAGCACGACAATGAATTTCGCATTGCGCTTTATTCCGTACAGCACGCCACCCGAATCAGGTATAGGGCATTGCTGACCGTCGCCGCTCCTAGAGATACTTCTTGAATGTCGCCGCTGTGACGCACACCGCCAACCCCAGCAGCGCCGCGCCGGGCAGCAGAATCAGCAACGGAGGGACGCTGACCGGCAAAGCCAGATACATCACCCACGGCGACAGGGTGAGCGGCATCAGGCTCGCGCGGGCGCGGTGATAGACAAACCCCGACTCCCTGCCCGCACCAAAACGCCGGACATCCCGCCGCACCAGGCCATCCACCAGACCCACAAAGGCCGCCATCAGAAAAAGCGGCAAACTCAGCATCAGCACCCAGAGGCGCACCAGGAAGACCAGCGCCGTATAGGCCGCCGCGATCAAGTCGGTTTCCAGATGCACGTAGACCCAGCCCAGGGCGTAGCGGAAATCCTTGGCCGGGCGGAGACGGTCGGCGTTGGCCTGGGCGGACACCTCGCGCATCCAGTCCGCCAGCCCGCTCCGGACGAACATCCACTCGTGAGCATGCTCAACCCATTCACGGGCGGTGCGCCCCGGTTCTTTCACCAGCACGCTCCGCGTAAAATTCTCCGAAAACTGCCCCAGCTCATAATGCAGCATCTCCTGGGCGTGACGCTCCCCCTGTTCGGGCCAGAAGAAATGCAAGCCGACGCACTCGATCACGATCGACAGCAGCAGCGACCCGCACAGCACGCCGAACAAATGGAACGGCAGCAAGACAAGACTCGCCACCAGGCTCTGGCCTTGCCGCTGTTGCGCTTGCGCCGCGCCCGCCGGATCGCTCACGACCCCTTCCTATGGTCGTCATCCGCCAGCAAATCCACCGGCAGCGCCGCCTCCCGAAGCCCCGCGTCCCTTGGGGCGTCCCACCACTCGCCGGCCTCAGCATAACGCTGCCGCATACCCGCCGCCATCTCCCGCAAGTCTTTCGGCAGGACTTCGTCGGGATCGGGCGCCGACAGGGGCATGCGCACCTTCCACAACTGGCCGCCCTCGATCAGCGCGAAGCACTGCCCCTTGGGCAAGGCCACTACATGCGCCGGCTCGATCATCGGCACGCTGGCGCCGGTGACGCGATCCTGGGTATTGGAGGTGAAAGCGGTATTGCCGCGCGGATCGGAAGCATCGGTCGCGCCACTCATGATCGAGGTCGTGTAAACCTCGACCTGGGGAAGCTGCCGGGTCAGTAATTCGGCGGTGGCGGTTTCGCGCACGCGCAGCATGAACAGATTGTTGAAGTTGCCGATGACCTGCCCCGCCTTGGCGCGGTTGCCGAGGCGCGCCTCGATGTCACTCAAGGTCTGCGTGTAGGCCGTCACCTGCACGCCCGCACCGCCGCCCTTGTTGACCAGGAGGATGAACTCGTCGCCCATCAGTTCGTTGAACTCGTCGGCATGAATATTGATTGGCGTCTTCACGCCGCCCGTTGCGCCGCCTCCCGCGTGCGGCAGCCCATCGTCGATGCCGAACTTGTAAAGGTGTCCGGCGACGGAAACGAGGTCGGAGAACATCGAGTTGCCCACGGCGGCGGCCACTTCCGCATCCGACAACGCATCCAGGCCGACATAGACCACCGCGCGCTTACGGATGATCTGCATCCAGTCGAAGATGGGCCGTGGATCGTTCAAATCGGAATAGTTCGGTGCGAGCAGTTGGGCGATCTTGCCGGTGGTCAGCTTCTCCAGGAGCGGCAGCAGCGATGCAACAATCTTGTCGAAGTACGTCCGGTCGTAACGCACCGCACTGCGCAGGCCGTCGAGCACCGGATCGAATACCCTGACTTGCGACAGATACTGCTCCAGCGCCACCACACGCTTCTCGCGTCCAACCATGTTGCGCGGAATGTTCTTCTCATTGAGCCGGGCTTCGAGCTGGACGATGATCTCCCAGGCCTTCGGTTCGTTCCTGGCGAAGAAGTGTTGCGCGTACTCGATGAACAGCGCGTCGATATTGATGACGTGGCGCTGGATCAGCAGATAGTCGGGGCGCTGCCCCAGCTCGACCAGGGCGCGGGCGATGATGTTCACGAAACGCCAGGCGAATTCGCGGAAGGCGGCGCTGTTACCCTCGCCCGAGAGCTGGCCCGCAATGCGCGTGGCGACCTCGGAGATACGCCCGAAGCGGCCCACCGCGTTGTAGCGCGCCGAGATGTCCGGCCAGCCCAGATGGAAGACGTAGAACTCACCCTCGCGTCCGGCGCGCCGGGCTTCCATATACATCCGCTTGAGCAGATCGGCGTCGCCCTTGGGGTCGAAGACGATCACCACCTCGTGCTGGCCGCCCGTCTTGCGCCGGATGTCCTGGGTGATGAACAGTTCGGCTAGGCGCGTCTTGCCGACGCGCGTGGCCCCCAGCACCAGGGTATGGCCCACCCGTTCGGAGAGCGGCAAGGTCACGTCGACTTCGTTCGGCTCAATCCCGTGCAGGCGCGGCAAGCCGCCCACCGGCGGCAATGGCCGCACCGGGTTGAGCGGACTGTCCCAGGCCAGCACGCCAGCCAGAGCAGACAACGGCAACGGCGCGAATTCCAGCCGTTCCGCCAGCCGCCGCGCCATCCGGTAGAGGAGCGGCGCTTCCACGTAGCGTCGGAACGCCGGCCGGTAGGCCTGCATCAGCCGGTGTGTGTGCCGCTGCTCCCAGCGAAAGCCCCGTCCCACGAACAGGCGCTGCCCACTCACCGGCACGTCGCGGCAGGTCATCACGTATCGAGGTAGGCGGCGGATATTGCGCCGGTAGCGCAGGATGCCCCAGGCATCCCGCAAACGGATGACGCCGAAGGCGAGAAACGCCAGCGCGCCACCCCGCCCCCACGCCGGACTCAACGCGAGCGACCAGGGCGCCGCCAGGCACAGAAACGCGGCGGCGGCGCAGACCGCCACGGTATACAGTTCCACCGCTGGCCGCAGCAATACCTCGATGGTCTGGGAACGGGGCATGGCGGACGTTTCACCTTACTTCGCTTCAAGGCTCGATCCCGGCGGCGGTGATCAGCGCCGGGTAGTGGCGAATTCCCAGCCGCCGGGCCAGGTCGTCGCCGGAGACCGGCGAGAGCGTGAGACCGGGGACGAGACGGCGCAGCGCGGCAAGCGCCTCGGGCGAAGTCACATTGACCACCTGTCCCGCCGCCCGCATCTCCTGCAACGTGGCCTGGCGCTGTTGCAGCCAGCGCCGCGAACGCTCGTCGTCGCCGATCAGAAAGAGAGGGGTCAGCCCCGGCGCGTGAAGAACCCGACGCGGTGCTTCGCCGGGCGAGAGCAAAGCGGAGCGTACCGGCAGCATGAGCGCCTCGGCCTCGGTCGGGCGACCCGCACGGGGACGCGGCGCCGGGACAGAGGGCTTGGCCGAACCCGCGTTCGGGGGATTCAGCCTCTGGTAGTACGGCAGCGCCGAGACGCCGCCGAGATCCTCGACGACGATCAGTGCTTCGCCAGCGATGGCCGTGGCCGAAAACAGGCCGATTGTGGCGAACAGGGCGCGCTTCATGATTTACCCGGCGCCGAGGAATGAGGCGAAGAAAGGGATTGACCGGACATCCGGCGAAGATGCCGGACAACGCTTCGCCGGTAACGGTTCGCCAGCGCGCCACCCGCCGGACGGTGATAGCGACCGATGGCCGGCAACCAGTCCTCGCCCGGCGCATGCTGCTCGCGCAGAATCTCGGCGGCGATGGCGAGATTGCGGTACGGATCCAGGAGATCGCAGGGCTGCGCAACGCGGTGCGCGTGGTAGCCAAGATTGATTTGGCCCAGCCCAGCATCAATGCGCTTCCCCGCTGTCCGATCCAGCGCCCGGCGCAATCCGGCGCAGGCCTCGGCGCGGGTGGCGTAACGTTCGGCCTGACCGGCGACGTTGAGCGTCCACGGCCAGGGAATCAGGCGGCCATGTAACTTCATACCGCTCTCCTGCAAGGCGACCGCGTACAGAACGGGCGACGGCACGCCCGCCTGCCGCGCGGCGAGCCGGTAGGCCGGCGGCGGCGCTTCCTGGGCGTGGACGGCGGTCGCCAGGCCCAGCAGCGCCAGGCGCACGAGGGTCATTGACGTTGCCACTTTCCGTCCACCTGGTGTGCCACGGCGGGCAAGCCGCCCGGCAACCCCAGGGAAAGCCAGCGCCCGGCATCGTGGTTGAGCGTGATCGCGCGGGAGCGCACCTTGGCGTGATCAATACCGGCGCGGGCCGCCCAGCGGCGGAGACGGACATCGTCGCTGCGGCTGTCGAGCAGATAGAGATCGAAAGCCGCGCCGGATGCTTGCAATTGGCGCACACGCGCCTCGCACGGCGGGCAATTGGCTTTGACGAAGACAGCCAGCCGGGACTCGCCGCCCGCGCCGGAGACGCCGGACAAGTTGACGCGCGCCAGGCCGGGGAAGATGCGTTGCCAGGCCGCATCATAGGCGCGCTGATAAGTCAGCATCCGCTCGACGCGGCGAGCCTCGGTGCGCACCTGCAATTCCGCGTAGCGGGTGCGCTCCCCGTCGTCGCGGGCCTCGATGCCCAGCGCGGTGAGCGGGTCGAGCTGTGGGGAATGAATGCCCAGTGGCCCCTGCATCAACTGCCGGTAGCGCACCCATTCCTCGGCGCGCAGACCCCAGTCGCGCGCCTGTTGTTCCTCGCTGCGCTGGATCGTTGTCGAAGTGATACTCGGGGTCGAAACCTGGGAAATCGCCAGTGCCGGCAAAAAGACGGCCAGCAGCGGGACAAAGGAAAAATACTTCATGGGCGTTTCCCTCGCGCCCAGTTCAGGCGGCGGTCTTGACCGGCCTGACTGAAGGTGGCGGTCTCGTCCTCAATGGCTTTGAGCCGCCAGCCATTCTCTTGATCGCCGACACGCAGCAAACGAGCCTGGGCCAGTGAGTTCGCGCCGGCGGCCAGGATCACCAGGAAACGCTCATCGGCCCGCCGCTCGACGCCAAGCACCTGGAAGGACGGTTCGGCGGCTTTCGGTCTGACCGGCGGACTCGGGGGCGCCGGGATCTGTATGGCGCTCTGCGCTGCGGTGTATGACGCCAGCCGTTCTTCCAATTGGGCCAGACGATCCCGCAGGGGCTGTAAATCGTGGGTGCCCGGACGTTCGCTCAAGGCCTGTTCGATGGCGGCCAGACGCTGCTCGACGGTTTGGCGCTCGGCGTCGTAGCGTGCGAGGGAGACGGTCTCCGGCTGCGTTCGGGCCTGTTCGGCATGCCGGGCAAGATCGGCGACGTGCGTGGCAAGCATCTGAACCTGGGCGTCCAGGGAATCGGCGCGATCCTGTTCCGGGAGGCGCGTCAGTTCGACGCTGTTGATGACGGTCAGCGCGCCGACGAGCAGCAGACCGGCGCGGGCCGCGATCGCCGTCCAGTGTATGCGGCCACGACGGCCGGAAGGGATCAGCGGCAGGTTCATGGCTGGACTTTCCAGGCTTCGGCGGCCTTCGCGCCCGGCGCATTGAGCGGGGTGCGAATGTCCGGCGTCCGGCGCTTGAAGCACACTTGCCGGGAGACGTCGTCGACCGCCAGATCCCAGGCCGGGCCCGCGAGCGTCAGCAGCCCATGGCGCAGTGTCATGGGGCCGAGGTGCAGATGCGCGGCGGGCAGCGGCAGCGCGTACAGCGCGGCGGCGGTCGGGGTATTGCACAGGCGGTAGCCCGACCGCTGGAGAACATGGCGCAAGGCGTCGCCCACGCTGGCGTCGAGCGTCGGCGGAATCGAGACCTCGACGATTTGCCGCATCAAATTGCGCTGCGCCGGTTCCGGCGTCAGCTCGACCAGGGCGTAACGTCCGTGGCGGGTGACGGGAACGGTCGGCGCGGACGCGTGCTCGGGAAGCTGCGGCCTGGATTCCGGCACCGCCTGGGTCGCGCAGGCGCTGGTCAGCGCGGCGGCGATCCACAGGCCATTGACCCAACATCGCGGAGGACGGATGGCTGACATGGCTCGGCTCGTTGTTACGGAGCCGATACTTTCGCGGGGGGCGCGTGTCCGGTCAGCTATGAATGCGGATCAGGGGCCGCCCCTTTTGTTCGATTTCCGGACATCGCATGAACCCGTGCTGATTTGAGCGCACCGTGCCGACGCAAAAAAAACCGGCGCGCCCAATCGGGAAGCGCCGGAATACAAGGGGAACCGTCAATCACCCGCGTGGGCCGCTGCGTGCGGTGGCCTTCGGGCCAGCGGCCCGGCAAAGTTTGATCTGGCACTGACCCCCAAGCTGATTTCGCACCTTTAGCGCCCCCCGCGCACCTGGTACGCATTCGATGACAGTTGCAATGTGGCATCGAACGAGACCGGCGGGCGTCTCGGATGCACCTTCAGCAAGGCATCGACCCGGAAATGCAGCAGGCGCTCGGAGTTTCCCTCCGCATCGAAGGTCACGCGAACATCGGACAACCGCTGGTCGTGCCATCCGATGGCGCGGCGGATCTGGTCGCGCAGATACTCCCTGTGATCCGGGTTGAGCAGCGACAGACTGCTCAAGTCGGGAATGCCATAGCTGATGACCGAATGGGTCGAGAGCGGGTAGCGCTGGGCGAGGTGATCGAATCTTGCCACACGGGTATTGAGCAGGGATTCCAGATCGCGCGCCAGCGCCGCCTTGAAATCGGCCAGACTGAAACTCAGGACGGCGCCTTGGCCGGGCTGATCCGGCGCATCGTCGAGCAGCCGGTCGAGCACCGAAGGCAGCGTCGTGGTTTGCCTCATGGTCAGCCCCCGAAAAGGCTGTTGAATTGCCTGTCGAGCAGTTCCCAATACACGCCAAAGAGGATCGCCAGCGCGGTCGCCAGCAGCGCGAAGTACGCCCAAAGCGGCAATTCGTGACGCACATAGCTCTGAAAACGGTGCGGCAGTTTCCAGTTCGGCGCGAATTCCGCCGCGCCGCCGCGCACCCGCTGGATTTCCTGCCCCACGCGATGGATCAGGTAACTGAGCTTCTCCGGGCCTTCGAGCAAATATTTGCCCTGAAAGCCCAGCAACAGGCAAGTGTGGAACACTTCCAGCGCCTCGATGTGGCGGGCGGGGTCGTTGCGCACGATCTCAAGACGGTCAAAAAAGTGGTCTCCCGCAAAATCCTCGCCAAACAGGCGCAATTGCAGCGGCATCCGCGCCCATTCATCGCGTAGCGGAAAACCGGGCGCGAGCATGATCTCGTCCATCAGCGCGCAAAAGGCGTACTTTGCCTGCTCGATCTGCTCGACGTCCTTGCCGAAGTTGCGCGCCTGCTTCTCGTAGCTGTTGAAGAACAGGTCGATGCGCCGGTTCATCTCCGCGCAGGACTTGGGCGCGTTGCCGTCGTGCAGCAGAAACAGCAGATAAATCCCGTCTTCGAGCAGGTCGCACAGGGTTGGCGCGGGCGCTTCCGCAGCCGCCGGGCGGGCATGCTCATGCTCAGTAGCGTCGGTCGAAAGTTTATTCGCGGCGGCGGTCATGGCGGTCATGATGAAAGGTGTCCTCGATCAACGAAAAACGGCGATCAGCTCGATGTCGAGACTGGAGAGCGATTGCGGTGTGTAAATGCAAACGGAGCGCGACTGCAACATGCGTGTATAGAGGTCGCCGCGGGCTTCCAGCGCGAAATAATGATTGCCGGCATGAACCGGCAAGGCCGTGGGCGTCTGCTGCATGGGCTGGAGATTGACGCCGCGCGTCGCGGAATGAAGGATTTTATCCACGTCGTCGGGCGAGCCGACCTTGTACTGGCGGGGGATCTCCTCGATGATCTTCGCCACGGGCATGTCGCCGCGCACCGAGAGATAGAAATCGGCATTCTCGGCCAGACTGGCGCTCTCCAGCCGGCCAATGTGGAACGAAGGCTTGGGCGTGGTGAGCGGAACGATGACGTAACGCGCAGAAACCACCGTATCGAGCAGTTCACGAATCATCTTGTCGAGCTTGGGGAAGGTTTGGGTCAGATGTTCATGGCTGTATGCGGGCAGATCGGCCAGTTTATAGATCGTGGAGAAGGTCAGCAATTCGCCGCACAGCCGGGCGAGCGCAAGGTAAAGCTCTTCGGGATGCAGCGGATCGGCATTGAGCAGGTGACTGAACAGCGCAAAATGGCTGTTCACCGTGTGCAGCAGCCAGAACGAGGCGATGTCGGTGGAACTGTACCCCATCACGTTTTTGGCGCGCTCGCGCTGTGTGCCGGAGAGCGCCTCGTTTTTGACCTGCAAAATGTCGATCAGCCGCTGGACTGCGCTTCGCAGCGCGGGGGACGCACTCACCGTCACCATCGGCGGCAGGTAGTCCCCATCCGCCCGCCATTGTCCGGCGGCGTCCTTCAGCAGCCGGGCGATGGGCACCGAATCGTAGCCGTCGCGGTTTTCCTCTTCCAGCATCAGGCGCACGTCGAGTTCCAGTGCGGTCAGGTCGGTTTCGATCGCGCTGGTATAGAGATCGGTCACGTTTTTGTGCGCGTTGCGGTAGCGCGCGGGACGCGCCGCCGGCGCGCCATCCTTGCCGTCGACGGTATTGCCGCCATAGAGACTGAGATTGGGCAGGCAGGCGTAAAGCGTGGTGTCGGCATTGACCTGCGGCGTGGCCCGCAAATCGCGCGACAGCGGCACGGGTTCCCTTTCGGGCGCACAAAACCGGACACCGTCCCGGAACACCACGTCCAGCGCATCGACGCGGACATTGCCGGTGCTCAACGCCCCGGCGTCGAGTGTGACCCGGCGCACGCCCCAGGCGTGGCGCTGAACAGATTGCCGCGTCTCGGCGATGGCGTTGTCGACGTACAGCGCCTGTTGCTGAAAATGCTGCGGGCGCAAAAACAACCCCCCACCCCACAAAACACGATTGGCTTTCAACATCCAGAAATCCCCTGTCAGTACGAAATAAACGCGGCGCATTCCGGGGCATGCCCCGGCTTTCGACCGGAAACCGGTTCCGCCTCGGGTTGAACCGTCGTGAAATAGCAATCCTTCGCCGTGAAGTTCAGCCCTTCGTTGCGCACGGCCCGCGCATCGACCAGAAAGCGCCAGCCGTGCGCGTCCGGCGAGCGGAAAAGCGCCACGCCCCCAATGTATTGCGTGTCGGGCAAGAGCTTGTCGGTCAATGCCAACGTCCTGCCTGGAATCAGCACCACCTCGTTGGTTGCCAGCCATTCTCCCGGAAACAGTTCTGCTTCGCTCTGTCCTTGCGCCACGGCATCGAAATTCAGGCGCGAAAACCCCGTGCCGCCTTTCAACTGGTACAGCCGCACCACCACCGACAAGGGCTTGCCGGCGGCGTCCCGATTGACCAACGCAGCCGCCGTCCCCTTGATCGCATATTCTTCTGGCGCACGCACGGGCGGCGGCTCACTGGCGCGCTGGACTTCGGCCACGTTGGCCTGAAGCGCCAGCGCCTCGGGAATCGCCGGTTTCTTGCTCGCGCAGGCGGTCATGGCAAGCGCCAGAATCACCCACGGCACGCCGAAAAAGCGGTTGAACACATTACACACGGTCATGACGGGTTGCCTCCCTTATGTCATTAAAAAATAATGTCTCAATCATTTCCTGCCGCTTCATCAGGAACGTCGATTTCCGCATTGAGCAGCTCGCGCAGTTGCTCAAGCGTGGATTTGTCCTTGATGACTTCCGAGAGCCATTTCTCGAACGGCATCTCCGCCCAATGAACCGCGCGCTCGACGAGCAGGGCCACCGGGCTGTGCGGTTCGTGGGCGCGAAACCAGTATGCGGCGGCGCGCAACTGCCGGATAGCCCCATCGCGGCCGCCAGGGGAGGGCGTTTCGCCGGGTAACGGCGGCAGCAAAAGCGCGGGTGTTCCGGCGGGCGCGTCCCCGCCGCCGGGACGGGCCGCAGGCGTGGCGCCGCCGCTGTATTCGTTGAAAAAGCGTTGCGCCGCCTCGCCGCAATCGTCGAGCGCCCCGCGCATCCTGGCGAGGCCGGGCGCATCGTCGCCGAAACGCGCCTGGGCCGCGCGGACAAGTTCGTCGTAAGCTGCGCGCGCCGCCGCGATGTCGGCGACCCGTCCCTGGAACCAGATCACGCCCGAATCGCGCGCGCTTTTGTCGAAAGCGTCGCCCGAGAGGGCCCCCGCCGCGAGCGCTGCCTCGTAAGCATCGGTGCCGCGCCGCTTCAGGTTCTCGATCTCGCGCGACGCCTGCCACCGAAACCAGTCATGGCCGCCCTGCTGCGGCGACACCAGCGGTTGCTCACGCAAAACCCGCTCCAACTGGATGTCCAGCCATTCCAGTTTACCCGCGCGCTCGTCGAGTTCGCCGCCCGAATCGGGACGGGGATAGAGCGTTTCCCAAAAGCGATCCAGCAACCCGGCGATCAGGCGAAAGCCCAGCGCCGCGCCCGTGTAGCCTTCCTGATGCGTCAACGCCTCGACATACCATGCCGCCAGTTGCAAATCCTTGCTGCGCAAGTGCAATGCCGCTTCGCAAAGCTGAACCACCCGGCCCCATTCCGCCACTTTCAACGGCGTGAGCCATTCGCCCTGCGGCAGCGACGGCTCGTCCGCGCGCCGCGCTTCCTTGATGTGATTGAACACCGGCAGAAATTGAAGATCGTCGCCGCCCGGATGTTCGTCCGTGATCGGACTCAACAGCCTCTCCAGTTTCTCCAGCGATGTTTTATTCAGGGTTTCATCCATGGTTGTTAGGCCTTGTGTGATGTTTGGGAAAATCGTTAACTCCCATCCGGTTTTACGCCTCGGCGGGCAAGGGCCGCACCAGCCCCATCGCAACCGCGTCGCCTTCGCCAAATTCAGCGGCCAATACCGGCTTTTGCAATTGCGCCGCGAGGATGATCGCTTCGGCCAGCATCAACACGCCGCGCGCCGCGCCCACGTCGCCGTGTTCTTTATCCAGATTGTTCGTTTCTTCCAGCACATCAAGCTCGCAGCCCAAACCCGTCAGACCGGCAGCAAAGCGGGCGTAACGGGTAGAAACGTCCTTGCCGCTGCCCGCGCCATCGTTGTGCCCCAGCCCGCCACCGAGGGGCCGGTACTCAGGTCGCCGCGTTCCCAATAGGGCGTATAGATACCAGCTTCCTTGCGTTCGGGAGCAATCTTCATGTCTGCCGGCAGGACGAGGCCCGGACGGCTCAACAGCATCGCCGCCACGGCATGGCCTGGCGCGCGCCGTGGCGGGTCATCCACCGCTTCGGTATCGTCGTCCGCGTCGTCCGTCCCGTCCGCCAGGAGCGAGTCCATTCCCAACAGAATCAGTGCGGGCAGTTCAGGATCGTTCTCGAACAGGTCAATCACGCGCCCGGCCAGCGCGCCCTCGCCCGGCAGCAGCGCGCACCGGGGCCGGGTTTCGATGCCGCGCGCCGCTGCCGTCTGCCGCCATGCCTGTTCGATCCATTCCAGCCGCCGCGCATCGTCGCCGGGATCGTTGCCGGGAACCAGATAAACCGGCAGCCAGATGAGCGGCTCGTCGTCCAGCACCGACTCGAAGATCTGTTGCAATGCCTTGGTCAACACCGCTTTGCTTCCAGCCCCCCGCACGTCATTTCCCGAGCGCTCGAACAGCGTGCATCGTTGCGGCGTTTTTTCCAGCCAATCCGATATGCCGGCCATTTCCAGCCACAGCGCCCGGCATTCGGCATGGGCGCGTCGGTGGCGCAACGCTTCTTCGCGCGCCGCGCTGACGGTGCCGGTCTCCGCCTGTTTTTTGGCTTCTCCGGTTTTTTCGGCGGCCTCTTTCGCCCTTTTGGCGCGCAAAGTGCGGAGCCGTTTGAACGCGAACCATGCTGCTTCAGCCAGTAGCGGCGGCGCGGCGTGCAGCCCCAGCATGGCGGAATTGGACAGCGCGCTAAAATCCAGGGGCAGCACATACCAGAGCACCGCCCACCAAAGCGCCGTCATCGAACATAAACGCAGTGCGCCAATGAACATGTTTTACCCCGCCTTCACTTTCAATTCGTTCCCCTTCACCGCCACGGCGATCTTCTTTACCGTCTTGCCGCCGGTCAGACGGTCGAGCAGTGCGCCGGAAATCTTCGCCAGCACGGTGTGGGTGATGAGCGCATCCACGTCGCGCGCGCCGCTGTCGATGTCGTTGCAGCGCGCCGCGATGAACTCGACCAGTTCGTCGGGGAAGTCGACGTCGGCTTTGTGGTTCTCCTCGATCCGCCGCTTGATCCGGGAGAGTTTCAGAACGACGATGCGGCGCAGCACGTCACTGCCGATCGGGTAAAACGGCACGATGCTCAATCTGCCGAGAAACGCGGGTTTGAAGGTTTTCTGCAAGGTGGGACGCAGAATGTCGACCAAGTCCTCCGGCGTGGGTGCGCGGCTTGGTTCGCCTTCCTCCGGAGTGACGCCGTGTTCGACGGCGCGCATCACCAGATCGGCCCCGGCGTTGGACGTGAGGATGATGATGGTGTTCTTGAAGTCGATCTCGTTGCCTTCGGCGTCTTCCAGCCGGCCCTTGTCGAAGACCTGGTAGAACAGTTCGAGCACGTCGGGGTGCGCTTTTTCCACTTCGTCAAGCAGCACCACCGAGTACGGTTTTCTGCGCACCGCTTCGGTGAGCACGCCGCCTTCGCCGTAGCCGACGTAGCCCGGCGGCGAGCCTTTCAGGCCGGAGACGGTGTGCGCTTCCTGGTATTCGCTCATGTTGATGGTGATGAGGTTGCGCTCGCCGCCGTAGAGCGCCTCGGAGAGCGCCAGCGCCGCTTCCGTCTTGCCGACGCCGGAGGGGCCGGTGAGCAGAAACACGCCCTTGGGCTTGCCGGGGTCGTCGAGATTCGCCTTGGCGATGCGCACCCGCTCGGCAATCTGCGCCAGGGCGTGATCCTGGCCGATGACGCGCTCGCCCAAAAGCCGGGCGAGGTCGCGCACCTGTTGCAGTTCGTCGCCCACCATGCGCCCGAGCGGGATGCCCGTCCAGCCGCCGATGACGTCGGCGATGAGGTTGCCGTCGACGCACTCAAAGGCGAGCGGCAGCGTTTTTTGCAGGGCGCGCAGGGCGTTGCGTTTGGCTTGCAGCGGGGTGGTCGGCGTTTTTCTGGATTGGGCCGATTTGGGCGTGCTGTCTTTTGGTTTTGCCGGGCCGTCTTTCGATCCGGCCTTGAGGGCGTCGATTTCGGTCACGAGCCGCGTTTGTTCTTCCCAGGCTGCGTTCAGTCTGGCGAGATCGGTTTCCAGTCCGGCGCGTTTTTCCTTCAATTCGGCAAGGCGCGCCGCGTGGCCTTCCTCGCGCGTGAGCGCAGCCCATTCGCGGTCGATGTTGCCGATGAGCGCCGCAACGTCTTCGATGGAGCCGGGACGGCCCGCGCGCGAGAGCGCGACGCGGGCGCAGGCGGTGTCGAGCACGCTGATGGCCTTGTCCGGCAAACGCCGCCCAGAGAGGTAGCGGCTGGACAGATTGACGGCGGACACCACGGCTTCGTCGAGGATATCGACCCGGTGGTGCGCCGCCAGCGCCTGCGCCACGCCGCGCGTCATCTGAATGGCGGCCTCAGGCGTCGGTTCCTCGATCTTGATGACCTGAAAGCGCCGGGCGAGCGCCGCGTCTTTCTCGAAATACTTTTTGTACTCGGCCCAGGTGGTGGCGGCGATGGTGCGCAATTCGCCCCGCGCCAGCGCCGGTTTCAAGAGGTTGGCGGCGTCGCTCTGCCCCGCGCCGCCGCCCGCGCCGATCAGGGTGTGCGCTTCGTCGATGAACAGGATGACCGGCACGGGGCTGGCTTTTACTTCGTCGATGACTTGCCGCAAGCGGTTCTCGAATTCGCCCTTGACGCTCGCCCCGGCCTGCAACAGTCCGAGGTCGAGCGTGCGCAGGGCGACCCCGGCGAGCGCCGGCGGCACATCGCCCGCCACGATCTTGCTCGCCAGCCCTTCGACCACCGCCGTCTTACCCACGCCCGGCTCGCCGGTGAGGAGGGGGTTGTTCTGACGGCGGCGCAGCAGGATGTCGGTCATCTGGCGGATTTCGCCATCGCGCCCGAGCACGAGGTCGATTTTGCCTGCGCGCGCCTGCGCGGTCAGGTCGATGGTGTACTTGTCCAGTCCCGGCGTGCCGCGCCGGGCGGAAAGCAGCGCGGCGGGCGGGGTGTCGAGCGCGGACGGCGCGGCTTCGCCATGGGCGGCGTTGCCCGCGCCGCCTTCGCCGCCATGGGCGCGAATCGCAGCATAGGCCTCACCGAGTTTGCCGGGGTCGAGTCTGAGCAGCGCCGCGCCCGACGATTGCAGCGCGCCGCGCAAGGCGTCGTCGGCGAGCAGCGCCAGCAGCAGGTCGAGACTGGAGATGTCCGCCTCGCCCCGTTCGGCGCTGGCGATGAGCCAGGCGCGCTCCAGCCATTTCGGCAGCCAGGTGGAGAGCACCGGATTGCGCGTGTTGCCGGTGCGAAAGCCGTCGAGCGCCGCGTCGAGATCGCGTTCCAGGCGGGCGGTGTCGGCGGCGCAGGCGCGCAGCGCCGCCACGAAGGCGTTGTCGGTCTGGTCGAGCAGCGCCAGCAGCACATGTTCGATTTCAATCTCGAAATGGGTGCGCGCCAGCGCCCGGTTGGCCGCCTCCTCGATGGCGCGGCGGGCGGTGGGTGTCAGGCGGGAAATCAGGGATTTGAGGGCTGTCGTCATGGTGGGTGCAAGAAAAAAGGGGTGGAATAAAATCGGGTTCATCCATCAGGGGTGTCACCCAAGGCTGGCGAACCCGGTAGCGGGATTGACAAAGATTGACAAAATCATTCGTTCGCACTGTAATGGTAATGAACCATCAAACAACGGAGGGTCTCTCATATGGCTACCATCCAGGTGCGTGTTGACGAAAACATAAAAACAGCGGTCGACGCTCTCTTTTCAAGCCTTGGCCTTGACACTTCAACGGCGGTCAGGATGTTCCTGGCGGCATCTTTGGAGCGTGCCGGCTTGCCATTTGCCGTCAGGCGGCGCGAACCGGCGGCAACAAAAAAGGCAAGTTCAAGAACTGCCATGTTCGGTTGCTTGCGTGGCCAATACGAGGTGCCGGACGATTTCGATGCGCCGCTGAAGGATTTTGACGAGTACATGCAATGAAACTGCTTCTTGACACGCATACCGCGCTGTGGCTTTTCAATGAGCATGAAAAATTGCCTGGCAAGGTAAAAGACTGCCTGCTCGATGAAGGCAACACACTGCATATCAGCGTGGTTTCCGCATGGGAAGTGGCAATCAAAACAAGTCTCGGCAAGCTGTCAGGTTTCAATGGTGGCGTCAGGACGTTTTTATCAGCAATCGGTCAGTTTCCAATCGACTTGTTGGCGGTCATGCCACGCCATGTTGAATTGGTGGAATCCTTGCCTTTTCTCCATCGAGACCCATTCGACAGATTGCTTGTCGCGGCAGCTATCACAGAAAACATGACGCTATTGACCGCAGATCCGCATATCCACAAATACGCGGTGGCGTGGATGTGGCAATAAAAACATCGAGTGTTCATAGACGATTGCTTATACGTTTAGGGCTTCATTGCAAAAGCCGGTAACGCATGTCGTCCGGGTCGTGCGCGGGCGCTTCAGTGTTGAGCCAGATGTTGCCGTCGAGCAGCAGCGGCGCATCGTCATCGAGTTGGGGCGCGGGCACGTCACGGCGATCAAGCGCCAGCGTCACATCGCAGGCCAGCCCGTGCCCGACCATGAAGTGCACCAGCGAACGCAAGGCTTGTGCACCCGCGTTGCCGGGCAGGAGGCGCTCGAACTTCTCGCGCCGCATCGGCCCCATGCGCAGGCGGATTTTGGTCTGCCGATCCCACATCCGGTCGCCAGCGAAGGCCGACGACCCCAGCGCGCAAGCATCGCCGCCAAGGGCCGACTGTTCGGACAGCGGCACTTCGTTCCATTGCCCCACGAACTGGTCGAGTTCGGCGGGCACACCGAAAAATCCGCCGATCACCGTGAGCATCGCCTGCGCCGACAAAGGCTTTTGCGACAGCAATCCCGCATAGAAGGCAAACAGCTTTTCTTCGACGCCCGCCGTTTTATCGTTCCCGAGCTGCGCGCGCAGGTCGCCCAGCCCCACTCCCGCAAAATCGAGCAGGTTGCGGGTGAAACCATCCGGTTCCCCATCCTCCACGGACAGCCAGTAGCGGTACTTGCGCCAGGCGCTGTAAAACAGCGCGATGGCGCGGTGGCTGAAGAGATCCAGGAAGGCATGCAGCCCCGTATCGCGGTGAAACTGGCGGCGTTCGATCAGCAGTTCGGTGTAGGAATGCGGCAGCGCCCCGCTGGGGCCGGTCAGCCCCATGAAGGCCACGGTCATTTCGTCGCGCGCCTGTGCATCCGCCGGTTCGTCGGGGTCGACGGGCCGGTAGTCGCGCACCTCGCTTGCCGGAAAGGCGAGTGAAGCCACAGTACGGAACCTCAGCCGGGCAGGCAGTTGTCCGCTACGCTTGACGCCATAATGACGCGCATCCAGCGCAAGCAGGCGCACGGCCTGGAAAAAACCAAACCGCGCGGCGTTGCGCGTCAGTTCAGTGACCAGGTCACGGGGTTTATGCCAGAACATATTCAATAATACAAAGGGCTGTTTGCTCAAACGCACTCTTCGTTCATCAAGAAGTTTTCTTGCATCGACGAACCAATCGACTTCTGGCAGCGGCTCCATGCGTGCAGTGGAAGCCGGCATTATGTACAACACGTCTGACCAATGGAATGCTCCTCGTCGGGTTCCCGCGCTGGCGCTTGCTGCGCGTTTGACAGCATCGAGGCTTCCCCGGCGGTGATGCCCGCTGTGGCGTGTATTCCCTGCGCCACAGGAACCGCCGCACTGCCGCCTGTTTCGTGCGTGGTGCGGAATTTCGGGATCGACATCAGGAAGGAGCCGTCCGAAACCCTGCAACTTTCCGTCGCAACCAGATGACCGTCGAGTTTCATTGGCGGATCGTTCGCGCCCGTGATGATGTAGTGCACGCCCTTGCAACGCGGGCAGGCCACCCGATCGCCCACGCAGGCCACCGGCTTGCCGTCGATGCTAAAAGGCACCAGTCCCGCGCCCTGCGCGCTAATCACCGTGCCGCCGTGGCTGGTTTTGTCGCCCAGTACGATGAAACGTCTTTGCGCCATTTTTCCAATTCCTTTGATGAAATCAGACCACGAGGCTTTCGCCGGAACGGGCCGGCCAGGCCAGAACGTCCTCGTCGCGTTGCTGCACGGTGCGCACGCGCAGCCGGGTAAAGCTGTTGACCGTGCAGTACAGCGCAAAGAACCGCTCCAGCACGCCGGCAAATAGATAGACGCTGCCGCCCACGTAGGCGTCTTCGTCCAGCGTCAGGGTGATGTCGACGCCGCGCACGAATCCTGAGAAGTCGGGCGCGGCAACCCGCGTGACGGCTGGTTGGCTGCCGATGGAGACGATTCCCTGAAGCTGCCGGTGCATGACGGGCGAGGCGCTCAGGTTGTAGAGCGCCAGCATCTCCCGCAAGGCTTGCCCGCCGCTTTCGATCAGCGATAGATAATTGAGCGACAAATGGGAGATCAGGCGCCATTGCAGGCCGCGCCCTTGCGGTAGGCGTCGGCTGGGGGTGGGCTTGCGCAGCAGCCGCACGCGTTTGACGACCGACTGCCCGGCCAGCGTGAAATCGGTGAGCCGTCCCTCTTCGCCGCCGCCGAACGGTATCCGCTCGGGCAATTCGCGGTTGCTGCACAGCAGATCCAGACTCAGCACTTCTCCGGCGGGACGTACCGGCTCGTAGTCCAGATCGACCAGATGCAGTTCCAGGTCGGTGCCCCTGTCGCCCTGACGGATCGAGTTCTCGCGTGTCGAATGCCAGTAAAACCGGGCCGGTGCGCTGCCATGCACGATGTCGTAGAACGGCGGCACCACATCACTCTCTTCTTTGTTCCCGCTCACCTCCACGCGCGTGACGCGCCGGATTCGCACCACCTCGAAGGCGTCCGGCTTGCTGGCACTGACCCGTACCGGGTAGGACTCGTGCTGATGCGTCACACGAACTGGTTCGGCGGCATGGGCGAACAGGTTGATGATGGGCGTGCAGCCCAGTTTGAAGTGCTCTACCCCCAGACCCGTCATCAAGCGGTGATGGCGTTCGCCGCCGGGATAACGATCCAGGATCGCCTGGATCACCAGTCGCCCGCCCGCCAGACGCGGCATCGCCTCTTTCAGCCGAAAGTCGACGAACAGGAATTTCTCCGGGAAGCTGAAGTATTCGGTCAATAACCGATAACCGGCGAACGAGCGTTTGTCGTACTCCAGCATCGCTTCATCGGGGGCAAAGCCCACCGGCGCGACACTCGCGCCCGGCAGATTCGTCACGCGCGCCGGATCGTCGCTGCCGTCGCTCACCCGCACCCGCACGGTGCGCGAGAGCAGTATTTCGTGAAGCGGGTGCATCAGCGCCGGTTCGCCGTCGAGGAAAAACCGCAGCGATTCGATGCCCATGCCGGAAATTCCCAAGCCTTGCAGTTCCAGCGTCAGCACCGCCGCCGCTTCCGGCGCGATCCGGCGCAGGCACTCGGAGCCGCTGGTCAGTTCCAGCCGCACCGCCGTCAGCGAGAGCGGGTACAGGTCGACGGGGTAGCAAGTGCGGAACTGGCAGGTTACCCCATCGATCACCGGCGAATGCACATCCTGCCCGCGCGCGATCCGGTGTCGTCCTCTCACTTCCGGCGTCAGCGGGCCGGCCTCGAACTGCACGATGCTCGAAGCCGGGATCGGTCGCAGGTAATGCGGATACATCACCTCCAGAAAGCTGGCGGCGATCTCGGGATATTCGTCGTCAAGCTTGCGATGGATACGCGCGCCCAGGAAAGCGAACGATTCTATCAGCCGTTCGACGTGCGGGTCTTCGCTCTGGCCGCCTTCCAGCGCCAGACGGCTGGCCACCTTGGGATAGCGCCGCGCGAATTCGCCGGAGAGATCGCGCAGGTAGCCCAGTTCGCGCTCGTAGTAGGGAAGCAGGGATTCAAGCATCGTCGGCTCCGCCGGGGGCGTGAAAGTAGTTCAGTGGAATGAAGGCAGTTGCAATTTGATCGGCGGCACTTCGATCTGCGGTTTGGGAATCGACGGCAGTTGAAAGTCGGGCGCCTTGATTTGCGGAAGTTCCGGCGTCTTGATCTGCGGCGCTTGTGGAGCAGGCTGGCCGGGCTGGGCGTCCGCCGCGCCGGGCGGCAACGCCTGCGCCGCCGCGTCTTCCGCGGCTTCGATGGCTTTCAGTCCCGCATGATCGGCGGACAGGGCGACCCGGAATCCCACGTTGGGCCGCCGCACGCCGGGGGGATACCCGTGGCGGTGCGCCGAGCGCAGATAGCGCAGGTCGTTGCTCCAGCCGCCGCCTCTCAAAACGCGGAACGTCCCCTCCGGCGGGCCGGACGGGTTCATCGAAAACCCCTTCTCGTCCTTGAGCAGGCTGGTCGTGCCCCGCAGCGGGTTGCCCGGAGACAACGCAAGCAGCCGCGCATACCCGTCCTCGCCGTACCAGTCCTGCACCCACTCCCAGACGTTGCCGTGCATGTCGTGCAGCCCCAGCGGGTTCGGCAGTTTCTGTCCCACCGGATGGGGCGCGCCGCCCGCGTTGTCCCAATACCAGGCGTATTCCCCGGCGTGGGCCGCATCGAAGGAAAACTTCGTCATCGTCCCCGCGCGTGCGGCGTATTCCCACTCGGCCTCCGTCGGCAGGCGGTATTTGTCCGTATTCTCCAGCGCGTTGAGCCGCCGGATAAACTCCTGCGCGTCGTTCCAGGAGACGTTTTCCACCGGTAGATCGTCCCCCTTGAAGGCACTGGGCCGCGTGCCCATCACCGCTTCCCACTGCGTCTGCGTCACCTCGTACTGGCCCAAATAAAACGGCTGCCCGATCGTCACCAGATGCCGGGGCTTTTCGTCGTACAGGCAGCCGTCGTCGCTTTCTCCGCAGCCCATCGGAAAAGAACCCGCGGGCACATAAACAAACGCCATACCGAAGGTGTTTTCACCGTGCCTTGGCAGCGACGGGCAGCCCGTGAGGCCAACACACAGACCGGCGGCGGCAAGCAGGCGGGACGCCTTCCAAAGCGCACACAGGGCGCGCTGCAAAACAGTTTTCAACATGGTTTCTCCATGGTGGTAATGCCCTTGCGCCAGCTTGGACTTTTCAACGCATTCATATTACGTCGGCAACCCGTATTCCTTTCAAGGGCACGGGAAGCCGCGCGGCTGTGCGGCTGTGCCGCCGACCCGGCCGCCGGTCACCGGCTACGGATGCGCATACGTGCCGCGCCACTGATTGGCGGGAACCAGGAACGAACCGTCCGAAACCCGGCTGCTTTCAATCGCTACCGGCCTGCCATCTATGCTTGTATGGGACGCGCCTGTGAGGATCGTGTGCGTACCCTTGCACTTTGGGCAGGAGACCTTGTCCCCTACGCAGGCCAGCGGCACGCCGTCAAGGCTCATCCGGCCCTCGCCGTAGGCGCTGATGACCGTGCCGCCATGAGTCGTCTTGTCGCCCAAAACAATGAAACGATATTTATTTGGCATAACAGGCTCCTCTGTTGCATTACATGTCCCTGCGGCGACAAGCGCGCGCCTTTTTCATTGCTTCGCCGCCCGTGCCACCCTTCACCGTCAGCGCGCGTCATCATTACGCCTGTCCACCCACGGGCCGCGCGAATCCGAGGCTGACATTGCCATCGTCACCGAACATGACCGTCAGCGCCGGCTTGCGCAACCGCGCCGCACGGATCAACGCCTCGGCCAGCATCAGCATGTCGCGCGCCGCGCCCGTATCGCCATGCTCGCTCACGACATTGCCCGCCTCGGTCAGCGGGTCGATCTCGCGGCCAAAATCACGCAAGACACCCGTGATGCTCACTAACCGGGAGGCTGTTTCAACCTCTTTCACATCACCCGCGTTGTGCACCAGCCAACCCAGATCCAGCAGCCCGGCCTCATCGGACGGAGACGGCACTTCGTTCTCTCCGGGTTCTTCATTCTTCACGGGCGCACCGTCTTCCACGAACTCTTTGTCTCTGAACGGCCAGTCGCGCAGCCCGGCATCGATCTGCGCATCTTCAAGCGCCTCCCCGATCCGGCGCGTCATTGCGCCGGCGCGCGACGTCCGGCGCAGGCGGTGTAATGTGGCAAGCGGCATCAAAGCCCAGAAATCCGCCGGCAAGGGCACACGCCATTGAAACTTGCCGGGCTCGTCCCGATGCCGTTCCCAATACGGTTGCATATTTGGATCGCCCTCATCACCGTCCGGCGCGGTCTCTCCGGCAGACAATACATTCAGGCCCGGACGGCTCAGAAGCATTGCCGCAACGGCGTGTCCCGGTCGAGGGCCTTGCTGGCGCGCCTGCCTCACGACCGCGAAATCATCGTCTTCCGGCGCATCGCCCAGCGGCGAATCCATCCCCAGCAGGATGAACGCGGGCAGCGCGGGGTCGCGCTCGAAAAGATCCAGCACGCGGCTGACAATGTCGCCTTCGCCGGGCAGCAACCCGCAATCCGGCCGGGAGGGCTCGGACGCAATATCGTTACGCGCCACTGCCAAGGCCCGCTGCCATGCCTCTGCGACCTGTTCAGGACGGCAATCCCCCGACGCGATGTAGAGCGGCAACCCAGCGAGGGCCTCATATTGCTGCAAGGCTTCCCTGAACACCTGTTCCAGTGATGCGGACAGCGCCGTTTCGCGCCCCGCACCCCGCACTTGCTCCGCATCCTGTTGCAGCAACACGCACGCCGGGAAGCCTTTGTACCACTCGGGAATGTCGGGAACCGCCACCCACACCGCGCGGCACTCCACACAGGCGCAACGCTGCGCGAGCTTTTGTTGATGCGCCTGCCTGGCCGCTTCGCGTGTTTTCTCCTGCTCCTCTTTCCGGGTCTCTTCGGCGGCTTTCTTCCGCCTGTCTGTGCGTCTGGCCCACACTCGCCTGGACACCCACCAGAGCGCCGCCGCCGTCAGCGGCGGGGCACCGTGCCACATCAGCAAAGCGCCCGGAGATAGCTGGAACAGGTCGACACCGATAGGTAGCGCAAACCAGAGGGCAGCCCACCAAAGAAGGGCGAGAAGGATGAAACCAAGTATTCCTGATGTTCTGGCAAGCATGAGTGTTTTCACGGTTATAGACGGATCATTAGACTTTTCATTAGACTATTGAAGAATGGACTGAAGGTTTCAATGAAACGCTCAAGCCAGATATAAAACAATTTAAATCCAAAAATAAAAACGAAGGCAGAAAGAAGACGGCTTCTGACCGATGGCCGATATTTACGCCTGAGACGCCGGCCTACATAGCACAGACCTAACGCAGGCGGGATGAAAATGGGACAGAAAATAAGAAGAAAACCAAGTGAAGTCGTCCAAAACACAAGCCCTACGGGAGCCATAGCAAATCCCGCCAAAAAATAAAACAGGAGGCCGAAAAAATAAGCCCCGCCTTTTTTGGGTGGTGTTTCGGAGGTATTATTTAATTTAGAGTCTATTCCGTTAGTCTCCAAAGGAGTCTTCAGAGCAGTGGCGTCCTGCTTCGCCTGCACCTGGGACACGACCGGCGTGGGCGCGGAGGCTTGTTCCTCCAGCGCAGCGGCTTTCCGCTTCGCGGTAGCTTTCCGCCTCGCCAGCACCCGTGCGCACACAATATCCCCCAGCGGAATGAGGAGAGCCAGCGCCAGCAACAGCATGAGAGTATGCTGAAAACTTTTTATCTTTTTCTCGACTTGGGAGCTTGCGAACTTCGCTGCGAGTTTGCCAGACATCTCGGCAACATTCGTATCATCTGAATTGAGAAGCTCGGCAGAATAGTCGGGCATTTTTTCCTCCACCAGATCGACGCTCGCGTCAAGGATGGAATCCTTTGTAGAAGCAGGAATCGAACGCCATATCTTCGCCCCGGAATCAGTAGTGGCTCCAATCTGAGTGTCAATATACGCAAGCAAATCCTTTTTCATATTTTTCGTTTCAGCGCCGCTTTTAATATAAGCGTCGAATTCTATCAATTTTCCCTTGAAGCGCCCCATAATTGTGGTGCTGTCATCGCCATTACTGGCACCCTCCGCCAGATAAGCGCTAACATATTGGCTTACCATAGGGGACACAGTTTCACTGACGAGCTTGACGCCTGTCTGTCCGGTAGACACTGCCGCCCCATACACAAAAGCAAATACCGTAACAACAGCAGGAATATAAAGATAATACAGGTAAGCCAGTTTGTTCCAAACGGCATTCTCCCGCCTGAATACATGAAATTTCCCGCACACGAGCAGAATAACAAAACCCGCTACCAAGGATAACGAAGCATATTTCAGTGCGTCCCACAATATGTCAGAATTAACGAAAGCCATAAGAAAATCGGTCATTTTTGACTCCATGTGTTGAAAAGAATTTTTGGGCGAGCAGACGCGAACATTGCTTTGGCATAACAAAAGCACCTCCGCATCTCTCGCACCAGCATAACAGATTTGCCTTGCCCGTATCCAGCCCCGCCAACCCGAAGCGCTTCTTCCACAGGGCCATCCGCAGCTCATGGATCGCCTTGCCCACCACCCGGCCCAGCAGTTTGTCCAGCCATTCGGGGCATTCGATCTCCGGGTTCGTGTATTCCCGGTGAAGCCGCGCCTGCAAGGCATTCCATCTTCTGACAAAGTTGTTCGACA
>JAITQD010000055.1 GCA_031289095.1 Azoarcus sp.
CCTTGCAACGGAAACGTTGGGTGCCCTGCGTCGTGCCGAATTTGACTACGCCGGCGTGCCCGCAGTGCGGACAGCCACCCTGCTCGGACAATCGCTCGGCCACCAGACGCCGCACCTCCCGGCCTGCCTGTCGCCGCCGCAACTTCTCCTTCACTTCCGCCGCTTGTGCTTCGGTCAGCCCTTCCAACTGCCCAAGAAATTGCTTGTACGTGCCCTGGTCCATGATCGCTCTCCTGTCGAACCAGGATTATACTCCTTATCAACAGTTAACTTGAATACAGCGAATTTGCAGTAGAAACCCGATGCGCTACGGCTAGGGCAAGCGCGTAGGTTGGACAAGCGAAGCGCCGTCCGACCGTTGTGCCGTGCGACGCGAAGCGGCGGTGATTTTATACCTGACAACCCTCGGTAGACGCAGCCCGTGAGACCCGCTGGAACAGGCTCCCGACCTGTTAGGCTAGGCGTCGTCGGCTGTGGACGCGCGGACGCCCTCCAGAAAAATATCCACCACCATGCGGATATGCGCCTCGACTTCCGCCTCGCCGGGTGGTTCACGGAGCAGCACATGTTCCAGATACAGATTGCCGCGCGCCATGCCGATGAAGCAGTTGGCGGCGGCAAGACTATCCGCCACCTTGATTTCCCCGCGCCGCCGCGCCCGCTCAAGGATTTGCGCCAGCAGTTCCGCGCCTTTGCCGGGACCGCGCTCGAAAAAGATTTTCGCTCGTTCGGGCGCGGCAAAGCTGTTTTGCAGGACGATCCGGCTTAAACCGATACCGTGCGGGGAGAGGAGGGTGTACAGCAGATTGCGCGCCAGGCAGGTGAGGGTATCCCGCAGATTGCTTTCCTCGCGGGCGACGAGCGCGGCAAGGATTTCCGACGCAACGGTGTCGATCAGCGCCGTCTGCAAACCTTCCTTGCCGCCAAAGCAGGTATAAATGCTGCGCCGGGAACCGCCCACCCGCCGGATGATGGCGTCCAGACTGGGCGTCGCGCCGCCTCCCTCCATCGAGAGTTCCTTCGCCGCCTGTAAAAGTGCGGCGCGGCGCTCGTCCGCCGTCAGCCGTCTCCGGCCCATCGCGCGTTGGGGCTGTCTGGAATTCCGCGCCGCGCCTGTCCCGGCCGCTTCGGTATTCCGCTTATCCGCGTGCTTCTCTCCGTTTTTCATGTGTGCCGTGCGGCAAGGTATTCCGTGTGCGATGCAAGTTGCGGATTTTACACCGGCCAAGATACCGCCGCTCCCGGTCGCCTGCGGGCGCTTGTCTCCCTCCCCGATAAGGGGGGGTTGGAGGTGAGTTTGACGGCTCCGGTTCTTCCACGGCGGCAAACCCCTCCTCAGCCTCCCCTTGTCAGAGGAGGGAGTCAAGCCCTTCTCTTCGTTTTTCATACGCGCCATCCGGCGGCGTACATTTGACTTGCTGCGCCATAGGCCCTACCATGCGGCACTTATTGGTACTATACAGTACCAAAATGGGTCTCCCGCACGACCTACACTGAACCGGCCTCGAACCGGCCTTCGCCCTGCCTTTTTGGACATTAAAGTATGAACACACCCGCGCCGATCGCCACAAGCGCCTCTCCCGAAACCAGGCCGCCCCGGCGGCGCAAGTGGATTTTGCTGGCGCTGACGCTGTTTTTTCTGCTCTGCGCGGCGCTCTACGCCTACTATTGGGAGTCCGTGCTGCGCTGGCGCGAGACGACCGACGACGCCTATGTCGCGGGGCATGTGGTGCAGATCACGCCGCAGGTCGGCGGCGCCGTCAAGGCGGTTCGGGTCAACGACACCGATACGGTGCGGGCCGGTGAAACGCTGGTGGAGCTGGACGCCGCCGATAGCCAGGTGGCGCTGGATCAGGCCGAGGCGGCGCTGGCGCAGACCGTGCGCGAGACTCGCGCGCGATACATCAACGACGCGGTCTTGCGCGCCCAGATGGCGGCGCGGCGGGTCGAAGCCGACCGGCTGCGGGCGGACGTGGCGCGGCGCATGGCGCTGGTGCGCTTCGGCGCAATCGCCGGGGAAGAAATGGAACACGCCAGAAACGCGCTCAAGGCCGCCGAAGCCCAGTTCGTCACGGCGCGAGAACAACTGGCGGCCAATCGGGTGCTGACCGAAGGCGCGGAACCCGCGCGGCATCCCAACGTGCTCCATGCCGCCGCGAAGGTGGAAGATGCCTGGCTTTCCCGGTCGCGTATGCGCATCGCCGCGCCCGTCGCCGGACAGGTGGCGAAACGCAACGTACAGGCCGGACAGCGGGTGGCGGCGGGCGCGCCGCTGATGGCGCTGATCCCGCTCGATCAACTCTGGGTGGAGGCCAATTTCAAGGAGGTTCAGTTAGGCCGGATGCGCGTCGGCCAACCCGTGAGCCTGAGCGCCGATTATTACGGCGGCGCGGTGCGCTATCGCGGGTGCGTCGCGGGCTTTGCCGCCGGAACGGGGAGCGCCTTCGCCCTGCTGCCCGCGCAAAACGCGACCGGCAACTGGATCAAGATCGTGCAGCGCCTGCCGGTGCGCATCGCGCTGGAGCCGGAGGATTTGGCCGCGCATCCGCTGCGCATCGGTCTTTCGATGCGGGTCACGGTGGATTTGCGCGACCACGGCGGCGCGATCGTCGCGGCGGCGCCGGTGCGCGCGGCGATGGAAAACCGGCTTTCATCCGATGACGCGCTCTTGCAGGCGCGCGCGCGGATCGCCGAGATCATCCGGGAAAACGATCCGCCCCTGCGCAAAACGCGGACGGATTGAGGCCGTCCCACCCTGGAAACCGAAAAACGAAAAGCGAAAGCATTGAGATGCGCGCATCCGCGCCACCGTCCGCCAGTCAGCCGCCGCTGATCCCACCCTTGGAAGGCGGCGCGCGCCTGATGGCGACCATTGTCCTGGCCCTGGCCACGCTGATGATCGTGCTCGACATGACCATCGCCAACGTCTCCATTCCCACCATCGCCGGCGATCTCGGCGTTTCCGCGAGTCAGGGCGCCTGGGTCATTACCTCGTTCGCGGTCGCCAACGCCATCGCCGTGCCGCTCACCGGCTGGCTGGCGCGGCGTTTCGGGCAGGTGCGGGTTTTCCTCTGGTCTACCGTGCTTTTTGTCGCCGTCTCGCTGCTCTGCGGGCTTGCCCGGAGTCTGGAAATGCTGGTCGCCGCCCGCGTTTTTCAGGGATTGGTGGCGGGGCCGATAATCTCGCTCTCGCAATCGCTGCTGCTGCAATGCTATCCCAAGGCGCTGGCCGGGATCGCGCTGGCTGTCTGGGGGCTGACCGCGACGGTCGCGCCGGTGATCGGCCCCATTCTCGGCGGCTGGATTTCCGACAATGCCCACTGGGGCTGGATTTTCTATATCAATATTCCGATTGGGCTGGCGACGGCGGGCATGAGCTGGCTGCTGCTCAAAAAGCGTGAACTGCCCACCGTCCGCCTGCCCATCGACGTGACCGGGCTGGCGCTGCTGGTCCTCTGGGTCGGGGCGATGCAACTGGCGCTCGACAAGGGTAAGGAACTGGACTGGTTCGGCTCGCCGCTCATCGTCGCTCTCGCGGTTGTCGCCGTGGTGGGATTCTGTTTTTTTCTTGCCTGGGAACTGACTGAAAAACACCCGATCATCGACCTGGCTCTGTTTACCCGCCGCAGCTTCACGCTGGGCACCCTCTCCATTTCTCTCGCCTATGGCGTCTTTTTTGCCAATGTCGTCATCCTGCCGCTCTGGTTGCAACAATACCTGGGCTATACCGCCACCTGGGCGGGCCTCGTCACCGCGCCGGTCGGCATTCTGACGCTGCTGTTCACGCCGCTGGTGGGCAAGGCGATGGGCAAGATCGACCCGCGCTTCATCGTCACGGGCGCTTTCGTCGTCTTCGCGCTTACCTCGTTCATGCGCGCCGGTTTCAACGCCCAGGTCGATACCTTGCACGTGATCTGGCCGCAATTCGTGCAAGGCATCGCGCTGGCGGGCTTCTTCGTGCCCCTGACCGCCATCATCCTCTCCGGCCTCGATCCGGCGCGGACGGCGGCGGCCTCGGGGCTGTCCAACTTTGCCCGCATCACCGCGGGCGCTTTCGGCTCCTCGCTGTCGATTACCCTTTGGGAAGACCGCGCCGCCCTGCATCACGCGCAACTTAGCGAAGCCATCCATGCGTACAGCCCCGCCACGCAAAGGACACTCGACGCGCTGGCGGAACAGGGCATCGCCGGCGATCAGGCGCTGGTGGCGGTAAACCGCATCATCGACACCCAGGCCGCCGTCCTGTCGGCCACAGAGTTTTTCTGGGCTTCGGGCGTATTGTTCCTGCTCTTGATCGTGTGCGTCGCCTTTGCCAAACCGACAAGGCGGGGATAGCCTGAGCATGTGACAAATGCGTCCGCGCTTCACTCGCGTTTATCGGCGCGCCGGTTGCTTCCGGCGACCATGGCGAAGGCGAACAGGCGGCATTCGATTGCCCCATTAAAGAGCGGCGTCTTCTTGCCGGGCGCGAGGCGCATCAGTTTCGGCAGGCGCGTATCGGCAGCGAGCAGGTGGCAGTTCCAGCCGGCGAACTTCTGTTTCAGCGCGCTGCCAAGCCGAGGATAGAACGCCGCCAGCTCCTCCGTATCCGACACACGTTCGCCATAGGGCAGGTTGGCGATCAGGACGCCGTTCGGCGCGGGCGCGTCGATGGAGAGCAGGTCGCCGCAACTCAGCGTGACCGCGGGCAGCAAACCGGCCCGGTCGAGGTTGGCCAGCGTGGCGCGCACGGCGGCCGGGGAAATGTCGCTGCCCCAGATTTGCGCGGGCCGCGCCGCCTGCTCGGCGTCCTGCGCGGCGTCGAGCAGCTCT
>JAITQD010000064.1 GCA_031289095.1 Azoarcus sp.
CGTCCTCACCGACGGGAATCGAGGCGATGATCTCGGCCTTGTAGCGTTCGCCGATGCCCTTGAAAAATTCGACCGCCTTCTCGCGCGACCACACCTCGCGCACGACCTGTAGATCGCGGCGCGCGATCTCCGTCATGCGCGCCTCGATGGCTGCGAGGTCTTCCGGCGTAAACGGGCGCTTGTAGGAAAAATCGTAGTAAAAACCGTTTTCGATCACCGGCCCGATTGTCACCTGCGCGTCCGGGAATAGCTCCTTCGCCGCCTGCGCCAGCAGGTGCGCACAGGAGTGCCGCAGAATGTCGACGCCTTCCGGGTTTTTGTCGGTAACGATCGCCAGCGCCGCGTCCGCTTCGATGCGGTGCGACAGATCGACCAGCCGTCCGTCCACCTTCCCGGCCAGCGCCGCTTTCGCCAAACCCGCGCCGATGGACGCCGCAACCTCGCCCACCGTGACCGGATGATCAAAGCTGCGAACGGAGCCGTCGGGCAAAGTAATGTTCGGCATGGAGTGGCCTTCACTCATATATGCAGTCGCCTGTCAAACATGCGCCGTAAACGAAAAAAGCGCGGCCAAACCGCACTTTTCGCTGGCAATCCGCGCTGGCAATCCGCGCTGGCAACCCGCGCCGGCAGCCCAGCCCACGAGCCAGCGCTGTTGCCCGGAACAGGGAAGTCGACAGGCCACTGGTAGGCGCGATTGGATTCGAACCAACGACCCCCACCATGTCAAGGTGGTGCTCTAACCAACTGAGCTACGCGCCTGCTAAGAGGGGCGGATTATAGAGACAGGCGGCGCATTGTCAAGCAAGTTTGCGCCATGGTGACCTTGCCCCCGGAAAACGTCAGGGCAGGACGGGCATGTAACGGAATTTTCCGCATCGACTCACCGCAGCGCCGCCTTCACCGCCGCCGCAATATCCTGCACCAGCCGCTCGACCTGCGCCCCATCGCGCCCTTCGACCATCACCCGCAGCAGTGGCTCGGTGCCCGACGGGCGCAGCAGGATGCGTCCATTCTCGCCCAGTTCCTTTTCGGCGGTCTCGCATGCTGCCGCGATGCCGGCGTCGGCCCGCCAGTCAAAGCCGATGGGCAGCCGCACATTCACCAGCCGCTGCGGATAAAACACGAGATCGGCACACGCCTGCGCCAGCGTTTGCCCTTGCTCGCGCAACGCCGCCAGTACTTGCAGGGCCGAGACGATGCCGTCGCCGGTGGTGTGGCAGTCGAGACAGATGATGTGCCCGGAATTCTCGCCCCCGATGCGCCAGCCTTTTTCGTGCAACAGTTCGAGCACGTAACGGTCGCCGACCTTGGCGCGCGCGAACGGCAGGCCGAGACGGGCAATTGCGTGCTCGAAGCCAAGATTGCTCATCAGCGTGCCGACCACGCCGCCGCCCTGCCCCCGGCTCTTGCGCGCGGCGGCGATGACGTAAAGCAGCTTGTCGCCGTCGTAGATCTCTCCCTGGCGATCGACCATGACGAGACGATCGCCGTCGCCGTCGAGCGCGACACCGAAATCGGCGCCGTTCGCCAGCACGGTTTGGCGCAGGGATTCAGGACTCGTCGCGCCCACGCCGTCGTTGATGTTGAACCCGTCGGGACTCGCGCCCGCCACGACCACTTCCGCGCCCAGTTCGTGGAACACCTTGGGCGCGATGTGGTAGGCCGCGCCGTGGGCGCAATCGACCGCGATTCTCAGGCCGCGCAGGTCGCGTTCAGTCGGGAATGTGCTCTTGCAGAATTCGATGTAGCGCCCGGCGGCATCGTCGATGCGCTGCGCCCGCCCCAGGTGAGCGGCTTCGACACAGCCCATGGTGTCGATGCCGGCTTCGATTTCGGCTTCCACCGCATCGGCCAGCTTCAAGCCATGCGCGGAAAAGAATTTGATACCGTTGTCGTAATAGGGATTATGCGAGGCCGAGATCACGACACCGGCCTGCAAGCGCAAGGCGCGCGTGAGGTAAGCCACCGCCGGGGTGGGAATCGGCCCGGCAAGCATGACGTCGACGCCAGCGGCGGAGAAGCCGGCCTCAAGCGCCGCTTCCAGCATGTAGCCAGAAATACGGGTGTCCTTCCCGATCAGCACCGCCGGGCGCTCGCCCTCCGGCAAGTCATGTCGCGCCACCAGCGACACCCCGGCGGCATGACCGAGACGCATCACGAAATCGGGCGTAATCGGCGCATCGCCGACCCGTCCGCGCACACCGTCGGTGCCGAAGTATTTGCGTGTTCCCATTTTGCTTTCCCGTTTTCCGTTTATTTTCCGCTTCCGGTTTCAGGCCGCCTCCGCGCATGCCCGCCAGACTTGCAAAGCCTCGCGGGTAGCGGCCACGTCATGCACCCTGACAATGCGCGCGCCGTGCTCGACGGCGAGCGCCGCGCCGGTCACGCTGGCAATGATACGTTCATGCACGGCCTTTCCCGTCACCGCACCCAGCATCGACTTGCGTGACAGCCCCACGAGCACCGGCAGACCGTCGACCGCGAAACGGGCGCAATGCTTGAGCATGCTGTAGTTATGATCCACGCTCTTTCCGAAGCCAAACCCGGGGTCGAGCATGATGCGTTCGCGCGCCACTCCCGCCGCCACAAGCGTCCGCACCCGTCCGGCGAGGTAATCCGCCACGTCGGCAACGACGTCGAAGTAATACGGTTCTCGCTGCATCGTACGCGGCTCACCCTGCATGTGCATCACACATAAGCCGCAACGGCTCCCCGCCACGGCCTCCAGCGCGTCTGGCGCGCCGAAACCCTTGATGTCGTTGATCATGTCAGCCCCCGCCGCCAGCGCCGCCCGCATCACCGCCGGCTTCAGAGTATCGACCGACAAAGGCACATTCAGGCGAAAAAGCGCTTCGACCACTGGCGCGATGCGCGCGATTTCCTGCGCATCGGAAACGGGATCGCTGCCGGGGCGCGTCGACTCTGCGCCAAGGTCGAGCAAATCCGCGCCATCTTCCAGGGCTTTTTCCGCCTGCCGCAAGGCTGCCGCGACGTTGCCGCGCAGACCGTCGCCGGAAAAGGAATCGTCGGTCAGGTTAACGATTGCCATGATCCGGGGCGTGGAAAGATCGAGATCAAAGCGACCACAGGCGAAACGGGTCATGAAGAAGAAAGCCTCTGCGAATTCACTAGGGGCAGCGCTCTTGAGAAAGTGGCGGGCGCGCTTTTGAAAGAGCGAAGATCGAGTCTGACTTGTGGCCGTCGTTCCGGGGGCATGAAAAAAGTCGTCCGTAAACGGGTCGAGGGGTCTTTGTCCGTCGAACGGGTCACGGCCACGCGCCCGAAGGGCCTTTCCCGCGAGCGAGTTGCGCAGCTCTTTCAAAAGCGCGCCCGCCACTTTCACGCCGGGCGCATTCATTGATCCCCGCAGAAACTACGCCACGCTCCGCGCAGGAAATGAACCCCTAACCTGCGCGGATGGCATCCAGCAGCGGTGCAAATCAGGCCACTGGCGCGGGCGCGGTCGGCGCGGCCCCGTCCGGCGAGGCGTCATCACCCCGCGACTCGGATTCGGGCAGAGGCTTGGGCGGACGCGGTGGACGACCCGCCATGATGTCGTCGAGCTGATCGGCGTCGAGGGTTTCCCATTCGAGCAGCGCCGCAGTCATGGCCTCGACCTTGTCGCTGTTCTCGGTGAGAATCTTGCGCGCCAGCGCGTACTGTTCGTCGATGATGCGGCGAATTTCGACATCGACCTTCTGCATCGTCGCTTCCGACATGTTCTGGTGCGTCGTCACCGAGCGGCCCAGGAAGACCTCGCCTTCGTTCTCCGCATAGACCATGGGGCCAAGCGCCTCGGACATGCCGTAGCGCATCACCATGTCGCGCGCGACCTGGGTCGCGCGCTCGAAGTCGTTTGAAGCGCCAGTCGAGACGTTACCGATGAACAATTCTTCGGCGACGCGGCCACCGAAGAACATGCAGATGTTCGCCAGCATTTCGTCGCGGTAAAGACTGAGCTTGTCCCTTTCCGGCAGCGACAGGGTGACGCCCAACGCGCGCCCACGCGGAATGACCGACACCTTATGCACCGGATCGCAGCCCGGCAGGGTCTTGCCGATGATGGCGTGACCAGACTCGTGATACGCGGTCTTCTTTTTGTCCTCGGGGCGGATGACCATGGACTTGCGCTCCGCGCCCATCATGATCTTATCCTTGGCGCGCTCGAAGTCGTTCATGTCGACGTGACGCTTGTTGCCACGGGCGGCGAAAAGCGCCGCCTCATTCACCAGATTGGCGAGATCAGCCCCGGCGAAACCGGGCGTGCCGCGCGCCAGCACCTGCGGATCGACGTCGCGCGCAATCGGCACCTTGCGCATGTGCACTTTCAGGATTTGCTCGCGCCCCCGAATGTCGGGCAAGGGCACCACCACCTGGCGGTCGAAGCGGCCCGGACGCAGCAAGGCCGGGTCGAGCACGTCGGGCCGGTTGGTGGCGGCGATCACGATCACCCCGGTCTGGCCCTCGAAACCGTCCATCTCGACCAGCAACTGATTGAGCGTCTGTTCGCGTTCGTCGTTACCGCCGCCCATACCCGCGCCGCGCTGACGGCCAACGGCGTCGATTTCGTCGATGAAGACGATGCAGGGCGCGTGTTTCTTGGCTTGCTCGAACATGTCGCGCACCCGCGCCGCACCCACGCCGACAAACATTTCCACGAAATCGGAACCGGAAATACTGAAGAACGGCACCTTGGCCTCGCCAGCAATCGCCTTGGCGAGCAAGGTCTTGCCCGTGCCGGGCGAGCCGACCATCAGCACGCCCTTGGGAATGCGCCCGCCCAGTTTCTGGAACTTGGAAGGATCGCGCAGAAATTCGACCAGTTCGGCGACTTCTTCCTTGGCTTCGTCGCAACCGGCGACATCGGCAAAGGAGAGCGAATTGGCGCTATCGTCGATCATGCGCGCCTTGCTCTTGCCGAACGAGAAAGCGCCGCCCTTGCCGCCGCCCTGCATCTGGCGCATGAAGAAAATCCATACCCCGATCAGGAGCAGCATCGGAAACCACGACACGAACACGTTGGTAAGGAAGGATTCGTCCTTCGGCTCGGTCGCCTTTACCGTGACGCCGTAGCGCATCAGATCGCTCACCATCCAGATGTCTTGAACGCCGGGGGTGTAGACCGTGACCAGGCGTCCCTCTTTCGTCGTCGCCTTCAGCACCCGGCTGCTATCGACCGTGACCGAGGCAATCCGCCCTCCCTTGGCTTCTTCCATGAACTTGGAATACTCCATCGGCGGCAAGGACGGCTGGTAGGCGCTGAACTGGTTGAAAATGGTCAGCAGCACGACCCCGATGACAACCCAAAGCGCGAGATTCTTGAAAAGATTGTTCAACGTGTTAACCCCGAAAGCCCGAGACGGGCACACAAACCGTAAAGGTCGATTTTAGAGGCGATCCTCCCGCCCGGCAAACCGATTTTCCATATTGCCGTTATTAATCCCGCCAGGATGCACGGTATTTGCAACAAGCATCAGGCGCGCGGCTGGCCGCCCAGCAGGTAAACCTCGGCGCTGCGGTCACGCGACGCCTTGGGTTTGCGCACCTGCACGGACTGGAAGCGCCGTTCCATTTCCTGGCGAAACGCCATGAATCCCTCGCCCTGGAACACCTTGACCAAAAAACGGCCAGCGGGCCGCAAGTGACTGACAGCAAAATCGAGCGCCAGTTCGCCAAGCATGACCGAACGCGCCTGATCCACCGTGGCTACGCCCGACAGATTGGGGGCCATGTCCGAGAGCACGACGTCGACCCGGCTGCCGTCCAGGCGGCGTTCAAATTCGGCGAGCACATCATTCTCGGAAAAATCGCCTTGCAGAAAATCCACCCCGGCGATGGGTTCGACCGGCAGCAGATCGAGCGCGAACACCCGTCCGCCGCCGCAACGCTGCACCGCCACCTGACACCACGACCCCGGCGCAGCCCCGAGGTCGACCACCACCGCGCCGGGCCGGAGCAGACGGTCGCGGTCGTCGATCTCCATGAGCTTGTAGGCAGCGCGGGCGCGGTAGCCCTCGGCGTTGGCGCGCTGCACGTAGGGGTCGGTGAGATGTTCGTGCAGCCATGCCTTGCTGGTCTTGTTGCGTTTCATATCAGAGTAGAATCCGGCCCCTTGCCGAGGATGAAAAAATGTCCATGATCGAATTGTCTCCCGCCGAGCGCCGCGACCTGCGCGCCCGCGCCCACGCCCTGCATCCCGTCGTCACCATCGCCGACAACGGCCTCGCCGCCGGGGTCATTGCCGAACTGAAGCGTTCACTCCAGGCGCATGAACTCATCAAGGTGCGCGTCCAGGGCGTGGAGCGCGAACAACGCGAAGCGCTGCTCGCCGAACTGTGCGAGACGCTCGACGCCGCGCCCGTGCAGCATATTGGCAACATCCTCATCGTCTGGCGTCCGCGCGAAGAAGAAGCCCCGACACCAAAAGCCGCGCCCGCGCCGCAGAACCCCGCCACCGCCAAATCCGCCGCCGCGTTCGCCGCCGCCGCCAGACGCGCAGCACTCGCCAAGGCCACGGCGGAGCAAAAACGCAGCGAAGCACGGCGGGAACGGTTCCAAAAAGCGCCCGCGCAACGCTCACGCACCACGCGCACCACAGCACGCGGGCGGTAAGTGTACGCGATTTGGGCCGCAATCCTGCACCGCTTCTCCGCCGGTAAGGCATATAATCCTTACGATCCTTTGGGACGGAGGCGACCATGACGACTCTCACCGTGACGGCAAAAGGCCAAATCACGCTCAAGCAGGAGCTTTTGCAACACCTTGGCGTCAACGCCGGACAAAAGATCGAGGTCGAACTCATGCCAGGTGGAAAGGCGATGATTCGTCCAGCCCGGCATACGCATGACATCAGCGCGATTTTCGGCATACTGAAGTCGAAAAACAAAGAAAACATCTGCCCAAGCATCGAAGAAATCAATGAGACAATCGCGAAAGGCTGGGCGGGCGAACGGTGACCATCATCCTTGACACCAATGTGCTGGTTCGCCTCATCGTCCATGACGACGAAAAACAAGTTGCCGTGGCACAAGCCCTGGTCATCGAAGCCAGGCAAATCGTCATCCCGCTCGTGGCGTTTTGCGAAACGGTATGGGTTCTGATGTCACTCTATAAAATGTCTCGGGCGGATATTGCGGATGCGTTTGACATCATTGTCGACACGAGCACCATTTTTACGCAACGCAGTGCCGTCGAAGCTGGAATAAGCGCCCTCCGCGCCAATGGCGATTTCGCCGATGCCGTCATTGCCTTCGATGGCGCCATGCAAGGCGGCGATATTTTTGCGACGTTCGACAAAAAGGCCGCCGCCATTGCCGAGAAATCGGGCATACAGGCGCGACTGCTCAAGGCCTGACCCCCGCCCGGATGCTTGGCCCCGCATAGTCATCGAAAATCGCCGGCATCGCGGCGGCATGCGAGGCCGCCGAAAAGGAACTGGGCGAGAGCGGGCGTATCCTGTTGCGCCCATCGGCACCGAGCCACTGCTGCGGTGATGATCGAAGGGCGCGATGGGGCGCAGGTCGAGCGGCTGGTGCAGGATATTGCGGCGGCGGTGAAGGCGGCAGTGGGGGGCGGTGTGAGGGGGATGTAGTCGGGATTCTTTACATATACAAAAAATAAAGGATATTTAGGTTATCTAAAACAACGGGTTACGTTTCTGGCGTGATGTATGCTTTATTTATTAATACACTATGTCAACTTGGAGAAATGCCGTGCGCGTTTTTCATCCGCTGAAAATGACCGCTGCTGCTGCTCTGTTCACTGCGTTCAGTGCTACGGCAAGCGCCGAAACCATCGATTTCAACATAAACGATCTTTCACCAATCAGTCTAGGCCCTGGCGGATATATCACGGAGCTTGTTTCAAATGGTGTGAATATTGGTGCTGCATATAACTGGGGCGTCGGAACGTTGTGGAGTTGGGCTGGCTCGACAAGAGACATAGATTTGCCAGCAGGCAGCCCTCCTCCCAACTATTGGGAAGACACCACGATTCTAGTTGATGTTGATGCTGATACTGATGCTGAGTGGCCATATGAGTTAACTTTTGTGTTCAGTGCTTACACTAATGAAATAGGCACTACTTATTTAGATATTGGAGGTTTCTCACAAAGCATTAATTTTGACCCTGAAGGTGGCACGGTAACTCTCGATCCTGATGGCGTGGCAAGTGGAAGTCCGTACAATATTCAGATTGATCTGGAGCAATCGTGGGTTGATTTCGGTAACGGGCACATCAGTTTTGCTGAATACGGCCCGGTCGAAATAACCACAGACTGGCATACCATGAGATTCGTGGAAATAGAAAGCGGATATTTTCAATCCGCACATATTGTTTACTTACCCGTTCCCGAACCCGAAACTTACGCCATGCTCCTCGCCGGACTCGGCATTATCGGCGCGGTGGTGCGACGGCGGAAGATGGTTTGAGCGGTTTCAATCAACAAAAGCGCGCTCGTTTCGGGGCGCGCTTTTTTGTTGTGCCGTCCATTTGCCTCAAGTCCCGAAGAAATCCTTCACCTTGTCCATGAATGACTTCGCCTTCGGGTTGTGCTCGAATTGATGCACGAAAAAGGCTGGCACATCATCTGCTTGGACTGCCACACCACCAGCACCGTCTCGGCGCTGCGCGAGAGCAAGGGCAAACGCTGGCGCAGGCCTGATCCGGACTATGAATCCCGCTTGACCTTCTTCCAGATGCCATAGACAACCAAGCCGAGGATAATGATTTCGAGCAGGTAGCCGAAGAGATAATCCTGTACTGTCATTTCGGTTATGGGCAAGGGGTCGGGCAGGAGACCTTCTTTTTGCAACTGCTGGAGTTCTTCGCCTTCCGGCATGTCCAATATGTAATAGCTTTTCGGGCTTTCCTGATAGTAAAGCACCAGACCATCGTCCTTGATGGTATAGGGGGCGAACAGGTATTCCAGGGACTTTTTGTGTCCCAGTTTCAGGGTGACGTTCTTGCCTTCGGCGTTCGCTTTCAGCCCGGTATCGACCAGGAAGGTGATGTCAAAATCCGAACCAAATTTTACGGGAATGCCCCTTGCCTCTGTTACGCTGGGCATGGCAAGGCCAAGAAGCAAACAGAAAAGCACGAAAAGTTTTTCCATGGTTTTTCCAGAACGAAAGAGTCATTAAATAAGCGCGATTATACCGCGATGCTGCTGATATTACAGCGAGGCATCAGGGGAATTTTCGCCAGGCGAAGAGTCGGGTGGGTTGCCAGCCAAGGTGGCGGTAGAAATCGAGGGGGAGTGTTGTCGGCGTCGGCAAGGAGCAAGAGCGGCGGGCCATGCAAGGTAGCGATATTTTTGCGGCGTTCAACAAAAAATACCGACGTCATTGCCGAGAAATCGGGCATACAGGCGCGATTGCTCAAAGCCCCCCGCCCGAATGTCTGGCCCCGCATAGTCATCGAAAATCGACAATACGCACGTCATCTGTAATCCAAGACGACGAACGTTTTAGCATGACCACAAAACCATAATCCTCCAAATAATATTGTGTCTCAATAAAGGAATTCTTACCAGAATTTTGGCATATCAATTCTTTAGCATTGCCAAGCAAGCGTGAGTTTAGTTCACTTGCCAAAAGCTCGCGGCTTACATCGCAAGTAGTTTCAGCCTCATAACTCGACTGGCTAGTCACAATATCCACATGTCGAGTTATTTGCTTGTATACCAGTTGGCTGTTCATTGGAATGATATTCCAGTTCCCGTGCAATTCCAGTGCTTGGGTAAAAAAATTGTGAGTACTTCCCGTTTGGCTTACTCTGAGCATACCGAGAAACTCTATGTTCTTGGTCACGTCCTTGCCGGCACGCCGTTCAGTGCGATATATATTTGGCGTTCCCGTGCGTTCAACCCATATTTCTTCCAGCGACGGGAGAGATTTACCTCTCAGAAATAAGAGTACATCCTCCCCCTTCGCAAAAGTCCTCGTTCCTTCAAGGCGCAGATAATTCAAGGCAATTTTGGGTGAAGTCAATTTCAAGCTCGAAAGCTGGCTCAAAACTTTGGCATCAGACGCTGGCAGAACGGAAAAGTCGGGAAACCGCTTAACGCGAGTTTGTGGGCGAGGCAAAAGCGCAAGTTTTTCTTTCGGCCCACAAACCGCCTGCATCAGCACATAATAATCGTTGAAATCAGCACTAATATTCTTGGTTTTTGCCTTGAGTTCAATCCGACCATCCGTCACTGTCTGCTGCTGATCCAGATCGTAACCACTTAATTGAGCATAGGCATTCTCTTGACAATTTACTGAAAAATATTCAACCTTTCTTCCATAAGGAGCCTTATAAGGAACATCGTAACCCAACCACGCATGATCGAATGCACTCCAGAACAGAAAACTGCCATCAGCCTGTTTCGCTATACTGGAAACATCCAGAATAATCTGCTCGTCCCCCTTGTCGTCGTAAGCAACCTGACGCCAATCTGGCGTGCGCTCGCACGCTTCCTGCACTTGCGGTAGCTTACGCAGAGCATCAGCACTATTTTCATTCAATGTGAGAGGCCTTGAATATATCGAACCGCCTGAGCTATAACGCCGCCCATAGCGGCGGTGATCGGCATATAGCCAATCAGCGTTTGCCATGGAACAGCTTACCTGTACGTATATTTCTCCAACCGGGATCCATTTGCCTGGAATACGTAAAGCCAAGGCAACTTTATCGTCAGAACGAAAAACGCTCTTTTCAACGATTTTGCCATCCGTTGCGGCATCCACCACCAGCACGTTCATTCCCGCCACATTGTCTACAGGCCTTTGAGGAATCATGTTGCAAGCAGAGACCATAACGGATACTGAAGAAACAACGATAAACCGTTGGATAGTCATGACTGAACCTCGCTTTTCGATTTCCGCCGCGCCTTCGCCGGAACTGCCGGGTAAACCCGGCACATTTTGGCTCATTCTCGTGTCAAGCACGAAACAATGCTTTTATATCCTAAACAAGTAAAAACTGCAATGACATCAACGCCAGACGAATCGGTTTGCGTCACATCCCACCGCCAGCCACACCCCCAGCAAACTCTGCACCAGGTAAATCGTGCTCGACACCCCGTGCAGCATCATGAATTGGCCGCGTGCGGCGCTTTCCATCACGTCCATCGACACCACACCCGCCTTGAGCGCGACCATTTCCGCCTGAATGCCCAAACCGGCCACGACGCACGCGAGCATCGCCACGACGCCCCAGAACAGCGCGCGCCGCAGCACCGCACGGCCCTGCTTCACGGCCATGAGCGCGAGCACGTAGACCGCCGTCCCCACGCCGATCCACGCGATGTAGGTAAACAGTTGCCCGGCGATGTTCCCGGCCACGATGCGCTCGGAAAGCATCCTGAACAGCACTGGCGTGGCAATGTAGCCGACCCCCCACATGCCGCCGACCCAGAGTGTGACAAGCACGCGCGCAACCGCCGTGGCAAGGCACAGCGGCCTCGACGCGGCGCAGCATTCAGACGTAGACGACATTGATGATCTCGTACTCGCGTTCCCCGCCCGGGGCCTGCACCTCGGCGACGTCCCCCGCATATTTGCCGATCAGGGCGCGGGCGACCGGGGAATTGACCGAAATTTTGCCCGCCTTGATGTCGGCCTCGTCGTCGCCGACGATCTGGTAAGTCACCTTCTTGCCGGAATCCATGTCCTCCAGCGTCACCGTGGCGCCAAAGACGCAACGCCCGTCGGCATCCAGCAGCCGGGGGTCGATGATCTGGGCATTGCCGAGTTTGCCTTCGACGTCGAGGATGCGCCCTTCGATAAAGCCTTGGCGTTCCTTGGCCGCGTCGTATTCTGCGTTTTCGGACAGGTCGCCGTGAGAGCGCGCTTCCGCGATGGCAGCGATGACGCTGGGACGCTCAACGGTCTTGAGGCGGCGCAGTTCGGCGCGCAGGGCTTCAGCGCCAGCAATAGTCAGGGGAATCTTGTTCATGGGTGCCGGTTCAGTTTTTGGTGAAGTTCCTGTAGGGCATAGACTTCCAGTCCGGACAGGTGGCTCATGCCCATACATGCCGCCTGCGCGCCCTCGATGGTGGTGAATACGGTGACTTTGGCCGCCAGCGCGCTGGTGCGGATGGAACGCGAATCGCTCACCGCTTGCCGCTTGCCATCGACTGTGTTGATGACGAGGACAATTTCGTCGTTTTTGACCATGTCGACGATGTGCGGGCGACCTTCGTTGACTTTGTTGACCGCCGTAACGGGCAACCCGGCGGCTGCGATGACCGAGGCGGTGCCGCGCGTGGCGACGAGCGAGAAGCCGAGTCCGAGCAGGTCGCGGGCAATTTCAACCGCCGCTGGGCGGTCGGCGTGCTTGACGCTGATGAAGACTTTGCCTGAAGCCGGCAGACGCACCCCTGCGCCCAGTTGGCTCTTGACGAAGGCTTCCGGAAAGTTGCGCCCCACGCCCATGACTTCGCCGGTCGATTTCATTTCCGGGCCGAGGATGGTGTCGACGCCGGGGAATTTGACGAAGGGGAAGACGGCTTCCTTCACCGAAAAATACGGCGGCACGATTTCGCCGCCAACGCCCTGGCTCTTGAGACTTTGCCCGACCATGCAGCGCGCGGCAATCTTGGCCAGTTGCAACGAGCAGGCTTTCGACACGAAAGGCACGGTGCGCGAGGCGCGCGGGTTGACTTCGAGCACATAGACGGTGGCGTCGTCGCCCTCGCCCTGGATGGCGAACTGCACGTTCATGAGGCCGCAGACGTTGAGCGCGCGCGCCATCGCCTTGGTCTGGCGGCGCAGTTCGTCCTGCAAGGCGGCGGTGAGGGTGTAGGGCGGCAGCGAGCAGGCGGAGTCGCCCGAATGCACGCCGGCCTGTTCGATGTGCTCCATGATGCCGCCGATGATGATTTCCTCACCATCGGAGAGGGCATCGACGTCGACTTCGGTAGCGTCGTTGAGGAAGCGATCAAGCAGCACCGGCGATTCGTTGCTGACCTTGACCGCTTCGCGCATGTAGCGTTCGAGGTCTTTTTGCTCGTGCACGATTTCCATCGCCCGCCCGCCGAGCACGTAGGAGGGACGCACCACGAGCGGATAACCGATTTCGGCGGCCAGACGCACGGCGGCTTCGGGCGTGCGCGCGGTGCGATTGGGCGGCTGGCGCAGGCCAAGGTCGTTCAGGAGCTTCTGGAAACGCTCGCGGTCTTCGGCGGCGTCGATCATGTCCGGGCTGGTGCCGACGATGGGCACGCCGTTTTCTTCCAGCGCCCGCGCACGCTTGAGCGGCGTCTGCCCGCCGAACTGGACAATGACGCCGGTCGGCTTTTCAACATGGACGATTTCGAGAATGTCTTCGAGCGTGATCGGTTCGAAATACAGGCGATCGGAGGTATCGTAGTCGGTGGAGACAGTTTCCGGGTTGCAGTTGACCATGATGGTTTCATAACCATCTTCCCGCAACGCCAGCGCCGCGTGCACGCAGCAATAGTCGAACTCGATGCCCTGCCCGATGCGGTTTGGGCCGCCGCCGAGCACCATGATCTTTTTGCGCCCGGTGGGACGCGCTTCGCATTCTTCCTCGTAAGAGGAATACATGTAGGCGGTGGAAGTGGCGAATTCGGCGGCGCAGGTATCGACGCGCTTGAACACCGGTCTCACCCCAAGGGCGTGGCGTGCGAGGCGCACGCCGGTTTCGTCGCTGTTGAGGAGCTTCGCCAGGCGGCGGTCGGAGAAACCTTTTTTCTTCAGGCTGCGCAGCTCGTCCGCACTCAGCGCCTTGAGCGAGCGCCCGCCGAGGGCTTTTTCGCTGGCGACGATATCCTCGATCTGGGCCAGGAACCAGGGGTCGATTTTGGTGAGCCGAAATACTCTTTCAAGGCTATAACCTTCGCGGAACGCCTGCCCCACGTACCAGATGCGTTGCGCGCCGGGGGTGGCGAGTTCGTGTTCGAGGTCTTCGTTGTCGGTTTCCACCTCGTCCAGCCCGTAAGCGCCGACTTCCAGCCCGCGCAGGGCTTTCTGGAACGATTCCTGGAAAGTACGCCCGATCGCCATGACCTCGCCCACCGATTTCATCTGCGTGGTGAGACGGTCATTGGCCTGCGGAAATTTTTCAAAGGCGAAACGCGGCACTTTGGTGACCACGTAGTCGATGGACGGCTCGAACGAGGCCGGCGTCACGCCGCCAGTGATGTCGTTGCGCAGTTCGTCGAGCGTGTAGCCCACGGCGAGCTTGGCCGCAACCTTGGCGATGGGAAAGCCCGTGGCCTTGGAAGCCAGCGCCGAGGAACGCGACACGCGCGGGTTCATTTCAATCACGATCATGCGACCGTCTTCGGGGTTGATGGCGAACTGCACGTTGGAGCCGCCGGTATCGACCCCGATCTCGCGCAGTACCGCAATCGAGGCGTTGCGCAGGATCTGGTATTCCTTGTCGGTGAGCGTCTGCGCCGGCGCGACGGTGATCGAGTCGCCGGTGTGCACACCCATGGGATCGAGGTTCTCGATCGAACAGATAATGATGCAATTATCATGTTTGTCGCGCACCACCTCCATCTCGAACTCTTTCCAGCCCAAGAGCGATTCTTCGATCAGGAGTTCGTTGGTCGGGCTGGCTTCCAGGCCGCGCTTGCAAATCTCGTGGAATTCTTCGGGGTTGTAGGCGATGCCCCCGCCGGTGCCGCCGAGGGTGAAGCTTGGCCGGATGATGACCGGAAAGCCGATGCCGCCCTGCACCTGCACGGCTTCTTCCATGCTGTGCGCGATGCCCGAGCGCGCCGAACCGAGGCCGATGCGGGTCATTGCGTCCTTGAATTTCAGGCGGTCTTCGGCCTTGTCGATGGCGTCCTTCGATGCGCCGATCAGTTCGACGCCGTATTTTTCCAGCACGCCGTTCCTCGCCAGATCGAGCGCGCAGTTGAGCGCCGTCTGTCCGCCCATCGTTGGCAGGATGGCGTCGGGGCGTTCCTTGTCGACGATGCGTTCGATCACCTGCCAGGTAATCGGTTCGATGTAGGTGACGTCGGCGCTGCCCGGATCGGTCATGATCGTCGCCGGGTTGGAATTGACCAGCACGACCCGGTAGCCTTCCTCGCGCAATGCCTTGCACGCCTGCGCGCCGGAGTAATCGAATTCACACGCCTGTCCGATGACGATCGGGCCTGCGCCGATGATCAGGATGGTTTTGATGTCTGTACGTTTAGGCATTCTGTGCCTCGGGTAAAGCAAGAGAGTCGGGGCGGCGTCGCCGACCCCGCCGGGATGCAAAATTAGCGCGCGTCGATGAGTCCGACGAAGCGGTCGAACAGGTAGGCCACGTCGTGCGGGCCGGGACTGGCCTCCGGATGGCCCTGGAACGAAAAGGCCGGCACGTCGGTACGGGCGATGCCTTGGTTGGAGCCGTCGAACAGCGACGCATGCGTGATCCGCAACGTCTCCGGCATGGAGGCCGGATCGACCGCGAAACCGTGGTTCTGGCTGGTGATGAGCACCTGCCCGGTGTCGAGATCCTTCACCGGGTGGTTCGCACCGTGGTGACCGAACTTCATCTTCAGGGTTCTGGCCCCGGAAGCCAGCGCCAGCAATTGATGCCCCAGACAGATGCCGAAAGTCGGCACCCGGGCGGCGAGAATTTCCCGGATCGCGGCAATCGCGTAGTCGCACGGTTCGGGATCGCCCGGCCCGTTGGAGAGGAAAACGCCATCGGGTTGCAGCGCCAGCACGTCCTTCGCGGGCGTCTGTGCTGGCACCACGGTCAGGCGGCAGCCGCGCGATGCAAGCATGCGCAGAATGTTGCGCTTGACGCCGAAATCGTAGGCCACGACGTGCCGGCGCGGCGCGCTCTGCTGACCGTAGCCCGCACCGAGCCGCCATTCATTTTCCGTCCAGCCGTAAGCCTCGCGGACGCTGACGACCTTCGCCAGATCCATACCCGCCAGGCCGGGAAAGCCCCGCGCCTGCGCAATGGCGGCATCGGCGTCGAGCCTCTCTCCCGCGCTGGCGGTCACGATACAACCCGCCTGCGCACCCTTTTCGCGCAGGACGCGGGTCAGACGGCGCGTGTCAATACCGGCGATCGCCACCACGCCTTCGCCGCGCAGCCAGTCGTCGAGGCGCTGCGTCATGCGGAAGTTCGAGGGCAGAATCGGCAGATCGCGGATCACCAGTCCGGCAGCATGCACATGCGCCGCTTCGATGTCCTCGCCGTTGATGCCGGTGTTGCCGATGTGCGGATAGGTCAGGGTGACGATCTGGCGACAGTAGCTCGGGTCGGTGAGAATTTCCTGGTAGCCCGACATGGAGGTGTTGAACACCACCTCGCCAACCGTGCCCCCCGTCGCGCCGATGCCTTTGCCATGAAAGACCGCGCCATCGGCGAGCGCGAGTAGTGCGGGCGGAAAAGCAGTCACGGAAAACTCCTGGATACGGCTGAAACGGGGAACTCCGAATGGGCGCGCCCCATATGCGAAAAAACGGGACAGGCCGAAGGCCGATCCCGCTGCTGTTGAGCGATCGGATTCTACCGTTTTAGCAATGTCCAGGCAAATCCGGGAACCTGCGGGATGTCACACGTCATGACATCGACGGGTTTTCCTGGTTTTTACCGTCAGCGCAAACCCAGCACGTCCTGCATGTCGAACAGCCCCGGTGTGCGTCCGACCAGGAAGCGCGCCGCCCGCAACGCCCCCAGCGCATAGGGCATGCGGCTGCCCGATTTGTGGGTGATTTCGATGCGCTCGCCGATACCGGCGAACAGGACGGTATGGTCGCCTACCACGTCGCCGCCCCGAATGGTGGAAAAGCCGATGGTCTCCGCATTGCGTTCGCCGGTGACGCCCTCACGGCCATAGATTGCGCATTCGGTGAGATCGCGCCCAAGTGCGCGCGCGACGACTTCGCCCATGCGCAACGCGGTGCCGGAAGGCGCATCAACCTTGAAGCGGTGATGCGCTTCGATCACTTCAACGTCGTAACCTTCGGCCAGGATGCGCGCCGCCACATCGAGCAAGCGGAAAACGGCGTTCACGCCCACCGCCATGTTGGGGGCGAAGACGACGGGCACGCGACGGGCAGCTTCGGCGATGGTGGCCTTGCCTGCGGCGTCGAACCCGGTGGTGCCGATCACCATGGACTTGCTCAGGCGCACGGCATGAGCGAGATGCGCAAGCGTGCCCTCGGGACGGGTAAAGTCGATGACGCAATCGGCGGATGCGATGGCGGCTGTGGCATCGCCCCCCACTGCGACGCCGCTGGCAACGCCCGCGAATTCACCGACGTCGCGCCCGATGAAAGGCGAATCCGGACGGTCGAAAGCCGCCGCCAGTGCGACGCTTTCATCCTTGAGCGCGGCGTCGATCAACATCCGGCCCATGCGGCCAGAAGCGCCAGCAATCGCTACCCGAATCGGGTTCATGAAACGAATCTCCCTGGAATCTGCCTGACGCCGCGATCAGTTTTTCGCCGGCGGCACTTCGATGACCCGCGAGCGCGGCACCGCCTGCGCCTCCGCAGCGGGGGCCACGCTGCCTTCCATGCGGTCGAAGCGGTCATTGACAAAAAAGACCGAGACCGCCACCTGCTGCACATCGCCGCGACCGGGTTTGAAGCGGTACACGTAGTCCCAGCGGTCGGTGCGGAACACATCGGTCACCAGCGGCGAGCCGAGCACGAAACGCACCTGTTCGCGCGTCATGCCGGGCTTGAGCTGCGCCAGCATGGTTTCATCGACGTAATTGCCCTGCCGGACGTCGATGCGGTAAGGGGCGAAAAACGAGCAGGCCGAAAGCGCGACGGCAACGACGACCGCCGCGAGCGCAGGCACGGAAAAAAGCGGAAAACGCATGGAAAGGAACCTTCGTCCTTGTGAGCACGCACTTTTTCAGGTGCGCCGGTTCTCAGTGGAGGCTGGAGAATATAACATAGTGCGCAATCCAGCATCGCCTGCCCCGCCAGGCCACTACGGTTCGACTCATGGCAGACAATTTCCGCAGTCTCAAGAACATCGGCCTCAAGGCCACCCATCCCCGGCTCAAGATACTCGAACTGTTCCAGACCGCCGGCCAACAGCACCTCACCGCCGAGGACGTCTATCGCCACTTGATGGAAGATGATATGGACATCGGCCTGGCGACCGTGTATCGCGTGCTGACGCAGTTCGAGCAGGCGGGATTGCTGGAGCGCCATTACTTCGAGACGGGCAAGGCCGTGTTCGAACTCAACAAGGGCGAGCACCACGACCACTTGGTGTGCCTGCAATGCGGCCGGGTCGAAGAATTCTACGACGCCGAAATCGAGCAACGTCAGCTGGCTGTCGCCAAGGAACGCGGCTTCGCCATCAAGGATCACGCGCTTTACCTGTACGCCGACTGCCTGCGGGAAAACTGCCCGCACCGCAACAACAGCCATTAGGCTCTGCTCAAGCCCCCGGGAGTATCCATCGCTGCACGGACGAGATTTTTCGGGGTAGCCTCAAAAAAAGTCAAACCGTTCTGTCCACACCTCAAGACGGGCAGTCGGCATTATGGCTTACTCGCCAGCATCTCCGCCGCATGCCGCCGCGTCGTTTCGGTGATGTTCACTCCGCCCAGCATGCGCGCGATTTCCGCCACGCGCGCCGGGCCGTCGAGCGGCGTGACCATGCTCAGGGTCTGACCGTCGCGGGTTTCCTTGGCGATCTGCCATTGCCAGTCGGCGCAAGCAGCGGCCTGTGGCAGGTGGGTGACGCACAGCACTTGCCGATCCCGGCCAAGACGGCGCAGCAACTGGCCGACGATTTCCGCCACCCGCCCGCCAATACCGACGTCAACTTCGTCAAAGATCAAGGTCGGTGTCGCGGAATCGCGGCTGGTCATCACCTGGATGGCGAGGCCGATGCGCGAGAGTTCGCCGCCGGAAGCCACCTTGGCGAGGGCGCGCAGGCTCTGCCCCGGATTGGCGGCGACCTGGAATTCGACGCTCTCCCAGCCGTGCGCAGAGGGAGCGCCCGTCACCAGAACAACTTCAAATTTGCCGCCCGCCATCGCCAGCGACTGCATGGCTTCGGTAATTTCGGACGAGAGCGCCACCGCCGCCGTGCGGCGCTTTTCGCTCAACCGCGAGGCGGCGGCCTCGAAGGCCGCGCACGCCGTGGCCTCGGCGGCGGCAAGGCGTTCCGGATCGACGCTGGCTTCCAGGGCAGCGAGCCGCTTTCGCCATTCGGCAAGCAGCACAGGCAATTCTTCCGGCGTCACATGGTGCTTGCGCGACACGTCCATCACGATGCCGATGCGACGGTCGATTTCGGCCAGACGAACCGGATCGAGGTCAAGCCGGTCGCGGTAGCGGCACAACGCATGCAGGGCTTCGTCGGTCTGGATCGCCGCCGCATCGACCAGTTCGCACATTTCGGCAAGCGCCGGGTCAATGACGAGCAGCGCAGTCAGGCGGTTTGTGCAATGCCCGAGCATGACGCGCACGGCCTGCTCACCGTCGAGCGCGTCGAGCACCTCACCGACACCGCCCAGCAGTTCGGCGGCATGCGCCAGACGACCATGTTCGGCGTTGATCTCGCGCCATTCGATGGGGGCGAACGCTACGTCTTCCAGTTCCTTGATTTGCCAGCCGAGCAGTTCGCGTTCGCGGGCGGAAGCCGCCGTGTCCCGCTCCGCCGCCTGCCGCAGACCGGCCAGATGCTGCCATTCGCGCCAGTTTGCGGTGACTTCGGCAACCAGACCGTTCGCGCCGGCGTGGGTGTCGAGCAGGGCGCGTTGGGTTTCGGCGCGTAAAAGGGCGT
>JAITQD010000033.1 GCA_031289095.1 Azoarcus sp.
GGCATAGGTGACTGCTGTTTCGAGGGAGGTGTCGTTGGGGGCGCTGCTTTTTCCCAGTAACGGCTGCAACAACTGGAGATATGGCGTCCAGATAGCATAGGCGTCCGTCACGATTTGCCGGGATTTGTCCGTTTCGACCTGGGTCAGAAAAGCCGGTTTGCCGTCGCCGCCGGTCACGGTATCGCCGTCGCGGAACCCCTTGAGCGTGGTATTGAACAGGTTTACGGTGAGGTCAAGCTCTTTCAGGTTCTTTTCGACCCCTGGCGCATCGTTCGCTTCCAGGGCGCGTTGTGTCAGCAGCAGTACTTTCGTCATGCGCTGCGACAACATCCGTTGTCGTCCCGACAGATTGATCGATACGGCGGATTCGTCAGCCTTGTAGGTATTGTAAAAATTGATACCGATCACCACTGAGTCCGCGACCATAAACAGGATCACGGCTAAAATGATCTTGCGGTACCGCGCGAAGATGCCTTGCTTTTGGTTTGTGTTCATCAGGCAGTCTCATGCAAAATTAAAGCAGTTACATACTCAGCAGCGTTACCCAGTCCCGCTGGAAGCGTGCCGACATGAAAGTAATGGCGATGTCGCAGAAAATTCTGATATAACATAATCTTGCAGTATACGCGGACATGCGGGACATGCGTTTAGCATGGTTACATGCCGCGATATACACGGTTGATCCATGGGTGACAGTAGTCGAAAAGGCGGCAGGAAGCAATCGCTTTGTTATGAGTGACATCGTGAAGGAGTGACATTTTTTGTCCAAGTGTGAAATTACATTGTGCCGCACACCGGGCAGGATGGGTCTTTGCTGAACGAAATGGTGCGAAAAGTCTGGGCCAGGGTATCGACCAGCAGCAGTCGTCCCGTGAGTGGGGTTCCGATGCCTGCGAGCAGCTTCAGTGCTTCCGCCGCTTGCAGGCTACCGACGATGCCTGTGAGCGGCGCGAACACGCCCGTCACGGCGCAGCGTTCTTCCGCCACGGGTTGGCCGTCCGGGAACAGGCAGTGGTAGCACGGAGACTGGGGGCGGGAGAGATCGAAGGCGCTCACCTGCCCGGTGAAGCGCACCGCCGCACCGGAAACGAGTGGCTTGCCATGGCGCACGCAGGCGCGGTTGATCGCGTAGCGGGTGGCGAAGTTGTCGGTACAGTCGAGCACGACGTCGGCGGCGCTTACCCGACCCTCCAGCGCTTCGCCTTCCAGGCGCTCATGCAGCGCGACCACCCGGACGCCGGGGTTGAGGGCGGCGAGCGCGCCCGCGCCGGACACGGTTTTTCCCTGTCCGACGCTTGCCGCCGTATGCAGAATCTGGCGTTGCAGGTTGCTGGCGTCCACTGTGTCGCCGTCGGCCAGCGTCAGAACGCCCACACCCGCACCAGCCAGATAGAGCGCGGCGGGCGACCCCAGACCGCCCGCGCCGACGACGAGGGCGTGACTCCGCAAGAGGCGCTCCTGCCCTTCAATTCCCAGTTCGTCGAGCAGGATGTGACGGCTGTAACGGAGCAACTGGGCGTCATCCATTGTGGATATCCGGGCGGTGTGAAGCAGAAAATGCCATGAAATGTGCGTTTGCCAATTATACAAGACTGTGAAAATGGGCGCTTGGCATCGCCCAACCGGGTGCGATCTAATGACGATCCAAAACATTTATTCCAAGGAAGGCCAAAATGCCCGCGACTCCTGTGTTCCCCTTCACACGCATGCGCCGCATGCGTCGGGATGAATTTTCCCGCCGCTTGATGCGCGAAAACCTGCTCACCACCGACGATCTGATCTATCCGGTATTCGTGCAGGAGGGTAAGAACAAGGCGGTTCCGGTGCCGTCGATGCCGGGCGTGCAGCGGCTGACGCTCGACCGTCTGCTCGCGCTCGCCGAGGATGCGCTCAAACTTGGTATACCGGCGCTGGCGCTGTTTCCGGTGATCGAGTTTGCCGACAAGAGCGAGGGGGCGGAGGAAGCCTGGAATCCGGACGGGCTGGTGCCGCGCGCCGTCATCGCGCTCAAGACACGCTTTCCCGCGTTGGGGGTGATTACCGATGTGGCGCTCGATCCCTACACCAGTCACGGCCAGGACGGCCTCATCGACCCCGGCGATCCCAGCCGCTACGTGATGAACGACGAAACCCTCGTCGCGCTCTCCCGCCAGGCGCTCTGCCACGCCCGCGCCGGGGCCGACGTGGTGGCGCCGTCCGACATGATGGATGGCCGCGTGGCGAGAATCCGAGCCGAACTCGACCGCAGTCACCTCATCCACACCCGTATCCTTGCCTATTCGGTCAAGTACGCCTCGGGTTTCTACGGCCCCTTTCGGGACGCCGTAGGTTCGGCTGGCAATCTTGGCACGGGCAACAAGTACACCTACCAGATGGATCCGGCCAATGGTGACGAGGCGATCCGCGAAGTGGCGCTTGACATCTCCGAGGGGGCCGACATGTTCATGGTCAAGCCCGGCATGCCCTATCTCGACATCGTGCGCCGGGTCAAGACCGAACTGGGTGTGCCGACCTTCGCCTATCAGGTGAGCGGTGAGTACGCGATGCTCAAGGCGGCCGCGCAACATAGCTGGATCGACGAAAAAGCCTGCGTGCTCGAATCGCTCCTGTCGTTCAAGCGCGCCGGGGCGGACGGCATCCTCACCTATTACGCGCTCGATGCGGCGCGCTGGCTGAAAGAGGGGCGTTGACCTGACTGTGCCCGGACTTTCCGGGACGATTGCGATGTCGCCACGCGCCTTTTCCGTCCTCGCGCCGATTCTGTGCTGTGCGCCCGCGCTGGCGCAGGATGCGCCGGTCGCACCAGCGGTCTCCGCGCCGACAGGAACGGCCCCTGCCGCGCCGGTAAAGGAAAAGGAGGACTGGCGCGACACATCCGGCTACCGCTTCCCCGCCCTGACGGTCACGATTGCGGCGGCGCAGAACATGGCGCAGGCGATGATCCTGCGCGATTACTGCGCCGACGCCAAACTGCCGGCGGAATTCGTACGCGCGCGTCTGGCGAGCTTCAGTCGTATGACCGGGCGCGCCGAAACATGCCGCAGCCTGCTCGACTACTGATCCGATCCGGCTTCTTCCGTCGTCAGAAGGCGGATCGCTCCGCCAGACGAACGATGCGCTGATCGCGTACCGCTTCCAGCAAGGGCGCGAGCGCGCCGATGCCGGGAATGACGAGATTGGGCGCGATCTCGGCCAGCGGCAACAGGACGAAAGCGCGCTGGGCGAGACGTGGATGGGGCAGGGTGAGCGTCGGGGTGCACAGTACGGTATCGCCGTGCAACAACAGATCGAGGTCGATGGGACGCGGCGCGAATGCTGTAGCGCGGGTGCGCCCGCCGATGCTTTCGATCCAGAGCAATGCGTCAAGCAGCGTTTGGGGCGCGAGGCGGGTATCGAGGGCGGCGACAGCGTTGATGTAATCGGGTTGCGGCTCGGTCACGCCGAGTGGCGCACTGCGATAAAGCGAGGAATGCGCGACGAGCCGGGTGTCCGGCAGGGCGTCGAGCGCCTCCAGGGCGCGGGTAAAGGCGGCGAACGGATCGCCAAGATTGGCGCCGAAAGCAACATGAGCGCGCGCAGAACGGACGATCATTGATTTCAGGATTCCGTTTCCGTGCAGCAGTGGGAGGCGTCAGGCAGGGACGCGGCGCGGTGCGTCCCTGGCGAATACCAGCGGAAAGGAATCAGGCGTCCCATGTGCAGGCGTTCAGGATGCGATGGGCGGCGTTTCTGGCGCACCCTCGGCAGCGCCGGTTTCAGTTCTGGGTTTGCGCCGTCGCCGTTTGCGCCGCGCCGTCGCGTCGCCCGGCGGTGTGGCGTTCAGCAATTCATCGCGTTCTCCATGGCCGGCGTGGGCGAAACGATCCCACCAGTCGGGAATTTCCTGCGAGATGCCGCCCGCCTCCGCGCGTAGACAGAGAAAATCCCAACCGGCGCGAAACCTCGGATGCTCAATCAGGCGATATGGCATCTTGCCCGTGCGTTTGTCGAAACGCGGTTGCAGCGCCCACAAATCCTTGATGTCGCCCGCGATGCGGCGGGTGATTGCCAGGCGTGTCGCCTGGGTGTCGAGAATGTCGTCCATCGCCTCGAAAAGCGCTGGATACGGGGCTACGCCCGCCGCCTGATGCTCCTTCCATTTTCGCGTGACCTCGGGCCAGAGCAGGGCGGCGAACAGAAAACCGGGCGACACCGGCTTGTCGGTACGTACCCGCTCGTCGGTGTTTTCCAGCGCCAGCCAGATGAAGCGCTCGCCCACCGGTTGGTCGAGAATAACGTCGAGCAGCGGCAACAGACCATGATGCAAGCCTTCTTCGCGCAACTGGCCGATGCAGCGCACGGCGTTGCCCGACATCAGCAGCTTGAGCATTTCATCGAAAAGCCGCGCCGTCGGTACGTTCTCCAGCAGAACCGCCATGTCGCGGATCGGCGCGCGCGCAGCGGGGTCGATGACAAGGCCGAGTTTGGCCGCCAGGCGCACCGCGCGCAGCATGCGCACCGGGTCTTCGCGGTAGCGGATGCGCGGATCGCCAATCATGCGCAGCGTCTTCTGCCGCAGGTCGGCGACACCATGGCGATAATCGACGATGGTCTCGGTTGTGGGGTCGTAATAGAGTGCATTGACCGTGAAATCGCGCCGTACGGCGTCCTCGGCCTGGGTGCCGTAGATGTTGTCGGCGAGCACGCGCCCGTGGCTGTCGGTTTCAGACGACTGGTTGGCGCGGAAGGTGGAAACCTCGATTGTTTCCGGGCCGCTCATGACGTGGACGATTTTGAAGCGCCGTCCGATGATGCGCGCACTGCGCCGGAACAGCGCCCGCACTTCCTCGGGCGTGGCGCTGGTGGCAACGTCGTAATCTTTGGGTTCGCGCCCGATCAACAGGTCGCGGATGGCACCGCCGACGACGTAAGCCTGATAGCCGCGTTCCTGGAGTGTGGTGCAGACCTTGATGGCCGCAGGCGAAACCTGTTCCCTGCGGATGCCGTGCTGGTCGACGGGAATGCGGGCGGGTTCGCCAGTGGGGGGTGTTTTCACGGTGCGGCGGGTGAAAACCTTGCGCAGCAGCTTGCGGATCATCTAGAAGACGCAGGTTTGAGCGGATCAGGCGCGCAATGATAACCGATGCGCGCCTGTTGCAGGCGGGAAAGCATCAGCCCTGGAGTTTGCCGCCGCACTCGCCGCAGAAACGGTCGTGAGGCTGGACGATCGTCCGGCAATGCGAGCAGGTTGTGGCGGCAGGCGTGGCGGCAAACGTGGCTTCGGCGAGGATCGACGCCAGGATGTCCGGCTCACCGCCACCGATGCCGGGCGTTGCGGCAGTATTGCGCGGCGCGTCGTCCATGGTGCGCGTTGCGGCGGGCGGGCGGGCCGGTTCCTTTTTCTCCCGGAGGTTGCGGGGCGCATCCGTCCGGGCCGGCGGCAGGTCTCCGGCGAGCCGCAGGTAGATCAGGTTCAGGCCCATCAGGGTCAAGGCCGCGACGGCGGTCGAAACCAGCGTCACCGCGAGCATGCCGCCGAAAGCGAGAGCCAGTGTGTATTCGCTGCTGAGCGCCAGGCCCGGAAGCGGAGCGCTCCCGCCCAGCACGGAGGTGGAGACATTCAGCACCGTCAGGGAGCCGAGCGCGACGATGCTGGAAAGCGCGATCAGGGCCAACACCTTGAACAGGGCGAGGGCGAGAAGATGCGCCAGCAGTTTCGCGCCCCGTTCGGCGACGAGCCGCGCGAACACGGACAGGGCTTCGCGCGCAGTCGCGCCGTTCCAGATGGCGGGGCCGGTCACCGACAGTGTTACGCAGGAACCGAAGAACAGCAGGCCTGCCGCCAGCGACAGAAGCGGGAAAAGCACGGCGTAAAGCGCGGGCCCCGCGACGGGAATCCGGCTCACGAAAAGCAGTGGATAGAGAAAAAGGACAAAAGCCGCCATGACCGCAGCGCAGCCCAGGAAGACGGCGATGAGCCGCAAACCGGCGGGGATGCTGCTGCGCACAGCCTGCCCGATCGAGCGCGTCTCCCGCCCGCAGGCTTGATCCATGAGCAGCAGACCCGCAGTCGCTCCCCCGACGGGGAGGATCAACAGAGACACGAAAACGGACAGGGTGCGCGTCGTGAAAACACCGGAACCGGTCAGGCTGTTTCCGAGGAATATCGCTCCTCCCGTCAGCAGGCCGGTAGCGAGCAGGACGAACAGGGCTTTCTCGTTGCGCAAGGCTTCGGCGACACGCCACAGGTGGGCTCGATAGGTGTCCTGTTCAGGCTGGCGTTGGCTCATGCGGCTCTCCGGCGGTGACGATGCAGATGAATTTTTTCTCAAAGCGATGCGCTTCTGCACTCGGGCAGGTTCTCCCAGCGCTCCGAGCAGTACCGTTCGCGCACTCTTTCACGGCAGAAGAAATTCTCGCAATTCTCCATTTCCCGGCGCAGGCGGCCAAGCCAGGGCGGGGACTCCGGGGTGGGCTGTTGTCGGGATGCCGTCGCTGGACTGGGCGGGGCAGCGGGTTTCGGCGCGGGGGTGGGCGCCATAACGGGCGGGGGGACAATGCGCACCGGCGTTGGTCCAAGCGGCGCGGCGGGCGCGGGGGGGGACGGCAGCGGCATGGGCCGCAGGAGCGGAGCGGCGGGCGGGCGCGGCGGCGGAATTGGAATGGCGGTCGCGCGTGGCGGAGTCGGAGTGGCGGGCGCGCGTGGCGGCGGGATTGGCGCGGCGGGCGCCGTGGAGGGCGTGCGCGCGGCAGGCAAAGGAAGCGCGGCGGAAGGAGAAGACTCTTGCGGCGGCGGCGGGGATTCGAGGATGTCGATTTCAGATCTGTTGTGCCGGCCTTGCTGCTGGTTTGCCGGCAACGACGGGATGTCCATCAGAGCTGCTTCCGGCTCCTGTTCCGCTGTGGATTCCGGGTCGAATTCGGGCAGCGGTTGCGGCGCATCCGTGGCCTGTACCGTGGGCGCTTCGACCGGCTGGCGCGGCGGCGCTTCAAAAGACGCTTCCGGCGTTTCCTCGCTTGAGGGGTCGAGTTCAGCGTTCGTCTGGCTGAACGTCCACCAGGCTCCTCCAGCCAGGGCGGCGACCAGGATGATGGCGATGCCGGTTACGGCGAAGGCGGCGCCGACAGTTGGGCGGGGCGGCGACAGCGGCGCGGGGTCAGGGAGTTTTCCGCCACCGCCTATCGTGGGTTCGATGCGTCCCGATTCCGCCAAAGGCCCCAGCGCGGAAATTTCAGTGGTATACCTTTCCGTCCAGCCCGCCACGCCGGTGGGTACATCGAAGGTGCTGGTATTGGAAAAGAGCGTTTCGCCCGCAGGAGCTGCGCGCTCCGGCGCGGCATCGGACGGCGGTATGAGGGACGGAATGACCGTTACCGCCTCCGTTCTGGCGGTGGCGTTTTCCCCGCCGCGAACCGCCGGTTCATCCCACCAGTTTGTCGTCAACGGGGTGGGAGAGGCTTCCGGCTGGGGGCAGGATTCGGCGTCTTTCCGTTCAGAACCGGGATCTGCCAGCGATTGCGCCTCTGGCGGCGAAGGCTGCGGCGTGGTGAAGACGGGGGCGGGCGCGGCGTCCTGGTCAGGCGTGGTTTGCGTCTGCACAACAGGCGGTTCGAGGTCATCCGCGCGGGGAGGGGGCGTCGTGACCGGGCCGCATTCGAGAGACGCAATGGAGTCTATCGTGATGGACGCGAAGGACGGAATGTCGTCCCCGGCAAACGACACCGGTTCCGGCGGCGCGGCGGCCACGGCGTGGACGGGGCTGGAAGCGGGCGCTTGCGTTTTCAGGATCGCGCCGCAGTACTGGCAGAACTTGGAGGATCGCGTCCCCAGATCGGCTCCGCAGGAAGTGCAGAACATGAATTACCTGTCAAAAAGTTTGTGACCTGAAACCGGCATGTTTCCGGACGCGGTATTGTGCCTGATGGGGAGGGAAAGCGAAGCGTATCCGGTAAATCGCAGGAACGCGCACCGGGCCGGGCCGGGCGAATATTTGCGTCGCCACTACAGCCCATTGCCGGTTTTTCTGCATTCGGCTGGTTGGATCCGGTACCCATTGCAATATTTCTTTTGTACCCGGTCGCGACACCAGAGCGCGCCATTGAGCTTGTCTCCGCGCTCCGCCCGTGCGTCACATGTGGCCAGTTCCGTGCGCATGGCTTCCAGCCTGTCCAGGGGGAAAGGAGGAAGCGCCGGGCGCGGCGGCCTAGGCGGGGACGGCGGATCGGGAACGACGGGCGGGTTTCTGGACGCCGCCAGCGGCGTGGGCCGGGAATCGGGGGAAGTTGCGTGTCGAGGTTCCGGGGTGACGCGCGGCGGTTCTGGAGTAACACGCGGTGGGTCCGGGGTAACACGCGGTGGTTCCGGGGTAACACGCGGTGGATCGGGGGTGATGCGTGGCGGATCGGGGGTTTCCGGCGTGACAACCCAGGGCGCTTCCGGACTGGCTTTGTCCGGGGAGAATGTTTCTGGGTATGTTTCTTCGGAGACGGGTGTGACCGGCGGTTCGACAGGCTCGATCTCCGGCGGCGGTTCGCTGGTTTCCGCCGCGATGCCAGGATCGGGGGGGGTATTTCGCCGGGATGACGAAACCTGGGGATCGAAGACGGGCGCTTCGTTCAGGCCCAGCCCCCACCACAGTCCGCCCACGAGCAACGTGAAAACGGCGATACCGGCCAGCCAGGGGACTCTGGAGCTTTCCCGCACGGGGCCGGTGGCGGACGCGGTGCTCTGGGGTTGGTTCGGGTCGGCGGGATGCGTGGGCGGCGGTTCGTTCGCCGGTCGCAATGGCGCACCGCAACGTGGGCAGGATTTGTTGGGCCAGTCCCTCAGGTTGGAACCGCAGGCAGTACAGAACATGAGTGAGCCGTAAGATTGAATGCAGGCGAATTATGCGCATCCGGCAACCGGAAGGGGTGTCCATTTCTTGAAGCGGGCCGCAATGGCGAACGGAGTCATGCAGATGCCTGCCCGGTTTCGCGCAACGACAGAATATCCCAGCCATGCGCCCGCGCGTAGTCGCGCAACACATTGTCCGGGTCGACCGCGACCGGCTTCGTGACCCGCTGCAACAGCGGCAAGTCGTTGTGCGAATCGCTGTAGAACCAGGTTTGCCCGAAGCAGGCGAAATCGAGCCCGAGCGATTCCAGCCACGCTTCGACGCGGGCGATCTTGCCAGCCTGAAAGGCGGGAATGCCGCGCGGCTTTCCGGTGAAAGCGCCGTTTTCTTGCGCAGGCACGGTGGCGACGAGATGCGGAATGCCGAATTCGCGCCCGATCGGCCCCGCCACGAAACTGTTGGTGGCCGTCACCAGCGCCACGATGGCCTTGCGCCGCAGATGCCCATCGACCAGGGCGCGCGCGGCGGGACGGATCATCGGGCGGATGTGACGCGCCATGTAGGCGCTGTGCCAGGCATCAAGCTGGGCGCGCGGGTGGCAGGCGAGCGGCGCGAGCTGGAAATCGAGAAATTCGTGGATGTCCAGCGTGCCGATCTTGTACTGCTCGTAGAACACGAGATTGCGCGTCTCCTGCGCGGCGTCGTCGAGCACGCCTTCTTCGATCAGGAATTGCGTCCACGCCATGTCGGAGTCACCGGCGAGCAGCGTGTTGTCGAGGTCAAAAAGTACGAGATCCATGAGTGTCCGGTCAGATTGGCAGCCCTTCCCGCACCAGTTGGCGCAGCAAGGGCAGGGTAATGGGGCGTTTGTGTTCGAGCGATGCGGCGTCGAGCGCCTCGAAGGACGCCAGCAGGCCCGGCAGGTCGCGCCGCCCGTGTGCGAGCAGGAAACCGACAACCTCGTCACCCAGCCGCAGGCCGCGCCGGGCCGCAAACGTGTACAGGATGGCGGCGCGCGAAACGTCGTCGAGCGGGCGCGCCTCGAAGATCAGACTTTGCCCGATGCGGGTGCGCAGGTCTTCGCGCAGGGCCAGCTCCTGCGGCGCGGTGCCGCCAGCGAGGAGCAACGATTGACCATTGCCGCGCGCGCGGTTGAAGGCGTTGAAAAGCGCGATCTGGGCGGCGGGAGCAAGCGCCTCGACGTCATCGACCGCCAGCAGGGCGTGCCCGTCTTCCGGCAGGCGCTCGATGGCGGCGGCAAAGTAAAAAGCGGGGCGGCCCAAGGCGCGGGCACGGGCGACGACTGCCTGAAGCAGATGACTGCGGCCACTGCCGTGCGCGCCCCACAGGTACAGGTGCGCGCATGGCAATTGCGCGGGCGCATCGGCCAGCAGCGCGAGGCTGGCGAGGAGTTCCGCGTTGCCGCCGGGGACGAAGTTATCGAGCGTCGGCGGGCGATCCGGGTGCAGATCGAGAACGAGCTGTTTCATGCTGCTTCCTCGCCGTTGTCGCTGGCGGCATCAACGACCGGCGCGGCTTCTGGCGGGCCGCCGCCGAGATAGACGGCGCTGGTCAACCACGCCGAGGCGACTTCGCGCATCCCGACCAGCAGGGCCGCGCTCGCTGGCAGCGCCACGAGCACGCCAACGAAACCGAAAAGCTGCCCGAACGCCATCAGGGCAAAAATGACCGCCAGCGGATGCAGCCCGATGCGCTCGCCCACCAGATAGGGCGTCAGCGCGAAACTCTCGATTAACTGTCCGATGCCATAGACCACGGCGACGCCGGTCAGCGGCTCCCAGCCGCCGCCCTGGAGCAGGGCGGTGAGCACCGCAAGCGCCAGTCCGCCGAGGAAACCGGCATAGGGAATAAAAATCAGCAAGCCGGTGAGCACGCCGACCGGCAGCGCGAAGTCGATGCCGGCAAGCCACAGGCCGAAGCTGTAATACATCGCCAGCAACAGCATTACCGACAACTGCCCGCGGCAGAATTGCGCCAGCACCCTGTCGATTTCGCCAGCGATCTTCAGCGTGCGCGGCAACCACGGGCGCGGCAGCGCCCGCCCCAGCGCTGCAATGAGGCGCGGCCATTCCTGAAGCAGATAAAAAGTGACGACCGGAATCAACAACAGGTTAACAACCGCTCCCGCGATAGCCAGGCCGCTTTGCCCGATGTGACCGAGCAACACCGGCAGCAAATCTTGCGTGTTGTCGCGGAACTGTCCTAGCCAGGCATGGAAACGGGCCGCGTCGAGCCTGAAATCCACCCCGAACCGTTCCGCGAGTAGCGGTGGCACGCGCTGGTTGAACAGGTCGATCAGTCCCGGCAGACGCTGCGCCAGCGTCACCGCCTCGCGGTAGAGCACCGGCAGCAGCACCAACACGAGGGTGACGAGCGCCAGACACAGCACGGCGAGAACTGCCGACACCGCCACCGGGCGTGGCAGGCGGCGGCGCACGAGGGCGTCGACAGCGGGGTTGCCCAAATAGGCGAACACCACCCCGACTGCGAACGGCGCAAGGATCGGAGAGAGCAGCCAGAGCAAGCCAAGCAGGGCGAGTGCGACCCCGGCCCAGATGGCGGTTTGTGGGCGGGAAGCGTGGAATGGGGGCATTTTCAAGTAAAATCGTCAGCTTACGCGAAGCGGCGGAATCGTCCTTCACTGCAAACCCCCGAATGTAGCCATTTGGCGGCGCTGCCTCAAGCGCCGTCTTTCGTTTTTCAGAGGAACCGGTCTTGAGCGCCAAACAAACTTCCCCATCCCCGCTTTCCTACCGCGACGCGGGTGTCGACATCGAAGCGGGCGACGCGCTGGTCGAACGCATCAAGCCTTTCGCCAGGCGAACCATGCGTCCCGAGGTACTTGGCGGCATCGGCGGCTTTGGCGCGCTGTTCGGCCTGTCGAGCAAATACCGCGAACCGGTGCTCGTTTCCGGCACCGATGGTGTCGGCACCAAGCTCAAGCTCGCCTTCGCGCTCGGCAAGCACGACACCGTTGGGCAGGATCTGGTGGCGATGAGCGTCAACGACATCCTTGTGCAGGGGGCCGAACCCCTGTTTTTCCTCGACTATTTCGCCTGCGGCAGACTTGATGTCGACACGGCGGCCACTGTGGTGCAGGGCATTGCGCGCGGCTGCGAACTTGCCGGCTGCGCCCTCATCGGCGGCGAAACCGCCGAAATGCCGGGGATGTACCCGGACGGTGAATACGACCTTGCCGGCTTCGCCGTTGGCGCGGTGGAAAAAAGCGCCCTCATCGACGGCGCGGGCATTGCGCCGGGCGACGTAGTGCTGGGGCTGGCGTCCAGCGGCGCGCATTCCAACGGCTACTCTCTCATCCGCAAGATCATCGACGTAGCCAGACCCGACCTCGACGCCGGTTTTCATGGCCGCCCGTTGCGCGACGTGCTGCTGGAACCGACCCGCATCTACGTCAAGCCCCTGCTCGCAGTGTTCCGCGACCTGCCCGGTGCGGTGAAGGGGCTGGCCCACATCACCGGCGGCGGTCTCACCGAAAACGTGCCGCGCATCCTCGGCGAGGAACTCGTCGCGCGCATCGACGCCGCGAGCTGGACGCTGCCGCCGCTTTTCCAGTGGCTGCAACAGGCTGGCCAAGTCGGGCAGGGAGAAATGTACCGCGTGTTCAACTGCGGCATCGGCATGGCGATCGTCGTGGCGGACAAGGACGCCGACGCGATGACGGCGCACCTGGCCGCCAGCGGCGAAACGGTTTACCGCATCGGCCACATCGACCGACGCAGCAAGGGCGAAGCGCAAACTCTCGTGGCCTGACGGCTTTTCCACAAAATTGAACGATCCGTACGACTCTGTGTGTAGATTCGTACGACTCCGTGTAACGTGACAAATCCCAAATGGAGATATTGAGAGATTATCTTTTGGAGCATAAATCGGAGTGGCGTTATGATTTGAGGACTTTCGCCGCAAAACAATTTTTCAAGTCGGAAAATATGACGATAAACTGCGTAAAAAACGGGATTGTCGTCAATTTTCAAGACCATAAGGGAAAGTGGCAGCAAATATCCAGAGATACTTTGTCCGCGTGCCCTGTTTTCGCGCGAACTAAACAATAAGGAGCGAATATGAGATTTCAGACTTTTGACAAGGCGAAGTGGCACTACGGCGCGGTAAGCGCGCCTGCGGATATTCCTTGCGAATTTGGCGCGACGCATATCGCTTTTTTCTTGCGCTGGTGTGTGGAACAAGATTTTATGAGTAAAGAGACGATAGAAGAGTGCGGCAAAGAGCTTGAAGCCATAAAAAACAAAACGCTTGATTGCAGAGAGTTTTTTATGGAAATGCTGGACGGCGCATTGACGAGCGAAGACTTTAACACGAAAGGCGGTTATTTCGCTTCGGCGTATTATGGCAACGACAAGACAAAATTCGCTAAAAAATACGGAACTTATTTAGACAATTACGACACCGCCGTAAAATCAACTTTGAAAACGGCGATAGAGAGGCTTGATGATAACGCATATTTTTTCGTTGAAAATAGCGAGGAAAATTACGAGATAGTTAAAAAAATCATAGACAAGCGGTACGAACAGTTTTTGCTTATGAAAGAGAGCGGCAAAAAGCCGAAAACTATTCATGACAATTAGGAAAAACAATGACGAAGGCGAAAAAACGGCGCGTTGCGTTTGAGAGCGTTTATGTCCCGAAAGAGCAAAGATATTGGGTTGATATTGGCAACGATCGCCCTTACGATTGGGATATAGTGTTGCTTTCAAAAACGGACGAAGTAGAAGGGTTTGACGGCAAAATGAAAACCATAAAAGAGGGAGAGTATATCTATCTTTTTACGGATATAGGCGACGGGGAATTTTGTTTCGTCGAGGGCATAGTGATAAAAAATCCTTACGCGGATATTCCCGTCTGTAAATGGTGTTGCGAAATTGTAGGCGAAATAGAATATGACAAAGATTATGAGGCTCGCTTCGCGGCGGGCGACAGGGTCATCTGACCTTGCCCCCAGAAAACGTATCCCTTGCTGAGCGTGTTTTAATGTAAGCAAGGAGAACGAAGATGAGGATGACGAGGGCGCGCTACACGCGTGAGTTCAAGCAAGAGGCGGTTCGACTGGTTGAAGGCGGTCAAAGCATCGCTGTGGCAGCCAGAACGCTGGGCGTGGTGAGCCAGACGCTGTTCAATTGGGTCAAGGCACACCAGGCGGGTCAGCTCAACGGGTCAGACAGGCCGGTCGTGACTGGCGAGCAAATGGAGATCAGTCGGCTTCGTGCCGAGCTGGCGCGCGTGAAAATGGAGCGCGACATTCTGGGAAAAGCGACGGCGTACTTTGCCAAGGAAGCAAAGTGAAGTA